>JACQGX010000062.1 GCA_016199265.1 Chloroflexota bacterium | reverse complement strand
TCCCTCTACCGCGTCGCGCACGTCCATCAGCAGCCTCCGGTGAGAGGCTGCCGTAGCGCGTCCGATTGATCAAGAATCCACCCGATTCAACGATTGTGTCCCTGGTTGCACAAAACTTACGCTAGCTGTCGGCGAGACGATCGAGAAGGCCGGCGGTGAGCTTTAGGAGTTCTCGTTCGGTGGGGGTAAGCGCGGATGCCATGGCGGATGCCAGCCAGACGTCGCGCCGCCGCATGTTCCGCACCAGCTCCCGCGTCCCCTCCGGTGTGATCCGCAGAATCGAGCGCCGCCGATCCGCCTGATCCTGCTCCCGCGTGATCAGCCCCTCCGCCTCCAGCTCCGCCAGCACGCGCGTCAGCGACTGCGGCTGTGCCCGCTCTAGCGCCGCGATCTCGCCCGCTGTGAGCGCCCCCACCGGCTGAAGGTGCCCCAGCACGTTCAGCTTCGCCAACGTCACCCCGTCGTCCGGACGCTCCGCGCGCAGGCGGCGGGCAAGGCGCATCACACTCCGGCGCACCGCGGCCGCTGCCGCCAACTCGTCTTGATCTGCGATTGCCAACTCCGTACGTCTTTGCTTACTATCTATTGGCGTTGCCGTCTCTGCGGGCCGCGCATCCTTGGCACAAGTAGACCTGGTGAGTGGTCGCGGAGGCGCACACAGACTTGACTCTGGCCGTAGTAAATAGTACTCTAAGCGTACTACTTGCGGGAGGGCCGCCTGCGCCCGATGGCTGGCCACGATGATAGCGGCGATCATGCCGAGCGTGCGCGCAGGCGGGCGCGTACGAGCAAGACGATGAAGAGGTCAAGCATGACAAGGTCATTACCCAGCCTACTCGCCCGTGCACACACGCTGGCAGCGGCCGTCATCGCCGCCGCGCCACTCATCGCACCGGGGACCCTGCGCGCTGCACCCCCGCCGGCTGTACCCGCGCACGTCCCCTTGCAGGGCGCTTCCGCCGAATGGACCCTCCTCGCCGCCCTCGTGCTTCCCGGCGGCGACCACGGCGACTTCGAGTTCATCCTCGACGCCGACGGCCGCAATGGCGCCATCGTCTTCGCCGACGGCACCCTCGGCGTCTTCGACTTCGGGGACGACTTCTACGCCGCCACCGGCCAGCGCGGCATCGCCACCCTCCTGTATGGCACGCTGCGCACCCGCGTCGTCATCCCGCGTCTCGAGCTCCTCGCCTACCGACCCACGCCGACTGATCCGCCGCTTCCCACCGACGAAGAAAGGGCCTAACGACCGATGTTGTCCCGACTGATTGCCTCAGCGCCGTCGATCACCGCCGGTGGCAAGTGCCCGCCCAACACCGCCTTTCGTGAGCAAACGCTCGAGATGCTCCACGTTTGGCTCGTCGACAACCCCGGCGGCGTCTTCGGCGACGAGATGGAGCCCACCACCATGATTGCGCAGCTACGCGGGAGGGTGAAATGACCGGCGCGACGACCGGCGCGACGACCGGGGTGACGCGCACCGTCGCCGTCGACCCGCCGCTCGCGCCGCCTGGGGCGAGCGCCTCGGGGGAGTCGAGGCCGCGGGCCGGGGACCGTGCCGGTGCCATTCTCGGCGATGTCCGCCCATGGGAGGCGCTCGGCATCGGTCTGGTCCTGGCGGTCTCCGCCTTCCTCAACCTCTTCCGGCTCGACCGGCTCGGCTACGGCAACGCCTTCTACGCCGCCGCCGTCCGCAGCATGGGCCAGAACTGGCACGCGTTCTTCTTCGCCGGGTTCGACTCGGGCGGCTTCCTCGCCGTCGACAAGCCACCCGTCGGCCTCTGGGCGCAGCGGAGTTGGGCAGCCTCGGGCGGCTGCTCGGCGCAGCCGCGCTGGTCGGTCTTGGCTTCGAGATCAAGACGCTGCAGGCGTACCTCGCTCTGCCCGCGGTCTTCGGGGTCTACCTCGCCCTCGCGCCGCTGCCTCGTGCTCGCCGCCTCCTCCATCTCGCAGCGGCCTCGGTCCTCTTGTTGGTCGTGTCATTCGCCTGGCCCGTCGTCGTCGACCTCACGCCGCCCGACCGGCGCCCGTACATCGCCTCGACCACCGACAACCGGCAGCTCAGCCTCATCGCCGGCACCAACGGCCTCCAGCGCATCGTTCCCCGCGGCGCCGCTCCGGCCGTACTCCCCGCACCGGCGGCGTCGGCGCCCGGCGCGCCCGCACAGCCCGCGGCCGCCATCCCCACCGCGCTTGCGCCCGCCGCCCAGGCGACGCGCCTGGCCCAGGCAACCCAGATCGCCGCCGCCACGCGCGAGGCGCTCATCGCGCAGGGCCCCGCCGCGATCGCCACCTTCCAGGCCAGCCGCGCACAGCCGACCGCGACGCCCACGGCCGCGCCGGCCGCACGCGCGGCGCTCGATCCCCGCGACGCCCAGCGCACCCAGATCGCCGGGGCTACCCGGGAAGCGCTGATCGCCCAGGGCCCGGCGGCCAACGGCACCTTCCAGGCGGGACGCGCGCCCCAGGTCGCCGCGGCCACGCAGGCCGCTCAGGCCGGCCAAGGCACTGGCCGGCCCGCCGCGGGAGCGCAGAGCGCCACGGGGACCGGCAGCACCCAGGCCGCACTGCGTCTCCTGGTGCGCTACCTCACCACCAACCGCGGCACCGCGCGGTTCATGCTCGCCGCTCCCAGCGCGCTGACCGCCTCGGCCTACATCATCGCCACCGGCCAGCCGGTGATGGCGTACGGCGGCATCACCGGTCGCGAGCAGATCGTCACGCCCGCCCAGTTCGCCGAGCGCGTTGCCCGCGGCGACGTGCGCTACGTCGTCCACGGCGCCCTCGGCACCCCCGGCAGCGGCTCGGAGGTCTCGCGCTGGGTCACCCAGAACTGCACCGGCGTACCGTCGCGCGAGTGGGCCGGCGACGCGTCGACGGGTGGCCAGACCCTCTACGACTGCGCCACCCGCCGCGCCACCTGAACCTTCTCGGCCCTCGATCTTTCAGGGAGCCCAGCCCCAGCATGCCCTTCCCCGGTCAGCCCGACGCCGCCGAGGCCCTGCGGATCCTTGCGCCGCGGGCCGCACTCGTCGTCGCCGTGTGGGGCGCCCTCCTCACGGTCGCCCTCGCCCGGGGCCTGCGCTTCGCCTGGCCGTTTGTCGCCGCGGCCGCCCTCTGGCTCCAGTGGGACGCGCTCTCGTGCCACCGGCCCGCCGGCGTGACCGCGAGCGACCCGTACGTCTACGTCCAGATCGCCGCCGACCTCACCGAGCGAGGCACGCCGCTGCACGCCTTCCCGCTCTCCGCGCTCCCCACCACCCACGTCGGCTACGGAGCCCCCGACGCGGCGGGCGCCGCCGCGAGCGTCTGGCCCCCTGGCCACAGCGTCGCCCTCGCCGCTGCGTACCGCGTTGCGGGTGACGCCGGCCTGTCTGGCCTGAACCGCCTCGTCGGCCTGCTGGCGTCCGCGGCCACGGGCGTCCTCACGCTCGCGGTCCTCCGTACCGCACCCCGGACCGCCCGGTGGCAGGCCCCGTGGGCCGCCACCGGTGCCGCCGTCGCCGCCTCGTACGAGCTCTTTTCGTGGCTCGCCGCCCCCATGGCCGATGGTCTCGCGCTCGCCCTGTCCGCCCTAGCCGTCGCCGCGCCCCTCGCCGCCGTCGCGTCCCCACCACGAGGAGTTCTCGCGCCGCCAGCGTCGGCCGCGCCGCGCGCGCTGCTGCTCGGCGCCGCGTTTTCAGTCCGGTACACCCAGGCGCTCCTTGTGCCGGGCATCGCGGCCATCGCCTGGTTCGGTTTTCCCGCCTCGCGTCTGCGGGCCGCATTCCTGGCCGCCTGGTCCGCCGGCACCGCGCTCGCCGTCGCGCCGGATGCGTGGTACCGCACCCAACTCCACGGCGCGCCCTGGCGCTTCGCCAAAGGCGAGGTCACTCTGCTCACGCTCGAAGGCGCCGCGGACCGCCTCGCCTACCTCGCGAGTGAACTCACCCTCGGCCGCGAGTTCGGCTGGCTCCTGCCGCTGGCGCTGGTTGGTATGCCCACTCTGGTGTGGTGCTGCCGCCTTGGAGTGGTGGGCCTTCTGCTCGCCTACGCGCCGCCCTTCGCGCTCCACGTGCTGTTCCCCGGCGTGCGGCCACGACACGTTCTGCATGCCTACGCCGCCATTGCCGTCCTCTGCGCCACCGGACCCATCATCCTTCTGAAAGCATCCGCCGAATACGCTGCCAGCGCCGCTGGCCGTGTCACGGTCGAGCTTCGCGTCATCCTGGACAGCGGTGCCTTCACCACTGAGAGTATCTCCATCCTCTGGGCTCCCGAGTTCGCCGAGCGCTTTGGTTTCACCGGCAGCGACCCACCTGCGTGGCGCGTGCGCACCGATGAGCGCGGCTGGGGCGTGCTTGATACCGCTGGGCTGGTGCCCAACCAGTACGGCACGTATCGCCTCTGCTTCGAAGGCGACGCCTCGCCCCGGTTTGCACCCGCCATAGTCGTCGTGGCAGACGGACGCCACGTCGTCGCCGAGACCGTCGCCACCGCGACAGACCCGCGGTCCGGCGCCGCGGCCTGGATATCCGAGCGGGAGAGACACCCGAGTGGCCCCGGCGCGGTCCCTCTCGCTGCCGGTGTCGTGTCGCTCCTCTGCGCCGCTGCCGTCGTCGCTCTCCGGGTGCCCGTCAGACGTTGGCTGAGCGTGCCGCTGTGGTAGCTCTCCCGGAACTGAGCGTCGTCCAGTGGGTCGTGGTAGTCGTGGGGATGGCGGTCGCGCTCTACTGCATGCGGAGACCATAGCCTCACGCACCGATCGCCGCCCGAAGGTGACGAGTTGCCCCGGCTGAAGCAGCCTCGTGCGCTATGCTGGACGCGCTGGACGCGGAGCTGCGGCGCGAGCCGGCGAAGACCTGACACGCCAAGACCAACGCGACTGGACGCGTGCTCGTCACCTTGGCACGGGCGGCGCCGATCCGCCTGCGTACGCGGCCGCGCGATTGAGGAGCAGCGTGCGCTCGCGTGCGTTGCGCGTCAGCGATGCCGCGCGCCCGAACTCCAACCGGGCCTCGTCGAAGCGGCCAAGCTTGAAGAGGAAGTCGCCGCGCACGCTCGGTAAGAAGTGGTACGTCTCGAGCGGCGGCTCGGAGGTCAGCGCATCGACAACCTCGAGGCCCGCCGCTGGACCGAACGCCATCGCGAGCGCCACCGCAAGACTGAGCCGTGTCACGCCTACTGGTTTGCGGCCATTTGCGCGGCCATTTGCGCCTCCTGCTCCCTGAGCTCGGGTGTGAACTCGGCGCCGAAGTCGTCGGCCTCGAACACCTGGCGAATCTCGATCTCAGCCTCGCCTTCGAGCGGGCTTGGGCAGCGCTTGACCCACTCGATCGCCTCCTCTTTCGACCTCACCTGGATCAGCCAGAAGCCGGCAATCAGCTCCTTCGTTTCGGAGAAGGGCCCGTGGATCACGGTGCGCTTCGCTCCGGAGAACTTCACTCGCGCACCCTTCGAGCTCGGCTGCAGCCCCTCGGCCGCGAGTAGCACGCCGGCTTTCACCAGATCCTCGTTGTACCTCCCCATTGCGGCGAGGAGCTCCGTGCTCGGGAGAACGCCCGCTTCTGTGTTCTGGTCGGCTTTGAGCAGCACCATGAAACGCATCGTTGTGTCTCCTTCTGGTTTTGGGTCTTGGGCCGAGTTGCCGGTCGAGATCGTCCCGCTGTACCTCGGCTCTACTTATGCGTCGAACAAGCGCCGGCGAAATCGACATGCCGAACGAACGATTTCGTGCAGCGCTGCCGGGCGCTCGAAGTGCCCGGGGTGCACGCAGAAGTTCCGGGGACCGCCACTGGCTGTAGGGGCGCATGGAGATACGCCCGACCGCCGCCCCTGGGCGTATCTCGATACGCCCCTACAGGACATCTACGCCTCCGGATGTCTTGCCTGCACCCTCGCGTCACCTGCACCGCGGCCGCCCCTGGAACGGCGTGGTACGATGATGGGCCGCATGTAGGGAGGAAACTGATGACAGAGCTAACGCACGAGGCACTACTTGGAACGACGGTCACATCGGTGCTATCGGTGACATCGGTGTCCCGGCGCCGGTGGCTGCGCGGCACGTTCGGGCTGGCCGGCGGCGTGAGCGTGGCGTCCGCTGTGGCGTCCGGCTGTGGCTTCGGGGCGGCGCGCGAGGAACCCGGGCTGCAGCGGGCGGCGCGTGGCGCCCGGGTGAGCTGGATGGCCACCGGCGGGGCGTCGCGCGTCGCAGTCCATGAGCAGCAGATCGCGCGCTTCACCGAGCTGACCGGCCACACGGTGGAGTTCATCCACCACAACACCGGCAGCTACGAGGAGAAGCTGTTCTCACTTTACGCGGCCGGCTCCGCGCCGGACATCTTCCGGCTGGAGGGGACATTCATCCCGGTGATGGTGACGCAGAACCAGTTGATGGAGCTGGACGCGTTCATCAAGCGCGACAAGCTGGACACCGCCGACTTCTTCGAGAAGGGGCTGGCGATGTACCGCTGGCAGAGCAAGCAGTACGCGCTGCCCTGGCTGGCGTTTCGCGTGCTGTTCTACAACGTGGACCTGCTGGAGAGGCACGGCGTCGCCCGCCCGCCGATGGACTGGGGGGATCGGCGCTGGAACCAGCAGGCGTTCGTCGCGGCGCTGAAGCGCTTCGTGCCGGCGGGCACGCCGCCGCAGCCGGGCGGCGTGTGGGCGTTCGGGACGCCGCTCTCGGCGCAAGATGCCTGGGTGTGGTCGCTGGGCAACGGCGCCAACGTGCTCACCGACGACGATCGCACGTTTGTGCTGGACCAACCGGCGGCGGTGGAGGGGCTGCAGTACTTCGCCGACTTGATCAACGTCCACAAGGCCCATCCGACGCCAACGCAGGCGAGGGAGGACGCGACGCAGGGTGCGTTTCTCGCGGGGCGCAGCGCGTTCTACTACGGGGCGGTGGCGACGGCCGGCCGGCTCAAGGACGTGCCATTCCGGTCGGACACGGCGCCGGTGCCGTGGGGCGCCAAGGCGACGGCGACCACCGGGGGCGGGCATGCCTGGCCGCTCAACAAGGGGAGCAAGGAGCAGGAGGCCGCCTGGCAACTGCAGCGGTTCCTGGCGAGCAAAGAGAACGACCTCATACAAGTCGAGTCGGGCGAGGCGCCGCCCTTCCGCAAGTCGACGGCGACGCTCAGGGAATGGAAGGAGCGCCGGCCGCCAGAGCATCCGGAAGTGATGGCGCAGGGCGCGACCTACCTCGCCCGCCGCCCGATGGCGCCCACCTGGAACCGCGTCGAGGCGGCGCTGAACCAGGCGCTCCAGCCGGTATGGGAAGGACGGCGCGCCGCACGCGAGGCGCTGCAGTCGGTCAAGCCGGAGATCGAGTCGTTGCTGGCGGAGGGCTGGCGCCAGGTTCCGCGCAGTTGATGGGCGGTGGGTACAGGCTGCACGGGGTATGCGTGCAATGGGCCGCTATCGTGCTTCGGGGCCGTTAAGAGCCCGAACCGCCGTCTGGACATCTTGCCAGCCCTGGTAGCGGTGTTGATTGGGCCGCGCTTCATGGAGTAGTCTGCCGGTGCGGCGGTCCACGATTCCCCAGCCGCCGCCGTCCACCCGGTGCACCGCCATGTAGCGCCGGTGGTCGGGGCATGCCGACTCGTGGGGAGCGACGTAGCCGGGAGAGCCGTCCGCGTTCACGAGGGTGTAGTTGCTCTTGCTGTTGCTCATGCCTTTTCACTCCATCTCGCTGGCGCACTACCGCCGCGGAGCAACCGGACGCCGATCGTACGGCACAATGCCATCGGCTCCGTACAGGGGACTGGCGACCCGGCAATAGTAAACAACTAGGGGCCGGGTGCCAACAAGCACCCGGCCCCTAGATAATAGACAATGGCCGGTCGCCTCAAAAGCGACCGCGCCCTTAGGCGACTTGGACGTTCACCGCTCGCTCGCCGCGGCCGCGGGTGTCCCGCTCCACGTCGTAGCTCACGGTCTGGCCCTCGTTCAGGCCGTCGTACGGGGTTGCTCCCGTCACGCCGGTGGCGTGGAAGAAGACTTCCTGCCCGTTGTCCGTGCGAATAAAGCCAAAGCCGCGGTCTCGCACCAACCGCACAATCGAACCGGTACGCATCTGTTGCGCCCTCCTAAAGATAAAGATCCGGCAGCCCAGAACTTGCGACCGGATACAGTGGAGCCGGCGACGAGATGGTGGTGCTGACGGCCGTTGTGGGCCACTACGCGGCGTGGTCCCTACCGGCGTCTCAGAGAACAAGAGCGGTGCAGTTGTTTCCGTCTGCCTACTAAGCATAGCAGATCGGGCACGCCGCCAACGGCCGCTCGCATTCACTCTCGCACGTACTCTGGAAGCGGGCGCCCGCCGCGCTGGCCGTTACGCTGCTGGGCCCACCAGGTCAGCAAGTGCCTCGTCCCAGTGCAGCGCGTGGCCATCGAGCAGGACCACTACTGGCTGTTGGCGGGCCTCACCCTCCGCGCCGGCAGTGAGATGCTCGCCGGCTACGACCGGCACCGCCTGGTAGCCGGCGCGCCGCAGGATCGACGCCCGGCGCCGAGCGCGCACTACGTCATGCTCGTCGATCGCGACGGAAATCTCCACCGCCAGTAAAACTTCGGCGTCGATTCGCGGGCGGCGCGGCCGTCCCGAAACCAGGAGATCAAGGCGCAGCACATCCTGAAAGTCCTCAGGTGACACCTGTGCTTCCAGGGCGTCTTCGAGTGTATGGGGGAGGACGAGTCGCATGCGCCGGAGCAGCGGGCCAAAGTAGGCCCCGGCCTTTTCGCGATAGGTCAGCTCCAGTACACGCCCGTCGAGCCGGCCGAGCTTATCTTGGGCGCGGGTCAGCGTCACGTCGATCAGCCCGAGTTGCTCCGCGTTGCGTGCTTGCGCCTGCGCGAGTCGCCCCATGGCATCTGCCAGCGTGTCCATGCGCTCTTCGGTGCGTCGCTGCGCCTCCGCCAGCGCGCCGAGACGATCTTCCGTCCGCCGTTGCGCCTCCGCCAGTCCGCCGAGACGATCTTCCGTCCGCCGCTGCGCCTCCGCTAGTCCCTCAATCGTCTGCACCAGCGTATCGACGCGTTCCTCCGTCCGCCGCTGCGCCTCCGCCAGTCCGCCGACGGCAGACGTGAGTGCTGCGATCTCGCCGGAAATCGCGGCCACGCCGGATGTGGCGGCAATAACTTCGGCAAGCACGGCGGCTTGCTGCGGCTCGAAGACCTGCTCCAGGCGCTGGTGAATGTCTGTCTGCATGATGTTCGGTGCCGCCGGCCGGGCGTCGCGTTTCGCAGTCTGGGGATACTCTTCCCAAGAAGAGTATCAGTCACCATCGCGGGTATACGCCAAGCATCGTGGGAAAGCGCTGTCGTGCTCATGCCCAACCGATCTCCCAAGCTATCCCAAGCGCGTGCCTTGCCCGCTGTTGCCTCTTTTGTGATGTGGATTACGTTGTTTCGCCGCGCTGGCACGCTCTCTGCACGGTCCAGTAGCGGTCGCTACGGCCATCATGCCACCTATCGTGGTAAAGGAGGGGCTCTATGGCAGCTACATTCGAAAGAGGAACGCGTCCAGACGTCGGCTGGTGGATCAAACAGGGGATCATCGGCGGCATCATCGCCGGCATCGTGTTCGCCATGTTCGAGATGATCGTCGCCGCACTGATGATGGGCGCGGCGGCCTTCTGGATGCCGCTGCGCATGATCGGCGCGATGGTGCTTGGCGCTACCGCGCTCGAGCCAACCTACGATCTTGTGACGGCGGCGGTCACGGGCGTGCTGGTACATTTGGTGCTCGCGGCGCTGTTCGGCGTCATCTTTGCGTTGATCGTCGCGTTTGTCCCCGCCCTGGCAAGCTCGGCAGCGATGCTGATTACCGCGGCGAGCGTGTACGGGCTCCTGCTCTGGCTGGTGAACTTCTCCCTCATCGCACCGGCGGCGGGGTGGGTCTGGTTCCCGAATGAGACCAACCCGGTCGTGCAGTTCCTGGCCCACACGTTCTTCTACGGCTCGGCGCTTGGCCTCTATTTGAATGCCGTCCGAGTGAGCGCCCCGACGTTTGGGCGGGCTCTCGCCACGACCTGAGCGGTTCAGGTACAATCCCGCGCCGTGACCAGGACAGATTTGACGGCACGGCGCGGGAGAGCGCGTCTTCTCGTCGCAGGCGTGCTCGTGTTGAGCGTCGCCTGCGGCGGCTCGACCGGTCCCAAGACGATCAACAACTGCGTGATCCAGCCGGAAACGGAATGCGCCGGCGCAAAGCTTGCCGGCGCCAACTTGGCCGGCGCCGATCTGTCCAAAGCCGACCTCAACGGCGCGACACTCTCACGCGCCGACCTCTCCGGCACCAATTTCAGCGCAGCCAATCTCAGCGGCGCCACGTTGAGCGGCGCGACGCTCGCCAAGGCGCAATTTGCCGGTGCCGACCTCAGCGGCGCGACGCTGGCCAAGCTCGATTTCGCCGGCGTCGACCTGAGCAAGGCCAACCTCGCCAAGGCCGATTTGAGCGACGCCAATCTCTCCAAAGCCGATTTGCGCGGCGCAACGCTGACGCGGGCCAACCTCAGCGGCGCCGATCTCAGCGAGGCCAACCTTACCGGCGCGGTGCTTTCCAGGGCCAATCTCAACGGCGCGAAGCTGGCCAAGGCAATCCTGCAAGATGTCACCTTCGCTAAGGCCGACCTCAGCGAGAGCAACCTCAGCGGCGCGAACGCGCGTGGTGCCAACTTCACGGCGGCTGAGCTCGACGGGGCCGATCTGAGCGGTGCCAGCCTGCAAGGCGCCTACATACAAGGAACGTTTTTCGCCGATGCCGACCTTACCGACGTCGATCTCTCCGAAGCGTTTATCGACTCGCCGGCCCTCGGCGGCGCCAAGACCAAGGGCGTCAAGCTCGCCGGTTGTCGTGGCCCCGGCTGCGACGCTTTTGGGGCGGCGCCATGATTGCACGCCAGGAAGCCAGGTGTCTATACTTGCCTTGCTTCCCGCGACCGGGTTTCCAACCTGCGTGCTCCGCGACGCTCACCGGTCCCCCAACACCGTAGCGACCGGCTGACTCACCGAAAACGATTCGCATGGCCGGAATCCCCGAGCGGGGGCATTGAGGGGCCGGACACCGGCGGCCGCCCGCCGCGCATTCGGCGATGCGGCTGCACGCGGTGATGCCTCTAAACGCGTGTAACGGGGTATAGATGGACGAGCAGCAACGGCCAGGGCGCGGAGATGCCCAAGATAGCCGTTTTGGCGGCAGCGCCGCCGAAGACAGCGAACCGATGAGCATGGAGGAGCTGCTCGAGAGCGAGGAGGCTGTCGTTCGGGAAGTCCGGCGCGGCGCGGTGGTTGAGGGAACCGTCGTTTCCATCAACCAGGACTCCGTGCTCGTCGACATTGGTCTCAAGTCCGAAGGGGCGATCTCGACGCGCGAGCTGCCCGCGATCGAAGAAGATTTGGGGCGGCCGCCGGAGGTCGGTGACAAGCTGCTCGTGTACGTTGTCGCACCGGAGACGGCCGATGGCAACGCCTTGCTCTCCTACCGCCGCGCCAGCACCGAACGATTTTGGCGCCGTGCGCAAGAGCAGGTGCAGACCGGCGAGGTCGTCGAGGCCAAGGTGGTCGACGTCAACCGAGGCGGTGTCGTCGTCGACTTCGGCATGCGCGCCTTCGTGCCCATCTCACAGCTTGTCTCGATCCAGCGAGCCGGCGACACCGAGGAAGACCAGGAACAGCTCATGGAGCAGTTGCGCTCGCTCGTCGGGCAGACGCTCAAGCTCAAGGTGATCGAGGCCGATCGCCGGCGCAACCGGCTTATCCTCTCCGAGCGCCAGGCTTCGCGCGAGTTGCGGTCGCAGCGCCGCGAAACGTTGCTCCAGGAGCTCGAGCCGGGGCAGATCCGGCGCGGGCGCGTAAGCAATATCGCCAGCTTCGGCGCGTTTGTCGACCTGGGCGGCGCCGACGGGCTCGTCCACATCTCTGAGCTCGCGTGGACACGGGTCAAGCATCCCAGCGAGGTCGTCAAGCCGGGGCAGGAGGTCGAGGTCTTCGTGATCTCGGTCGACCCGGAAACCAAGAAGATCGCCCTAAGCTTGCGCCGCGCGCAGGAAGATCCGTGGATGCGCATCGAAGAGCGCCATCCGCTCGGTGCGGCTGTCGCCGGCGAGGTGATCAAGCAGGCGCAGTTTGGCGTCTTCGTCCGGCTCGACGACGGAATCGAAGGCCTCGTCCACAATTCCGAGATCGCGCCGCAGGATCGCCGCGAGCTCCAAGAGGGGCGGCGGCTGCCGTTCCGCGTCATCTCGATCGATGTCGACCGCCGCCGCCTGCGCCTCGCGCCCGCGCCCGATCTCACGCTGGAGGAGGTCGAGGGCCCGCGCGCCGGGACCGGCGAAGTCTCCGGCAGCGAGCCGGTCGCCTAGCTGAGGCGCCGCCGTGCGCGAGGCGGCTCCGATTTCCCATACGGGGAGGGGTGGAATGGCGGTCGAGGGACGACCGACTCCCCTTCTCCCCCGAGTGGGAGAAGGGGCCGGGGGATGAGGGCCACGCTACCAGGTGGTCGAGCGTCGTTCTGGAAAGTGGCTGGTGATATACTACGACGAGGGGCAAGGTGTCCCTCCGTATTGAGGAGTCACCATGAGCGACCGGTTCGACAAATTCACCGAGCGGGCAAAGAAGGTGCTCGTTCTCGCGCAAGAGGAGGCACAGCGCTTCAACCACAACTACATTGGGACCGAGCATCTGCTGCTCGGCCTCGTGCGTGAGGGTGAAGGCATCGCCGCCAAGGTGCTCGGCAATCTGGGTGTCGAACTCAACAAGGTTCGCAGCGCCGTCGAGTTCATCATTGGTCGCGGTGACCGCATGGTCATCGGCGATATCTCCCTCACGCCGCGGGCGAAGAAGGTTATCGAGCTCGCGGTGGAAGAAGCCCGCCGCCTCAATCATAACTATATCGGTACCGAGCACCTCCTGCTGGGACTTGTACGGGAAGGTGAGGGTATCGCCGCCGGTGTGCTGGAGAGCCTGGGCGTGAATCTGGAGAAGGTTCGCACTCAGGTGATTCAGGTGGTCAGCCAGTCTGGCCCCGGCACGCAGGGCGAAGGAAAGCACACGTCACGTACGCCCACAATCGATCAGATGGGTCAGGATTTGACCGCGATGGCGCGAGCCGGTAAGCTCGACCCGGTCATCGGCCGCGATACCGAGATCGAGCGTGTCATCCAGATCCTTTCGCGACGCACCAAAAACAATCCGGCGCTCATCGGCGAGCCGGGGGTTGGCAAAACCGCCATCGCCGAAGGCCTGGCGCAGCGCATCATCTCGGGCGACGTGCCGGAGACGCTGGTCGGCAAGCGCCTGGTCACGCTGGACATTGGGTCGCTCGTGGCGGGCACGAAGTACCGTGGCGAGTTCGAGGAGCGGTTGAAGAAGGTCGTCGAGGAGATCCGCAGCTCCGGCGACTGCATGCTGTTCATCGACGAACTACACACGCTCGTCGGCGCGGGTGCGGCCGAAGGTGCGGTCGACGCGGCGAATATTCTCAAGCCGTCGCTCTCGCGCGGCGATATTCAGGTCATCGGCGCGACGACGCTCGACGAGTACCGGAAGTACATCGAGCGCGACGCGGCGCTCGAGCGGCGCTTCCAGCCCGTCCAGGTCCGTGAAGCGACGATCGAGGAGACGATCGACATTCTGCGCGGCATCAAGGCCAACTACGAGGCGCACCACCGCGTCACGATCACCGACGATGCCGTGAAAGCGGCCGCCGAAATGGGGGGGCGCTACGTGACCGATCGCTTCCTGCCGGACAAGGCGATCGACCTCGTCGACGAGGCGGCATCGCGAGTGCGCATCCAGCGCGCGACGGCGCCGAACAGCCTCAAGGAGGCGATGCGCGAGCTCGATCAGGTGATCAAGGAAAAGGAAGCCGCGATCGAGGCCCAGAACTACGAGTCCGCTGCCAGCCTGCGCGACGCCGAGTCCAAGGTGCGTGAGAAGATCCAGCGGCTCGAAACGGGCTTCCACAAGCAGGATGACATCGCCCGTCCGATCGTGTCCGAGGAGGATGTCGCCCAGGTCGTGTCGATGTGGACCGGCATTCCGGTGACGCGGATCGCGCAGGAGGAGTCCGAACGGCTGCTCCAGATGGAGGCCGAGCTCCACAAGCACATCGTCAGCCAGAACGAGGCCGTCGAGGCCGTTGCCAAGGCGGTGCGTCGCGCGCGTGCCGGGCTCAAGGACCCGCGCCGGCCGATCGGCTCGTTCATTTTCCTCGGCCCCACCGGCGTCGGCAAGACCGAGCTGGCCAAGCGGCTGGCCGAGTTCATGTTCGGCTCGCAAGACGCGATGATCCGCCTGGACATGAGCGAGTACATGGAGCGGCATTCGGTCGCCCGTCTGACCGGTGCGCCTCCCGGCTACGTCGGCTACGAAGAGGGCGGACAGCTCACCGAGGCCGTGCGCCGGCGCAGCTACGCCGTCATCCTGCTCGACGAGATCGAGAAGGCGCATCCCGAGGTCTTCAACGTCCTGCTGCAAATCATGGAGGACGGGCGGCTGACCGACTCGAAGGGGCGCACCGTCGATTTCCGGAACACGATCATCATCATGTCCGGCAACGTCGGCGCGCAGATGATCAAGCGGGAGGCACAAATTGGGTTCCGCTCGAACACTGGCGACGAGCGCTCGGAGCAACAGGCGTACGAGCGGATGCGCGAGAAGGTGTTGAGTGAGGTCAAGAACGTCTTCCGTCCGGAGTTTCTCAACCGCGTCGACATGATTGTCGTCTTCCGGGCGCTGACGAAGAACGACGTGCTCAACATCGTCGACAACGAGCTCGTCCGGGTGCGCAAGCAGCTCAAGGAGCAGGAGCTCGAGCTCGACATCACGCAGGAAGCCAAGGAGCTGTTGGTCGACAAGGGCTACGATCCCGACTTCGGTGCCCGTCCGCTTCGCCGCGTGATCCAAAACACGATTGAGGACGAGCTGGCAGAGATGCTGCTCAGAGGTCAGCTCAAGCCCGGTGCGCGCGTGACGGTCACGCGTGACGGCGACAACTTCAAGATCGAGACGGTGGCGGCCGAGCCGATCGAGGCCGAAGCCAAGGAGGCCGAGCTCGCCGGCTCGGCCGCCGGCTCGGGCTCGTAGCCTCGGTCTCGTTTCAACGGTCCGCGTCCCAGACGAATGACGAAGGACGAACGACGAAGGGCCGCCACACCGAGTTAGCCCCTTCGTCATGCGTCCTTCGTCATTTGTTTTAAAGTTTCCTTAATGCCCAAGACGCGCGTTCTCTACACGTGCCAGCAGTGCGGCAATGAGGCCGCCAAGTGGCTCGGGCGCTGTTCCGAGTGTGGCGCGTGGAATAGCTACGTCGAGAGCGTTCGTGCCACCGGGC
This sequence comes from Chloroflexota bacterium, assembly GCA_016199265.1. Lineage (GTDB taxonomy): Bacteria > Chloroflexota > UBA11872 > UBA12225 > UBA12225 > JACQGX01. Next base: position 4,956 of record JACQGX010000062.1, on the reverse strand, counting down.
GAACTGCGCCCGCTTCGGGCGGCGCAAGAGACGTGCGCGCACGTTTCGGCGCTTCGACGTTCGAGCGGCTCGTCGACGTCTCGGTCGCCGACGTGGGCCGGACCACGACCGGCATCGCCGAGTTCGACCGCGTGCTGGGCGGCGGCATCGTCCCCGGCTCGCTCATCCTCCTCGGGGGCGACCCTGGGATCGGCAAATCGACCCTGACGCTGCAGGCGGCGGCGAACGTCGCCGGGAGCAGCGGCCCGGTGCTGTACGTCTCCGGCGAAGAATCGACGCGCCAGGTCCGCCTTCGGGCACAGCGACTAGGCGCGCTCGCAGATGACCTCTTTGTGCTCGCCGAGACGAGTCTCGACGCGATCGTGGCGCACGTCGAGCAGCTCGCGCCGCGGCTCATCGTCGTCGACTCGATCCAGACGGTGTTCCTGGAGGATGTGCCATCGTCGCCCGGCAACGTGAGCCAGTTGCGCGAGTGCACGCTACGGCTGATGAACGTCGCCAAGAGCCATCACGTGCCGATTCTGCTCGTGGGCCACGTGACCAAGGACGGCACGATTGCCGGGCCGCGCGTGCTCGAGCACATCGTCGACTGCGTGCTCTACCTGGAAGGTGAGCGCTTCTACTCGTACCGTCTGCTGCGCGCCACCAAGAACCGCTTTGGCTCGACCAACGAAGTCGGGGTCTTCGAGATGGCGCGAGACGGCATGGCGCAGGTGACCAACCCCTCGGCAGCGTTCTTGTCGGAGCGAGTCACGGCGAGCTCGGGCTCGGCGGTGACGGTGCCGGTCGAAGGAACGCGTGCGCTGCTCGTCGAGGTCCAGGCGCTGACTGCCCCGACGGGCGCCAGCGCTATGGCCCCGGCGCGGCGCACCGCACTGGGCGTCGACATGAACCGTCTGCTCCTGCTCCTGGCCGTGCTCGGCAAGCGTGTCGGCCTGCCGCTCGGCTCGCAGGACGTCTACGTCAACGTCGTCGCCGGGCTGAAGATTGCCGAGCCGGCAGTCGATCTGGGTGTGGCGCTGTCGGTGGCGTCGAGCTTTGCCGACGCGCCCGTGCCGCCCGGGCTGGTCGTCACCGGCGAAATCGGCCTGCTGGGCGAGTTGCGCCCGGTTGGGCAGCTCGACCGGCGGCTGGCTGAAGCGGCGAGGCTCGGCTTCGACCGCTGTATCCTGCCGGCGGTCGATCTGCGGCGCCTGACGGGCAAGGACCGTGCGGGCGAAGGAGGCGAAATCACCGCCGATGGGTTGACGCTTACCGGCGCCGCGACCGTTGGCGAAGCGCTGACGCTCGCGCTCGGCAAGGACGCGCTGCGCCGCGGGCGCGGTCGCCGCTCGACGGCGCTGCGCGCCGGTGGAGCGCCGGGCACCGGCACCGATGGTATCGTGAACCTAGATCCAGATGGGAAGGATGGCGCCCTGCTCATGGCCGGCGTTGACTAACCGGGACTGCCATGCTGTTGCTCCTGCGCCTGTTTGGAATGGTGGTTGCCGGAATCGCCGGCTGGCAGTTGGGTCTGGCGCTCGCCGGCTACTCGCCGCAAGCGGGGATCGAGGTTGACGCGCTGCGCTACGTGCTCGTCCTCGCGCTGGCCGGTGCCGCCCTCGGCCTGCTGATCACGCCGTACGTCACGGTCGTTCCCCTGCAATCGCTCTGGGCGCTGGCCCGCGGGCTCGCGGCGCCGAGGCTCATCAGTGCGACGGTTGGCCTGGGGGCCGGCCTGTTGATCGCCTTGCTTGCCGCCTTTCCCATCGTGCTCTTGCCGGAACCGTTCGGCCGGTGGATGCCGTTCGGCGTGGCCGTGCTCCTCGGCTGGCTGGGCACGGCGATCGGTATCGCGCGTGCCGATGAGCTGCTGCCGCTGCTGCGAATCGGGGGGGCGCACGGCGGCCGCTCCGGCACGGCGGCGGCCAGCCTTGACGCTGTCGGGCAACTCCTGGTCGACACCAGCGCGATCATCGACGGGCGCATCGTCGAGATTAGCCACACTGGCTTCCTGCCCGGGCGGCTGACGGTGCCGCGCTTTGTGCTCGAAGAGCTCCAGCGACTCAGCGATTCGACCGATCCCGGCCGGCGGCAGCGCGGCCGGCGCGGCCTGCAGTTGCTGGAACGGCTCCAACGTGAGGCGGTGGTCGAGATCGTCGTCGACGACGTTCCCGATGCCAAGGACGTCGACGGCAAGCTCGTGCGCCTCGCGCGCCAGCGGCACGCGGCGATCGTCACCACCGACCACAATCTCTATCGCGTCGCCACGATCCAGAGCGTCGTCGTCCTGAACGTGAACGATCTGGCCAACGCGTTGCGCTCGGTCGTGGCCCCCGGCGACGAGCTGGCGCTCGATCTGGTGCAAGAAGGGCGCGAGCGAGGCCAGGGGATCGGCTTTCTCGAGGACGGCACGATGGTCATCGTCGAGGGGGGGCGTCCCCACGTCGGGACGAAGGCCGACGTCGAGGTCACGCGCATCCTCCCTACGGTCGGTGGCCGGCTCGTCTTCGGCCGCCTCAAGCGAACTGCCGACGGCAACGAGCACCCGCGCGCCGGAAACGGCCAGGCATCGGCCCGCCCGGCGTCGACGCGCGCCACGCTGCGCGTCGTACGCGATACCGGCGAGTGCGACGAGGACGACGCGTAAGCGACAAGCGATGACGAGTGACGGCTTCTCGACCTTGCCGGCGTCCACCGGGGCGACGCGAAGCGATGGTATCGCCCGCGGACGGGTAGGTGTGATCGTCGCCGGTGCCGGCAGCGGGCGCCGGCTCGGTGGGGTCGACAAGGCGTTCCTCGAGCTGTGCGGCGGCCCGATGATCGCGTATTCGGTGTCGGTCTTTCAACGGTCGCCCGACGTCGATGCGATCTGCCTGGTGTTGGCCGAAGCGAGCGTCGAGCGCGGCCGCCGGCTCGTCCACGAGCGTGGTTGGACGAAAGTCTGCGCCGTCGTTTGCGGCGGGAGCGAGCGACAAGACTCGGTCCGCGCCGGCCTCGACGCGCTCGACCGCGGGGGCGGCTGCGACTGGGTGCTCGTCCACGATGCCGCGCGTCCGCTGATCGATCAGGCAATGATCGCCGACGGCTTGCGGGCCGCGGCGCGCTGGGGCGCGGCCGTTGCCGCCATTCCGGTACGTGATACGCTCAAGCGGGGAGCGCCGCGCGAGCGCGGCGCGGCCGGTCCGGGCGGCGCCCCCGATGTTCTGGTCGAAGCAACGGTCGACCGCCACAACCTCTGGATGGCCCAAACGCCGCAGGTGTTCCGCACCAGTGCGCTGCGCGCGGCGTTCGACGCCGCCGGCGCGGCTGCCGGCACCTTCACCGACGACGCCGCGCTGGTCGAAGCAACCGGCGGCACGGTCGCGATCTTTCCCGGCCGCGCCGGCAACGTCAAGCTCACGCACGCCGAAGACGTTCCCCTCGCCGAAGCCCTACTCACATGTCTACCCAAGACTCGCCGGTAGCGCCGGGGGCGCACGACGCGCTCCCCCGCGCTGGTACCGGCTACGACATTCACCGACTGGTGCCGGAACGCCGTCTGGTGCTCGGCGGCGTCGAGATCCCCTATGAGCGGGGCCTGCTCGGGCACTCCGACGGCGACGTGCTCGCGCACGCCGTCATCGACGCGCTGTTGGGCGCGTGCGGTCTGCCGGACATAGGGCAGCAGTTTCCGCCCGGAGACCCGGTGTACAAAGATGCCGACAGTATGCAGCTTCTGGCGGATGTATGCCGGCGGATAGCGCCGGCCGGCTGGCGGCCGTACCAGGTCGATACGACGATCGTCTGTGAGCGGCCGCGGCTGGCGCCGCACGTCGCGGCGATGCGCGCGTCGCTCGCGCGCGCGCTGGGCTTGTCGGAGGGCTGCGTCGGCGTCAAGGCCAAGACCAACGAAGGGCTCGATTCCATCGGTCGCGGCGAGGCAATTGCCGCACACGCGATAATCTTGGTGATCGGGGCCGCGAGTCGAGGACCGGCATGAACGCAGCATTGGCAGCATGAAGGAAGGACGAAATGGGGTGTTTCGCGTGATCCAACTGATTCGTGAAGACGTGCGCGCGGTGTTCGAGCGCGACCCGGCCGCACGCGACGTCTTCGAGATACTACTGGCGTATCCAGGGCTGCACGCCATCTGGCTGCACCGGCTCGCTCATCGTCTGTACAAGGCCGACATGCCGGTGGTACCCCGGTTGATTTCGCACCTCAATCGGTTTCTGACCGGGATCGAGATCCACCCGGGGGCGAAGATTGGGCGTCGCTTTTTCATCGACCACGGCATGGGCGTCGTGATCGGCGAGACCGCCGAAGTCGGGAACGACGTCACGCTGTATCAGGGCGTCACGCTGGGCACGAGCCACACGCACGACGTCCGTGCGTTACGGGGCGTCAAGCGCCATCCAACACTCGAAGATGGTGTGACGGTCTTCGTCGGCGCCGAGATCCTCGGCGCGATCACGGTGGGCGAAGGGGCGATCGTCGGCGCCGGTTCGGTGGTGACCAAAGACGTACCGGCGCACACCACCGTCGTCGGCGTGCCGGGTCGAGTCGTCGTCGAGCGCGATCCATCGACTGGCGAGCAGCGGCGTGTCGACGACCGGCGCGTGAGCCTGCCCGATCCGGAGCTCGAGGTCATCCGCTGTTTGCACCACAAGGTGCTTGAGCTCGAGGAGCGTCTCGCGGCGCTGGAGTCCGGCCGCGAGCCGGCGCTGGCGCATGCGGCGCATCACGCCACGAGTCCATCGAGCAGCACAAACGGCACCAACGGCGCGAAAGCGCCGTGTGGCGACGAGATCGATCGCGTACTGCGCGCCTATCTCGAAGGCCGTGAGGAGCGACGCTCTCGAGATTGATTCGCGGGCGACTCGAGCGCATGAGCCGCATGAGCCGCGTGAGCCGCGTGAGCCGTAGCAGCGGCCGAAGTGAGCGGCCCGTTTCGCGGCGCGGGGGCCGCGGGGGTTGGGGAGGGGCCGCACGCCC
>JACQGX010000061.1 GCA_016199265.1 Chloroflexota bacterium | reverse complement strand
GGAGCGCATCACGACCACCCAGACCGACGAGGGCCAGACCAAGGTCGAGCGGCTCGTCGAAGAGAAGACGCTCACCTGGGCCAGGGAGCTCAAGCCCGCCGACGTCCAGGACTTCTACCGCACCACGCGCTTCGCCGCCGAAGTCATCCCCCCGCTCGCCGCCAAGTTCAAGCGCGGCGAGGTCCGGGTATAAGAAGCTCACCACGAAGACACAGAGACACGGAGACACGGCGGTTCCAGCTCGAGCAGGTTCGCCGCGAGAAAGTCCGCCGCGCGAGCTAAACAGACCGGAGTTTCCGCCTTACCTGGTCGCCTCCGGCGGGCGCATGATGCGCAGGTCGACGCGCCGGTTGCGAGTGCGGCCCTCGGGGGTGGTGTTGTCGGCGATGGGCTGCGTGTCGGCGTAGCCGGCGACGATTAGTCGCTCGGCCGCGATCCCGTGCTCGGCCAGCGCCCGCGCGGCCGCCGCTGCCCGCGCGGTGGACAGGTCCCAGTTGGTGGGGAAACGCGTAGAGCCGGTCGGCGTCGGATCGGTGTGCCCCTCCACCCGGATGGGGTTGTGGTCGGGCAGGTCGCGCAGCGTCGTCGCGATGACCTCGAGGAACTGCTGCCCCTCCGGGCGCAGCCCGGCGCTGCCCGAGCCGAAGATCAGTGAGCCGGCCAGCGAGATGATGACCGAGTCCTGCGTCGCCGTCACGGTCACCTGATCGCCCAACTCCTGTTGCTCGGCGTACGCCACCAACTCGGGCCCGATCGTTGTGCCCAGCGACGTGAGACCGGCAAACGAGTTGGGCCTGTTGGCGATGGGGAGCGCCGGCCGGGGCTCGGAGCTCCGATTGACTGGCCCGTGGAACGCCCGCTGCAGCGAGTCGGCAACCTCGGCGAACTTGTCCGCGGTGATCGTGCTCGAGGCGTAGAGCACGACGAACAGCGCCAGCAGGAGCGTGATCATGTCGGCATACGTCAACAACCAGCGCTCGCTGTTTTCCTTCTCTGGTTCGGGGGCTCTTAGCCTGGCCAATATGCTGTCTCCAATGTGTCTCCAGACGGAGTGCAACGAATGGTAGGAACCAGGCATGAAGCAGCCATGAGGGCAACATGAAGCCGAGGTGAGGAAATCGTGAAGATTTGAATCGCCGCGGATCGATGTCCGAGTACGCCGGCGGTTTGCCGAGCGGTTGAGCCGATTGAGGTATCCTTCCCAGAATCAACTGAGGTATCCTTCCCAAAATCAAAGGAAGCTGAGGGGGAACGCCAATGGCTGTGAGCTACAAAGAAACCTACCGCGCGGCCGTGCTCGGACACACCGGCCGGGGCAACTACGGGCACGGGTTAGACATCGCCTTCGCCGGGCTTCCCGGCGTCGAGATCGTTGCCGTTGCCGATCCGGACGACGCCGGGAGGCAGCGCGCCGTCGAGCGCACCGGCGCCGCGCGTGGCTACGCCGACTACCGCGAGCTGTTGGAGCACGAGCGCCCCAACCTTGTGGCCATCGCTCCGCGGGAGCCCGACCAACGCGAGGCGATGTTTCTCGCGGCCGTGCGCGCGGGGGCCAAGGCCATCTACAGCGAAAAGCCATTCGCCCGCTCGCTCGACGAGGCCGATCGCATCCTGGCGGCGTGCGACGCGCACGGCGTCAAGGTCGCGGTCGCGCACCAGAACCGCGCCTTTCCCGGCGGCCAGTTCGTGCGCCGGCTCGTCGCCGAGGGCAAGATTGGCCGGCTGCGGGCGCTGCGGGCATACGGCAAGCAGGATCGGCGCGGCGGCGGTCAGGACCTGATGGTGCTGGGCACGCACATGCTCGACCTGATGCGCTACTTCGTCGGGGACGCACGCTGGTGCCACGCGCGCGTCGTCCAGGATGGGCACGACGCGACTCCCGCCGACGTGCGTCCGGCGGAGGAGCAGGCCGGGTTGATCGCGGGTGACGACATATTCGCCGCGTTCGGCTTCGACCACGGCGTGACCGGCACATACGAGTCGGCGCGCGCCGGCGACGGCGGCAAGGGCAACTACTTCCGGATGGATCTGTGCGGCACGGACGGCATCCTCACCATCTGGAGCAGCGCGACGATGCCGGTCTACTTCTACCCACGGCCGTTCTCACTGCCCGACCGGCCGGACGAGTGGCAGGTGCTGGACCCCGAGCCGCTGGCGATGCCGGCGGGCGCGCCCGCCGGCGCGAGCGCGATGCACCCGGCGAATCAGGTTCTGGTCCGCGATCTGCTCGCCGCAGTCGATGAGGACCGTCCGCCGCGCTCGGGCGGCCACGACGCGCGCGCCGCGCTCGAGATGATCATGGCGGTGTACGAGTCGCACATCGAGGGCGGCCGCGTGGGCCTACCGCTCGAACAGCGCACGCATCCACTGGCCCGCTGGGGGGCCGCCGACAAGAGCCGCTAACGCCTGTGGCCGGAGGAGGGACCTGTGTCTGACGAGATTCGCCTGGGCATGATCGGCTGTGGCCAGATCAGCACGCGCTTCTTCAACCAGGCGGCGCAACTGGCCGAACGCGGCTGGGGCGTCCGCTTTGTCGCAACGTGCGCCGCGCACGAGGTTAGCGCCCGCGCCAAGGCCGAGGAGCGCGGTTGCGCCCGCTGGTACACCGACTACCGCCGCCTGCTCGACGACGCCGCGGTCGACGCCGTCATCATTACGACGCCGCACGCGCTCCACGCGCCGATGGCCACCGACGCCGTCCGGGCCGGCAAGCACGCCCTGATCGAAAAGCCGATGGTCACCCGCTGGGAGCACGCCCTTACGCTGGCCGAGACCGTGCGTGCGAGCGACGTCACGTTCATGGCGCTGCCGTACGTCGACAATCCGGCCTTGCTGCGCGCGCTCGAGCTCGTCCGGGAGGACTACCTGGGCAAGATCACCGGTGCCGAGGCCGAGTTCTCGTTTCCGGGACCCCCGCGCTCCAACTGGTACTACAGCGCCGAGGCCGAAGGCGGTGCGATGCTCGACACGATGGTGTACCCCCTCGCCCGCGTCGCCGCCTTGATGGGGCCGGCCAAGCGCCTCACCGCGTTCGTCAACCGGCTCATCCCGCACCGCATCACCGGCGACGGCGGCCGCGTGGAATCGGCCGTCGACGACAACGTCTCGATTCTTCTGGAGTACGACACCGGCCAGCAGGCGCAGATCCATTCGATCTGGGCACGCTCGTACATGACCAACGGCACGGTGCTGCACGGCCGGCACGGCGCGATCTTCCTCAACCGGTACGGCCGTCCGCTGGTGGTCAAGAGCGACCTCCAAGCGCCGCCCGACGGCGAACCGGTCGAGTACCTCGGCATCGCCAATTGCTACTCGATACCGGTGCCCCCGAACGACGTCGAACGAGACATCGTCGCCCACTTCATCAGCGCCATCCGCAAGCGCGTGCCGCTGCACTGCGGCATCGACGTCGGCTTGCACGTTGCCGAGCAGCAGATGATGGCCTACGAATCGGCGCGCAGCGGCCGAGCCATCGACCTCACCACCAGCTTCGACCTCTGGTGGCCGCGCGAGCCGGCCATCATGGATCTCTCCCAAGGCTGGCTCTGAGCCCTGGTCCGGGCAAGCCGAGCCGGTCTTAACTGCCGCGCGACGGCTGCGGGAGGCGTGCCGGCCTGGTGAGCCTCCGGACACGTATGCGCGCCACGACGCGCCGCAAAGGCGGGAAGCGCAGCACGAGCAGCCCTGCGATGATCGCGCCGTACAGCAGTGGCTCGCGCACGTCGGCCTTGACGACTAAGTAATAGTGCGTGACACCCAGCGCGGCGGCGACGTAAACGAGCCGGTGGAGCACCCGCCAGCGCCTACCGAGCCGCCGCATCCAGTTCTTGGTTGACGTAATCGCCAGCGGCACGAGCACCGTAAACGCCGCGACTCCTACCAGGACGTACGGCTTTTCGGCGATGGCCTGTGCGATCAGCTCGAGGTCGAGCCAGTAGTCCAGTACGGTGAACGTGAGCAGGTGCAGGCAGAGGTAGAAGAACGCGTACAGCCCCAGCGGCCGGCGCAGCGGCACGACCTGCCGCACGCCGAGCACGCGGTTGACCGGCGTGACCGCCAGCGTAAGCGCGAGCAGCACCAAGGCAGTCTTGCCGGTGCGTTGGGTGATTTCTTGGATCGGGTTAGCCGTGAGGTCGTTGTGCGCACCATCCCACAGGAGCAGCGCCAGCGGCACCAACCCTCCCAGGTGCGTCAGGGCGCGCAGCCAGTTTCGCTTGAGCCACGCTTGGTGCCCGGATCGACCGCGAGACGAACGGCGAAGGACGGACGACGAAGCATAAGTCCCGACTGCTTCGTCGTCCGTCCTTCGCCGTTCGTCCTTCGTCTGGGCCACCGTCGTTGCCAACGCGTGCCTCGCCGGCTAGAAGTTCTTCCGCAGATCCATCCCGGCGTAGAGGTGCGCCACCTCTTGACCGTAGCCGTTGAAAGGGAGCGTCTTGCGCCGGCGGAGCTCGCCGATGCGGCGCTCGGTCGCCTGCGACCAACGCGGATGCGGTACCTCCGGGTTCACGTTGGCGTAGAAGCCGTACTCGTTCGGCGCGGCCGCCATCCAGAACGTCGTCGGCTGCTTGTCGACCAGGTCGATCTTGACGATGCCCTTGGTGCTCTTGAAGCCGTACTTCCACGGCACCGCCAGGCGGAGCGGCGCGCCGTTCTGCGCCGGCAGAATCTTGCGGTACAGACCGGTTACAAGAATTGCGAGATCGTGCATCGCCTCGTCGAGGCGCAGGCCCTCGATGTACGGCCAGTTGAAAAAGCCCCCTTTCTGGCCCGGCATCTCGTCCGGCCGAAAGACCGATTCGAAGCGCAGGTACTTCGCCTGCGCCGTTGGCTCGACCTCTTTGAGCAGCTTGTGCAGTGGAAAGCCAAGCCACGGTATGGCCATCGACCACCCTTCGACGCACCGCAGGCGATAGATCCGTTCCTCCGGAGAGAACTTTCCTACGAGGTCTTCGATGGCGTACGTCCTCGGGTTCCGCACCAAGCCGCCCACCGTCACCGTCCACGGCTCGGTCTTGAAGCCCTTGGCCAGGCGAGCCGGCGCTTCCTTGTCTGAGGAGAACTCGTAGTAGTTGTTGTAGTTGGTGACCGACTCGTAGGTCGTCAGCCGATCGCCGAGCTCGTCGGTATCCGAACCTGCCCTGACCGGCGCCGCCTCGGGTGTCGCGGCCGGCCCTGGAATTGCCGTGGAGCCGCCGCACGCGCCGGTTGCCAGCGCGCCGAGCCCACCGGCGCCGCGCATCAACGCGCGCCGGTTGCGGTAGATGTGCTCGGGAGTGATCTCTGACCAATGGATGGTGCTCATACCCAAGTGTACGCCGTATCCCACGTCGGCGGATGAGGCGCGCCTCGCCTTATGTTTGCGCACCGTCGGCAAGCGCGTCTTGCTACGATGTCCCGGCCAATACGAGACGGCGGAAGAACAGGAGCACCGAACCCATGACAGTCACCGACGTCGAGACCTTACCTCTATGCCATCTCCCATCGCTGCCGACGGCGCCGACACGCTGATCCGCATCTACGCCACACCGCGAGCCGGCCGGTCGGAGATTGCCGGCGAGCGACACGACGCCATTTGGGTGCGCCTCGCCGCGCCGCCGGTGGAAGGCGCCGCCAACCAGGCGCTGATCGAGCTACTTGCCGATCAGCTCAAGCTCCCAAAGAGCGCCATCCGCCTGCAATCGGGCGCCGCCGGCAGGCACAAGCTGGTGCGCGTGACCGGACTCTCGCCCGACACAGTGTCGGCACGCCTACGCGCCGCACGCTGACCGGCCCGTCCGACCGACCGCATAGCCCGATTACTGGGTATGGAGGGAGCAACGTATCCGCTCTTTCTCCATGATTGACGCAAGGGAGGCGTATCTTAATGGAAAGGAAGCGTATCTCGGTGGCGACATACGTGATCGTGCATGGTTCCTGGGGTGGTGGTTGGCAATGGCGGGAAACGGCGACACATCTGCGGGCGGCTGGGCATGAGGTCTTTACACCCACACTCACCGGCTTGGGCGAGCGAAAGCACCTCCTCACGCCGGATGTCGGTCTGGAGACCCATGTCCAAGACATCCTTGGGGTGCTGAACGCCGAAGACCTACGCGACGTCGTCCTGGTGGGGAGCAGCATCGGCGGGGTCGTGAGCACCGCGGTCGCCCACAGGACACCGGAACGACTGCGCCACATGATCTACGTCGACGCTATCGTGCCTGAAGACGGCCAATCCGCCGCCGATGTGCTCGGGGCCGAGGCAATGGCGCAGATCGAAAAGCTCGCCCGCACCGCCGGGGACGGTTGGCGTGTTCCCGGCCCGCCGGACGGCAGGCACACCGACCATCCGCTGAAGGCGCTGACAGACCGGGTAAGGCTCGACAACCCCGCCGCCGGCGCGCTGCCCAGAACCTACATTCGCTGCACGCAGGTGTTCACCGACTGGCGCGCCGTGGCCAATCCCGCGCTTGCTGGGTGCGCCGCCAAAGCACGCGCCCACGGGTGGCGCTATCACGAACTGGACACCGAGCACGCCGTCTGGCGCACGGGGCCGGCTCAGTTGGCAGCTCTGCTCCAGACCGCCGCCTGAACTTGGGGTACCGGGTTGGCCGCGGTCAAGGCATCGGCGATCGCCTGTTCAAGCGACATGGCACGGCCCTGCGCCCAGCTCTGGGCGAATGCCCCGTTTGGAAGCTGCGCTCGTGTCGCCGCGACATCGTCCAGATATGCGGGTTGATCGGGCGCATATGGCACCTCGCCCGTTCTCTGGCGGTGCGCCTCGGCCGCGCCAAACAGCCGCGCGGCTTCCGCCGGCTTTCCTCTGGCGCTCAGCGCGGCGGCGAACCATTCCAGGCAGTCTGCAACCGATCCCTCAGCGCGCAGATGCTGCGCGGTCTGGAGAAAGGAGGTCAAGCACGCGGAAGCTTCCTCAAACCGCTGCCGGAGGTAGGCGATGCGCCCCAGCAGGGCTGCGCGGCGCCAGTAACGCAAGGAGCTTGCCTCGGGAACGAGGGCAAGACTCTCTTCACAAGTACGAGCGCGCTCGCGCGTAGTCCCGTTGGGATCGCGCAACGTGGCTGAGATTTTGCAGGCATGCCGCGATCCCAGCGCTGTCGCCCACGGTTCGCGCCCGAGCGAGACAGTCTTCCAGGAGCACACGCGCGCGCTCGTCCTCTTGGGTCAACCAGTAGTCGATCGCAAGGGAGCGAAGGGCCTCTTGCAGCCGCACCACATCCCCGATCTCTTGCCAGAGCGCGACGCCGGCCTCGTGTAGCTCCCGAGCACTCGTGTAGTCTCCTTGTTTGTGTGCCAGATACCCTGCGCGGTCGAGCGCCGCCGCCCGCAGTTGCGCGGGTACATCGGCCGTAGTCGCGAGGAACGCTTCTAACCACCGGCGCTGCTCGGTCAGGTACCCGCGCAAGGTCCAGAACACTCCGAGGGCAAGGGACAACCGTAAACCGGCCTCCACCGTTCGGGTCTCCAAATGGTGCCGTAGCGCCGCGCGAAGATTGTCGTGCTCGCGATGCAAGCCGTCCAACCAGGCTCGCTCAGGCGGAGGTGTGAGTGCGGCCATGAGCGAGGTCCTGCCGGCGCGCTCCAGGGGATCTGCGAGGGTGACATAGTACAGCGCGTGGCACTGCTGGGTCGCTTGGGCCTCCCCGCAGGCCGCCAACCGGTCACGTGCATATTCGCCGATTGTTTGCAGTTGTGCGAAGCGAAGATCGCCGCCGGCATCAACCTCGTGCTGCAACAGGCTCTTCTCTACCAGTGACGCCAACGTGTCGAGGACGCGCATCTCCGACTCGCCCTCGCTGGAACAGACGGCCACGGCAGCTTCCAGCGTGCAGCCTCCGACGAACACGCCCAGACGCCGGAACAGTGCCTGCTCGAATGGGTCCAACAAGTCGTAGCTCCAATCAAGCGTGTTCCGCAACGTCTGCTGCCGGTCCGGTACATCGCGGGGGCTCATCGTCAGAAATTCAACTCACGCTTCGCTCATATTTTGGCGAGTTTGCTGCACGCGCGATAGCCTCTCGGCATGACCGAGACACTGTCCGTGGTGAGTGAACGCGTGGATGCTATTCCGCTGGTGCTGGCGCAGATGGAACGCATGGGCATCGCCG
>JACQGX010000060.1 GCA_016199265.1 Chloroflexota bacterium | reverse complement strand
TCGGCATACTGGCTCCTCCCCGGCCGGCGGCGTCTTGCGCCCCGTGCCTACGTGTCCTACTATCTCACTCCCTAACCACTTCCGCCACGCTGTACTAGCCCATTGAGCGGGCGATCTCTAGCAGCGTGTCGCGGTAGGGAGCCGTGTGGACCATGCGGTTGGACTCGTAGATGCCGACGCCACCCAGGCGCTCGTCCCGCTGGAGCTGGCGCAGCAGCGCCTCCCGGTCGCCGCGGATCGGGTCGCAGATGGCGCAGATGGGGACGCGGTCGCGCACGACTGGGAACAACAGCTCGTAGTCCAGTGGATCGGCCACGTACCGGCTGGCGACGACGGCGTCGACCAGCCCCTCTTCGAGCAACGCTTCCAGGTCGGCGCCGTCGTGGAGGTACCGCGTCGGCGCCACGCGCACATGGATCGGCAGACGGTCGTAGCCATCGGCCGCCAAGCCGGCGCGGATGTCGCGGAGAAACTGCGCGAAGAACTGCGCCCGGAAGCGGAACCACCGCTCCCAGCGCTCGCCGGTCCGCTGCTCGACCCAGCTCGGCAGCAGGCGGGATTCCGGCTCGCGCGGCGGGTCCTCGCCGTATTCCTTCTTATAGGCCTCCACCACCACTGGGTGATAGCCCACCATCGGCGGGTGGCGCAGCGTGTCGATCAGCAGGCCGTCCAGCCCGTAGGCCACCGCCTCTCGGAGGATGGCCGCCTTATGCGCGCGCACCTCGGGGACGGCCAGGCACAACTGCGGCGCCGGGCTGCCGTCCTCGCGCCGCTCGTGCCACTCCGGATGCTCGACGAAAAAGCGGGCAACGACGTTGCCGGAGTAGTTGTTCGTCCGCATCCAGCCGAGCAGCCGCAAGCCCCAGTGCTGCTTCTCGTCCACCGCGATCCGCAACGGGTCGAGCCGCTCCAGGGCGCGTCCGTAGGTACGGAAGCGCGGCGAGTAGAGAGTGTGTGTGCGCGGCACCGAGTAGCGCACCGTACCGATCCTGGTGTGGAAGTCGGGGCACTGGCCGTCCACGCGCCAGTAGACGGTATCGATCCCCACCCTGGCGTGCTGCGCGACGACCTCGCGCCACGCTTCCTCCTGTAGGGCGTCGGCGCCGATGTCGTTGCCGACGTCGGGGATGTCGGCCAGGCCGGCGATGTACCGCCGGCGCCCAGAGAACACCCGCGGCGGTTCCGGCGGCGGCGCGGGCGCAAACCGCACGTGCGAGATGACGGTATAGGCGTGGACGAACGGGTGCGGCGCGAGCTGGAGCCCGCCGCCGTCGAACGTGGCTCGCCGCAGGAACACTTCCCCGTGCGGGCCGCTGCCGGCGCCGAGGCGGCAGATGGTCTCCAGCAGCTGCCAGGACTGGATGTCGACCGAGCGCCCGGGATCCGCGCGCTCGGCATGGACGTAGCTCCAGTACGGCTCGCCGTCCAGCTCGCCGTCCAGCTTGAACTTGATGCCGGCGCTCTGGGCGACTCCCACGAAGACGTCGTAACTGCCGCGCAGGTCCGGCTCGAGCTGGATGGGTCGGGCGGCAGCGCCCGGCCGCTGCAACAGTGCGACGCCGCCGGGCAGCTCCGGCGCGGCGACGACCGACCAGCCGGCGGCTCGAGCGCGCTCGGCCATGTCGGCGGCGCCGATCACGACGTGTTGGTCGCCGCGCGGCAGCGGGACCGAAGGCGAGACGTCAACGACCACATCCAGTTGGCCGGCAGGCAGCGGCACGGACACTGAGCGCGTGCCCGGCGGCGCGTCGGGTGAGGCGGAGATGTGGACGGTGGCGTACTGCGGCTGACGATTGACGGGACGGGCCACCACGATCACGCCCCCGGCGTGCGTCTCTACCGGCTGCCAGGCATTGGCAGCGCCCGGAAGCAGGAAGTGGCGCGTGGCGGTGCCACCGGCCGGGAACGTCACGGCTGCCGGCCACGGCCGCGGCAGGGCTTCCGTCGGCGGCAGGAGCAGATCTGCCTCCCCACCGGTACTGCCGTCGCCGGCGCGTCTCGCGTCGTCCCACGGGCTGACGCCCCATGGGCTGACGCCGGGCACGAACTCCAGCGCTTCGCCGTCGCCGGCCGGCCGCCGGCGGGCGTGGAAGGCGGACATCAGGCGGCGGAGGGCAGGCAGATCGTCTCTGCGGAACGCACCGAGGAACCAGTCCAGCTCGTCGACCGGACCGTAGTTGTGGTGCTGCAGGCCAAAGCGCACCTCGCGCGTGGTCACGACGTTGGTCGAATAGGCCAGGTAGTAGCCTGGCCGGAAGGCGCAGCCCCGGCCGGTGACGTGCAGGCGGCTCATCACCTGCCGATCGGCGGCGAAGAGCAAGAGACCGAAGGCGCCGGCCGTGTCGCCAAACGCCCGCCACGCGGGGAGCGCCAGCCCGCCGCCCAGATCGAGGCCATCGTCCGCCCTGTCTTCCGGCAGGTCGAAGGCGTCGGCCAGCGCATCGGTGAAGGCGATGGCCGGTAGTCCCACCGCAAGGCCGGGGCCGAGGCCCTCGACGCCGGTCGTCTCCATACGGTACCGCACTCGCACGAACGGCAGATCAGGGTACAGCGTGAACCGCTTCGAGACGCGGAGATGGGGTGCGACCACGTCCGCCGCCACCTCGCCGGCACGACTCGCCTCGTCGTACGTCACGCGGGCCGGGCCCAGGCCGAAGGAGCACTCGCCGCCGCGAGGCGCGTCGCTCCATACTTGGCCGCCGGCCTCGTAGCCGCACCACCAGCGGTCGAGCAGCGGCACCCTCGGCCGCCGCGCGCACGTGGCGCCGAGGACGCGCGCCCCGGCGGCGAGGTCGAGCAGCAGCGTGAGATCGCCGGCTTGCAGGCGCGCTTCTGTGCCCAAGACCACCAGCCCGTTACGTACCGCCGTCTCCATCTGTTGTCGTCACCATCGCATGACAGGGCTTGCGCTTGTCGGGAGGACATTATATGATAATTGCCGATAAGATGCTATGAATTCGCGTGCGCTCGATGGCGGCATCACCACTCGCCCCGGCCGGCCGGCGCGTCGGGAGCGGTCGCCGTCGAAAAACGGGGCACGGCTTTCCGAGATGGCCCAGCAGGCGATCAAGCGGTACATCTTGGACCGCCGGCTGGAGGGTGGGGACCTGTTGCCGACGGAAGGGCAGCTCGTCCAAGAATTGGGCATGAGCCGCACGGCCGTGCGCGAGGCGGTGAAGGCGCTCGAGGCGCTGGGCATGCTCGAAGCACGGCCCGGGATCGGGCTGATCGTCCGGCCGTTTTCGTTCGACCCCATCCTGGACAATCTGGCGTACAGCCTGCTCGTCGACCGGACGAGCGTGCTGGATCTGCTCTTCGTCCGGAAGCAGCTCGAAGCGGGCGCGATCGAGGTCGCGGCCGCCACGATGTCGCCGGCGCAGCTCCGCGTGCTGCGCAGTCTCGTCGACTGCATGGGCGAGCGAGCGGCGCACGGCGAGGCGTTCACCGAAGAGGACCGCTTCTTCCACCGTGCGCTCTACACGGGTTTGGAGAATCCTCTGCTGCTGAAGCTGCTCGACGTCTTCTGGCAAGTCTACCGGCGCCTCCGCGACCAGGCGCCGCGCATCGAAGACGTGGATCTGGTGCGCTCGTGGGAAGACCACCGGATGATCGTGGAGGCGCTGGAGCGCGGCGATGCCGCCGCGGCGCGCGCGGCGGTGGCGACGCACTTCACCGTCCTGGAGCAACGGATTGGGCGTGGGCCGCTAGGCAGCATGGGCGCCTCGCCGGTTCCACCGGCAGAGCAGTTGAGGCCGTTGGGTATGGAGCAGCAGGCAATCGAGCAGTAGGCATAGGTGCGTCAGAGGTCACGAGGTCACGAGGTCACGAGGTCACGAGGTCGCGAGGTCACGAGGTCGCGAGGTCACGAGGTCGCGAGGTCACGAGGTCGCGAGGTCGCGAGGTCGCGAGGTCACGAGCTCAAGGGGTGATGCGATGAAACGGACAGAGGTACTGCGTCTTGGTATCAGTCTTAGTCTCGGCCGGTACACCGCCCAACCTGATCGTCTTTCGGCCGAATGATGCTGCCCAGTTGTACGACATCGGCGCGTCGGTCAACTTCGAAACGGAACTGAAGTCGCTGCCGGCGTGGTCGAAAGTGCGGCCACAGATCCCGCCGAGCTTCCTCGAGGCCCTGACCTGGCGGCAAGCCTTGGTAGGGCTGCCCTACCAGATCGCGCAGCAGGCAATCGCGATCGCCACCAATCACCTCGACAAGGCCGGCCTGCGCCCGCCCAATGCCAGTTGGACGTGGAACGACTTCTTAGAGATCGCCAAGCGAGCGGCCCGTCCGCCGGACGTGTGGGGCATGGACATCACCTGGCGGGCCAGTGGCTGGACGCTCTGGGCGGGCAGCAACGGCGCGCGTTTCCTCAACAAGGAACTGAGCCAAGCGGCAGCGCTAGCCATGGGTTTCGTGATGCCGGCGCCTGCCCTCGCCCCCCCAACACCGCTGACCGTCGATCCGGGACTCAGCGCCGTGGAGTTCAATGGCAGCCGAGTAGAGTACTGCGAGCTGGGCCGCGGCCCGGCTCTGGTCATCCTCCACGGCGGCCGCTGCTCGGCCGACGATTGGTCGAACGTCGCCCCCACCCTCGCGCAGCGGTACCGCGTGGTCATACCCGACGGGCTCGTCCACCCGCTCGACCCGTGGCGGATATGGGGGCTCCTCGACTTCCTCGGCATCGATCGGACGGCGCTGCTGGCCCACAGCGCCGGCGGCATGTGTCTCCGTGCCATGTACCGCCTGCAGCCCCACCGCGTACGTGCCGTTATCGGCATCGACACGCAGGGCGTCGGCCAGACCATCGTCGCCCGCGAGCTGCCGAACGAGCGCTTTTCTCCCGCAGCCGCCGCACTGTACGAGCGGCACCGCGCCGCCATGGAGGAGCTCAGGCCCGCCCATCGCGGCGACTATCCTTCGGCAGTGACCCTCGAACGGCGCCTGCTCACCTACCGGCGCGCCGAGATGACACCGGAAGAGCCCGCCCAGACGAGACCCGCACCGCGCCACATCCACCGTGTCGCCGCCTTGCCACCCCCTCCCGAACCGATCGCGGACTCCGGCAAGTTCATCGTCTGCCCGGTGCTCGTCGTCCACACCGGTCGGGGCAAGCTCGGATCGGAGGACGTGAGCCGGGAGTGGATCGAGCAGCACATCCAGGCGCGCGACGTCGAATACGTCGTCGTGCGCAACGCCGGTCATTGGCCGTGGCTGGAAGACCCCGAATGGTTCCTCTCCCACGTCGAGCCATTCCTCGCCCGAACGTCGGCTGGTTCCGCTTGCCGCCCGGTTTACGCTAAGAACGAGCAGACCCCTCGTAACGAACGCAACGGATAGTAGCGCAGGCAGTGGAGGTCGGACCGATGAACGTCGTCCTGTGGATCCTGCAGGTATTACTCGCCGTCGTCTTCGTGCTACACGGCTGGCTATTTGTGGTGGTGCCCGCCGGCATGGCGCCAATGATCGAGGGCCTGGGCCTCGCGCCGGCGTTCCATCTCTTTATCGGCATCGCCGAATGGCTCGGCGCCGCTGGGCTGCTGCTGCCCGGCCTGACCCGCATCCTCCCTTGGCTAACCCCCGTAGCAGCGGCCGCGCTGGCGTTCGTCATGGCCAGCTCGGTGATTTTCCACCTGTTCCGAGGGGAGCTGCCGAACGCGATCGTCAACACCGTCATCTTCGCGCTTGCCGTCTTCGTCGCCTACGCCCGCTGGAAGATCAAGCCGCTACCCGCTCGCGCCGCGGCGCAGCCCGCCCCGTCCATCGGCTCCATGTGAGCCGCGGTTCGCCATGGGCGTTATGGCGCCAGCACGTTTCCCGCCCTTGCGCCGTTGGAAGCTATAGAAGATGGCCATCGAAGATCATTCGCCGGCCGGACACCGACACGAAACCAGACATCCAACGTGACGACGCCCACCGAGGTAACTGACGTGATTCTTCCCGCACTGCCTCGTCCGCTCGAAAGCGGCGAACGCGTAGAACTCTGGCTGCAGACATCCGGAGACGATGGAGGGTGGGAAGTGTGCCTCGCGCAGATCGCCGCAGTCGACGGCGGACGTCTTACCTTGCTCGTGGGTGCCTGGGAAGGGCCCACCATCGCCGGCGCTGCGGGAACGCCGGCGCTCGTCCGCCGCCTCGACGCCGGCGGGGTGGCCGAGTGGGAAGGCGTGGTCGCCACCTCGGCTGCGCCGGGCGCACCGGGTACGCCCCCATACCCCTCGCCGCACACTGCACCGCTTAGCTCCCTGCCGCTCAGCTCCCTCGGCGATGGCGCTCACCGGCACACGGACGAGATGGCTATCACCGTGCAGCTTGCGCCCGGATCGGCCCGGGGGAGGCTGCACCAGCGCCGACGCAGCACACGCCTTCCCGTCCGGCTGACACCGGTGCGCCTGCAGCCGCTGCCGACCGGTGAGGCCACCAGTCCGGACACAGAGCGTCCTCGCGCCGCTCGCGTCCGGGCGATCGCTCCGCCGGATGCAGGTAGTGCGGCGGGCGACGTGCCGCTGCCGGTCGCCCGCCTGACCGACATCAGCGCCCACGGTGCGGGCATCGTGATCGACTGTCCGCTGCCCACGGGCACGGCCGTCGCCCTGGAGTTCGACCTGCCCGGCGGGAACGTTCCCTTTACGGTACAGGGACGCGTGATCGAGCCGGCCGTTCGGCTCCACGGCCAGGCCCAACCGCAAGCCGATGGGCTGCCGGGCTTTCAGCGCGGCATCGAGTTCCTGGGAACCGCCGCCGGCCGAGAATACCGCCGCCTTGCCGCTGCCCTCTCGACTCTGCTGCGCGGCAAGTAGCCGAGCGCACTCGCTCCCTCCCGTCTTTCTCACGACCATCACGTAGCGACGCCGCTCCTCCGCGTAAGACAGCGCTACAACTGCACACCGGCTTCGGCGGCAAACGTGCGTAGCAGGCGCGTAAACAGCGCGCCGCGCGAGCGGCGGATGTGCTGCTGCTCGCGCGCAAATCCGAGGGCCCGCTGCCAGATTCCCATGTGGCCGGGATACAGCGCCTTCAACGCCTTGATATAGAACCCTCTACTGTGTGCGTCGCCGAGCGTGGTCTCCGCCTCCTCGACGTAGTGCGCGAGCTCGGGGTACTTGCTCCACAAGTCAACCTCCGGCACGGCGCGGCGGCGTGGTGCGGCAGCGCTGGGTGGGGGACTTGTCTCGACGTTTCCGACTCCGTTTGCTCCTAAACGTTCTTTATATATCGTTTCTGGAACGTCCTGCGGTTTCGAAATGGAGCCGCCTTTATTGGTTTCAAGATGCAACGTAGGTGGCCGGTTATCCACGACCTCGGTTTCAAATTGAGAGGTAGGTCGTGGATAACCGGCCTGTCTCCCGGCGGCGCCGGTTGCACCGGCCACATTTTCGATGGCCGCACCGTCGACGGCCGCGCTTTCGACGAGCTGCTGCAGCCTGAGCTCGTCCTCTTCGATGAGCGGGTCCTCCATGAGCACGTGGTACGTGCTCACCGTGCGCCGCTTCTTGCCGAGGCGCCGGTCGTAGACGTAGTTGTGCTCGACCCGAATGAACCGCCGCACGTCCTCCCGCTGGAGGATGCGCCAGAGCGTGACGCGCGAGAAGCCACACGCCGCCGCGAGCTCGTTGGCCGATACGGTGCACTCGTCGGCCGGGATCTCGCTGGCTAGCTCGGTGTGGGCGCCGTAGCCGGCTGGTTGCTCCAGCGTATGCGGTGCCGCCGCCGCGGCGATCGCGCGATTGCAGCGGTCTCGCACATCCATGATCAGGACCGTCGCGTCGGGGCCGAGCCGCGGTTTCCAGCGCTCCCAGAAGTAGCGCGACTCGGTCAGGCGAAGCTGGGGCCGCAGGATGGCATCGCGCAGTCGCCGGTACTGCGGCGCGAGCCGCAGCAGTTGCGGGCGGATGTTCAGTCCCTCCCGCTTTTCGTGCCCGTGGGCGGCCCCCTCGGCGGCGGCCGATGGCGTCGCGTCGCCGGCGTCCGGCATCTCGCCGTCTCTCACTCCAACCTGCTCGGTCTCTCCAGCCGGCCCGGTCTGCCCGGTTGTGCGGCCTCTGCGGTTCACGTGGGTATTCTCGGCTCCCAACTTCCCCAGTTGCCCCAGTGGCGGGCGATCGCCTCGACGGTCGAGCGGAGCGCGGCGCGCGACGCCGCCGACAGCCGTGGATCGACCAGACGCTGGGCGAGCAGCAGAATGGTCGGGTCGGCCGGGCCGAGCGCCCGCAACGAGCGTGGCAGCACGCCGGCCGCGGTGAACAGGCGGTCGGCCTCCGCGTCGGAGAGCTCGAGCGCTTCGGCAAACGCCTCCAGCGCCGGCAGCGCCGGCGCGCCGCGCTCCCCGGCCTCTAGGCGGTTGACGTAACTGCGGTCGACGCCTGCCCGTGCCGCCAGCGCCGCCTGGCTGACGCCGCGTTCGACGCGCAGCTCGCGCAGCACGTCGCCGAAGCCCTCCGGTTCCGTCGAGGGCGCCGCGGGTGGCTCACCGCCGGCGCCACTTGCTCCAAGATCGTCCGCCACAATGCCTCCTTCGGTGCCCGTTGCGGCCGCATGCGGCCGCCCGCGCGGGCTTGCTGCCACACAGTCTACAAGTAGCGTGCCAATGAGGCAACGTACTTGTGCCAGATCGGCATCACCATGTTGCCACCATGTCACATATAGGTGTGCCAACTGGGCAACACAGTGCTCGTCCGCGGTACGCCGGGGGGAACGACGGTAAGATTGCCTTGGGTGATTGTCGGAGTAGTGCCGGAGATTTCTGGCCTGCCGGCGGTGGCTCACAGGCTCGCATCGTCGCGTCGGCCGAGTACACTCTCGCTGAGCGAGTAATACCGGGAAGGAACGGGCGCAGGACGAACATGGCCAGAGCAGTCGGTGCAGCGGGCGAAACGGCGGACTTGTACGCCACGCTGGGTGTGAGCCCGGAGGCGACCGATCGCGAGATCCGCCAAGCGTTTCGCCGCTTGGCGCGAGAGTACCACCCAGACGTGAACCCGGCGCCCGACGCTGCCGAGCGCTTCCGCAACGTCGTCGCCGCGTACGAGGTGCTCTCTGATCCCAAGCAGCGCGCCGCCTACGATGCGCGTCGCGCGGTGTCTGGCCGGCGGGCAACCGGCGCCCAGACGCCGTCTGCCGGAACCGGCAGGCGCGCCGGCGCCGCCCGCGGCCGCACGGCGGCCGGCGCCGAGGGCGCAAGGGGTGGCCCGTCGGGGTGGACGATGCCGCCGGTGCGGGGCTTAGACCGGCACAGCACGCTGCGTGTGCCGGAGAAGGTGCTCGAGCGGGGCGTCGTCGCGGCACTCGAGCACCGGCGGTGGGAGCGCTGTGCGCGTTGCGGCGGTCTCGGGCGCCTGGCAGAGGAGGTGCCGTGCCAGGCGTGTGGCGGTGAGGGCTTCCATGACGGTCGTCTGAGCGATCCGTGCCGCGTTTGCTGGATGACCGGCACGACGAGCGTCTGCCCCGACTGCGGCGGCCGCGGCGGCCGGTGGCGGCCGCTCCATCTCGAGATCAAGGTGCCGGCCGGCAGCCGGTACGGACGGCAGCTTCGCCTGCGCGGCATGGGCGATGCCGGGCCGCGCGGTGGGCCGCCGGGTGATCTCTACGTCGAGCTGGCGCCGCCGCTGCCCGCCGCCGTCCAGACCGTGATGTCGCACGAGCTCGTCCAGGCGGCGCTTCGCCGTCTCGAGGAATGGCTCGACCGTTTCGCCCCGTACCCGGCGACTTGAGAGCGCGACTCGCGGTCTGGGCCGTGATCTGGTATCATTTGGTTGTCGGCGCGGGGTGGAGCAGTGGCAGCTCGTCAGGCTCATAACCTGAAGGTCGCAGGTTCGAATCCTGCCCCCGCAACCAAGTAGTACGAGGGCCCCCAATCGGGGGCCTTTTCTTTTGCCCTCCGCCTGCGGGCGCTACGGGCGCTACGGGCGCTACGGGCGCGATCAGTCGCGCCCCTACGTTCCTCGCCACTGCCCACTGCCCACTGGGCCGGTATCCTTATCGCCGAAGGAGAGGCGCAAATGCGTATTGGCTACAACACGTGGAGCATGGCCACGGTGCCGTACCAGGTGTTCATTCCCGAGTTGGCGAAGATCGGGTACACCGCCATCGCCATCAGCGTGGTGCCGAGCTACGGCATCGGCGGCAAGCGTGTGCACAACGCGGCTGATCTGGCGACGCTGACCAAGGAGGAACGGCAGCACATTAGGCAGGCGTTCGAGCACCGCGGGCTCGAGCTGCCGTCGATCATCGGCAACCAGCCGATCATCGAGGACGATCCGGAGAAGAGCAAGGCGTACATGCAGCGGCTACGCGAGACGATCGACTTCTGCGTCGAAGTCGCGCCGCGCGGCCAGGCGGTGCCGACGATGAACACCGGTTCCGGTGGCCGCCCCGCCGACTTCGACGCCAAGAAGCAGCAGCTCGTCGACCGCCTGGACGAGCTGGCCGACTACGCCGGCAGGCGCGGCGTGGTGATCTGCATCGAGCCGCACGTCGGCGCGGCGATCGACACACCCGCGCGCTCGGAGTGGCTGGTGCAGGCGGTCGACCGTCCGCACTGCCGGCTCGACTTTGACGTCAGCCACTTCGAAGTCGCCGGCGTCCCTCTGGAAGAGTCGGTTCCGCCGCTGGCGCCGCTGGCGAGCTCGGTCGAGATCAAGGACCAGAACTTCCGCTACGTCGACGAGCCGGCACGCCCCGGCTGGCGTGTCGAGGGAAACGGCGTGGGCCGCGCCGTAGCGCCGAACGGGCGCGAGGTGGAATACCAGTTCCTGCTGGGCGGCGAAGGCGCCTTCGAGCTCCCCAAGTACCTGCGTCTGATGCAGACCGCCGGCTGGACCGGGGCGATCGGCTTCGAGGCCAGCGTCCAGTGCCAGGCCCGCCCCGGCTACGATGCTCTTGCGGCTGCGAAGTCAACCTACGACTGGATGGTCGACGGCTGGGAACGCGCTGGCGTGCCGCGGGACTGACGACCGATTTTGGATTTACGATTTACGATTTGGGATTGAGGCCGCCTTCCGTCGCCGCCTTTCGCGCTAGTCCTGAGCCTGTCGAAGGACGGTCGTCGGTTATCGGTCGTCGGGCGTCCGGTTCAGAAATCGAAGTCGAACACCAGCACACCGCCGGGCTCGCGGATTGCCCGCAGCCCCTGTGCCGCCTCGCGGTGGCGCGGGTCGGGAAGGTAGGCGTCGCGCGCGGCGGCGTCGGCGAAGTCCATCACGAACCCGTAGGTGTAGCCCTGCGAGACGCCATCGGGGCTGTTGTTCGGCCCCGCATGAAAGCTGAGCAGGCCGGGGATCTGGCCCTGCAGCGCGGCCAGCGCGTCGAACGCGCGCTGGATCTCCTCCTGTGACACGTCGGGCCGGACGCGCACGAGCACGATATGTCGGGTCGGCATGAGGCATCAGTATAACTCGGAGAAGAAGCACCCTCTCCTTTTGGTCGGCCCTCATGGCGGGAACTCCGGGCTGACGCCATGGCTGCATAGCACCGCCTGCTACCCTTCGTGCGCCGGTGAGCTGCCGTGAGTCCCCTGCCAAACTGCGACCGTGCCATTATCGAAGACAGCAAGTTGGTCGACTACACGACCGGCAGGCCGATGGCACACTCAGCGATGTACCCCGCCTGGTGACGCTGTATATTGAGTAGAGAAGGGGCTCACTGTGACAAAAGCAAAACGGTACGATACCGTCGTGCTGCGCGAGGAGGTTGGCGGTTTCCAGGCAGGTGAGGTGGGCGCGGTTGTCGAGGTCTACACCACACCCTACGAAGCATACGACGTAGAGATCGTCACCAATGATGGTGAGACCAAAGGCCTGGTCGAAGGACTACGCCCTGATCAGATCGACCTCACGGCCATGCCGACGGAGAGATCAGGAGCCGCAGCGCGTGCCGGTGCGGCGACACAGCACGCCGCCGACCGTCGCTACGCGTAAACATCCAGCGGCGATACACATCGTCGCCACGAGTTCGTCGCGGCTGAGCCGTGCTTTGTCTACTCGGACAGAGCAGAGCCATAAATGCGGGCGCTCGGTGAGTGTCGCTCAGCACTCGTTCCAGATGGGCCAGAGATAGCGTGGTTCGGAAATCTCTGCTATCGTAATGTCATCTTACATGCCTGGCGGCAGTGCCGCCGGGAAAGACCTCACTCCGATGCGGATTCACGCTCACTAAACGCCCGCTTGAGTTCAGCGAAACGACGGCCAGCGCCGTCGTTTCGCTCGTGCGGCCGCGCGGCCGGACTCGTCATCCCGGATCACCGGATCACCTGTCCGGTGCCGCGCGTGAGTTGCGTCGTTCTGCTGAACCGCTGCGGGCGCCGTGCCCGCCGTGCCTGCTGAGTCCGCCGCCTAGCCGGCGGGCGCGGCTCGGCTGATCGGCGATCGATCAAGCTGCTGGTTACTCGGTTTTGCGGGCCAGCAGCGTGCCTTCGTCGACGCTCGGTTAGCGCTTAGCGCAGGTAGCGG
>JACQGX010000050.1 GCA_016199265.1 Chloroflexota bacterium | reverse complement strand
TCGCCGGTCATCCCCATGGTACCGTGCCCAGTAGGCGCACAGCAGCCACCATACGCCGGCGAGCACGGCGGCTGCACCGACGATCGCGGCGATTCCGGCGAGCGTCTGGAGCAAGTTGGCGTACTCGACCGCTGCGCGCGCGAGCAACTGCTCCGCCGGTGTGGCGCGGCCGAGATGGGCTTCGACCGGCCCGGCGCGGAGCGCGCTTTCGGCTATTCGCGTCCAGAGTCGCTTGGCGGCAGCTTCGTTGCGCAAAACCAGCAGCAGTCCGCCGAGCGCGCTGCCGGCGAGCGCAACTCCGCCGAGCAATACCAAGCGGGCTCGTCGGCGGAGCGAGGCGGCCGATTGCGCACCGGCCGGCGGCCGGCGAAGCAGCACGATGGTGAAGAGGGCGAAGCCGGCGACGTTGAGCAACGCGTTGCCCGTCTGCCAATCGAGCGGCCCGTGCCATCCCAGCCAAGGCAACCACGCCGAGAGCGTCGCCGCCATCGTCTCGCCAATGAGGAAATCGTGGAGCGCGAGGTTAAGGAAGCTGCTGAGGCTGACGACGACGAACGGGAGCGCGAGCCAGCCATCGAGCGCCGCCGCCGCGGCCATGAACGGTACGGCGTTGAAGAGGTGGTTTTCGTGGACCTGCGTGATGGTCATGAAGTACGCCGTGGCGGTGTACCCGGCGCAGGCAAACGCCAGCCGAAGCGAGAGCGGTCCCGCCAGTCGCAGCAGCGGCAGCAGCGCAAAGAGGCCAAAGCCGAGCCGGCCCGCCGTCGCAAAGGTCATGGGATGAGGCGATTCCCACGCGCCGATTCCGCCCAGCGGCTCCCAGTCGAGCACCGAGACGGCCAGGCCGGGAATCCTGAGCCACCACAAGTTATGGCCATTGGCCGAGACCGACGGCATCACCTGGTTAAGGTTGGCAAACACGCTGAACATCTCGCCGACACGCTCGGGCCCGGCGCGCACCCATGGCTGGACGATCAGCCACGCGGCTGCCCCGGCCGCGGCGGCGAGCGAGCTGAGCCCCAAGGGACCCAACCGTCGCCAGGCGATCCACAGCAGCAGCGGCAGGAAAATCCACGCCTGCGGCTTGGTCAGACCGGCGGCCGCAAGCACGATTCCCACGATCGCGCCGCTCAGCAGCGGTGAGAGCTGCGGCCACAACCGCCAGCGGCCGCCGGCCCGGAGCGGCCACCAGCCGGGGAAGGCGAAGAGCGCTGCCAGCGCCAGCACGAGCCCCAGCGCAATCAGACTGTCTGTCTGGCCCCAGTACGCCGCATCAAAGAGCGCGGCCGGGTTCCACGCGTAGAACGTCGCCGCGAGCCAGCCTCGCCAGAAGCCCGCGGCGGCCGCCACGATCCCGAACAAGGCCAGCACGAGCGCGGCGTGCCCGGCGATCGGCGCCAGCTTCACGCAATACCTGAGCCATTCATCGCCGGTGTACCCGGAGGGGGGGACACGCTCGGCGAACGCGAGCGACGCCTGGTAGACGTAGGCCATACCCGGCGGGTAAATGAGATAGCTCGCCGGGTAAGTGCCCTCATAGACCCGCTCGGGGCCAGCGCGCTGTACGTTCTGCACCCACCCCATGATGTGGGTCATGTCGGCCAGCGGGTGATCGGGCCACGCCGCCATCTGCAGCGCGAACCCGGTCGCGCCGCCGATGGTGAGCCCAACCAGCACACCCTGCAGCAGACGGACGAGCAGTTGGCGCCACACGGAACGTCACCGCTACGCCGGCTTGCGCGCGATGACGACGTTGTGCGCGCAGAAGACGTTGAGCCCAGGCGTGCGCTCGACGACGGCCTCGACGAGCGTCGCGAGGCCAAGCAGCACTGGGGGCGTAAAGTCGGGCACCAGACCCGAGCGCCGCGCCTCGATGGTACCGGCGCTGGCGGTCCGCAGCACGTCCGCAATCTCTTCCTGGGGCACCAGGCGTTCGTCGCCGGTATCTTGTGGTACGCGCTTCATCAAGATCGGCCAGTAGGGATTGTTGGGATTGTGATCCCAGGCGACGACGTAGCCCCCCGGGCGGGTTACCCGGCACATCTCGCCGAGTGTCTGCGCTACCCGCCCAGGGTCGCTGATGTGGTGAAGCGTCGCGACGGTGATGCTCAGATCGAAAGCGTTGTCTGCCAGTGGCAGCCGTTCGCAGAACCCGGCCACCGGCGCACCCCGCCCGAGTTTGCCAAGCTGCTCGAGCATGCCGGTCGAAGCATCGACGCCGTACACGTCGTAACCGGCGTTCCGAAGCGCGGCGGCGAGCGTTCCCGTGCCACAGCCGACGTCGAGCACTGCTGCCCCGGGCGCCGCGAGCTCGCGCACCAGATCGACTCGCTTGCGCAGATAATGGCCGGCAACGTGTTGGGGGATGCTGTTGTCGTAGTGCGGCGCAACACCGTCGTAGAGCGCCTTCTGGGAAAGCGTCCAATCGGCCGGCCGTTCGTCCGGGAACAGCAGCGGCACGCCGTTTTCGATCGAGAACACCCGGCCGCAGGACGTGCAGGTCAGTGAAGAGTTGTCGTCAGGGAAGCGAAGCGGCGCGCGGCAGCGGGGGCACGCCAGCTTGGCGAGGAGCCTATCGGAAAGAGCAATAGTGCCGGTCGGTATCGTCATTGGATCGTCCTGGGAATCGGTCAGGGCGTTACCGCGACTTCCAGCGCCGCATCCGTCGTGATGCCGTCAACCTCTGCCCCCGTTCACCCGCAAAGCATACGGCATCAGCAGTTGAATGCACGCTGCGCCAACCCGCTCTCCGACGACCGGCAACCGACCACCGATTACCGCCTACTGCCTACTGCCTACTGCCTACTGCCTACTGGCAACGTACTACTCACGACCTGGCCGTCTTCCATCACGATGTGGTGCGTGAACCGCGCCGGGTCGAACGCCTGCGAGTGGGAGATGAGGAGTACCTGCTGGAAAAAGGTAGCGATCTGCCCGTGCGTCAAGAGGTCGACGAGCGCCGCCGAGCGGTCGCGGTCGAAGCTCGAGAGCGGCTCGTCCAGGAACAGGAACCCGGGAGACGTGCCCAGCTCGCGCGGCAACGCCGCGAGCGCGAAGCCAAGCCGGAGCGCGAGCGAGAACTGATCCTGTGTCCCTCCAGAAAAGAGGCTCTTCTCGACGTACCCGTGCTTGCGCTCGTCCCACACTTGTAGACGGTAGTCGGGGGTGAGCTCGGCGAAGCGGTACCGCCCGGCAGTGAGCAAGGGGATGAGTAAGCACATGTTCCTGATCGTGTCCGGCATCACCTTGTTGATCATCCGCTGCCGCGTGATGTTGAGGATGTCCTGCGCCCGGCGGCGCGCCTCGAGCTGCACCTTGAGATCGGCGAGCGCGGCCTCGGCTTCCGCCAACGGTTTCGGCGCTTCGTCTCCCAGCGTTGCCTGCGCGTCCTGGCGGCGTTGCTCGATCGCGCCCGCTTCCAGGTCAAGCGTGCGCAGCTCGGCCTCGATCTCGTGGCGCGGCGGCACCGAGGCGGACGCCTCCGGGCAGCGGTCGAGCAGCAGGCGGGCAAGGGTGTCCGGCTGCTCACCGGATATCGCCGTTTCGCCGGTCGCCACCGTTGCCTCGGCCAGGTCGTGCCCCGTCTCGGTCGCCAGGACTGCTTCAGCTAGATCGTGCCCCAGCTCGGAAGCCAGATGCAGCATTTCCCTCGCAAGCACACGCGACTGCTGCAGCGTTCGCTCGACGCCGCCGGCCGCCTCCCCAACTGCCCGATGGGCCTCCGCCTCCGCTGCGCGCACCGATGCCTCGTCGAGCTGCTGCAGCTCAAGTGTGATGACCGCAACACGCTCGGCCGCGAGCGCCGCTGCCTGCTGTGCACCACCGTCGCCCCACCGTTCGCTCTCCTCCACCTCATCCCATGCCCGGTGGAGCTCTTCCCGCAGCTCATCCAACCGCTCGCGGGCCGCGGTGAGCTCGCGCTCCAGCCGCCCGACCACGGCTGCCTGGTCTTCAAGGACGGCCACGGCACCACCCGCCTCGTCGACGAGCCGCTGCACCGTATCGCGCAGCGCGGCGACGTCGAGTGCCGCCGGCGCGTTCGCCACGCGGCCATTTCCTCCCACGCCGGTCTTGGCGATGGCCACGGGAGTCAGCAGCACCAGCCTTCCGTCGCCGCCGTTCCCCCTCTCGGGGTCGGAGAGGGGGTTAGGGGGTGAGGTCCCGCCAACCACCGCCTCAACCGTGTGGCGCAGCCGCGCGGCTTCGGCCACAAGCGATTCCTGCTCGACGACCAACCGCTGCAGCGCTTCGAGGAGCGCCTCGTCGCTGTCGGTCGCGAGGTTGGCACGGTATTCCATCAACTCGTCGGCGCGCTGTTTTCCGCTGCTATCGAGCGCCGCGAGCTCTCCCTGCAGACCCTGGCGGCGGCCTTCGCCGGCGGCCAGGTCGTCGCGCCGGCGCTGCTCTTCCTCGATCAGCCGGGGAAGCGCCTTGGCCAGCACCTCGCCGTCGGCGGTGGGAAGCTGCCAGCGCGCGGCCGCCGTAGTACACGCGCGCTCGGCAGTCGCGATCTGCTGCTGGACCTCGCATACGCGACGCGCGAGCGCCGCTGCGCTGGGGAGTGCCGTGCACGCGCGGTCGGCCTCGGTGAGCCGGCTCTCGGCAGCGGCGACCGCCGACCGCGCCTGCACGTACGCTTCCCCGTCATACGCCGAGTACGCGGCCGGCGCGCTGAGCTGCCCGTCCAGCGCGTTCAATCGGGCGGTCGCCACGGCGCCACTGGACGGCGCCCGCTCGCCGGCCGCGGCGAGCGCACGCTGGACCTCATCCAACCTGGCCTGGAGCGACTCGTCACCCGTCGCGCTGAGCGACGGCAGTCCGCCGGCTTGTAAGCCACGGGCCTCGTCCTCGGTGGCCGGCCGTGCCTCCACCAACCGCGCGCCGCCCGACCACAGGCATAGGCGCAGCAGCTTGGCGCCCGTCAGCGGGTGGTCGACGACCAGGCTCAGGCGCAGCCCCGCCGTCTCGGCCGTCTCGGCCGCCTGGCCGGCCACTACGCCGGCGGCCCCAAGCCGCACCGCCTCCGCAATACCAACGTGCTCGACTCCGGCAACGCCCAGCGCGAGATCGTCGAGCAGGCGTTGCGTGTTCCGAGCCGCATCGATAGCCTGCTGAAGCGAGAGCCATTCGGCCAAGAGCGCGCGGACTTGCTCCTGGCCGCGGCGCACCTCCGCCGCCCGCCGGGCCTCGTCGTGTTGCGTGAGCGTGGCGCGGGCGGCCGCGAGCGCCGCCCGCGCGTCGTCGCGCAGCGACTCCGCTTCGGCGCGATCGGCCGCCTTCGTTTCGACCTCTTCGAGCGCGCGCCGGTACTCGTCGAGCTGATCGAGCTGGCTCATGAGGGCGGCGAACGCGCTCAGGCGCGCGCGCGACACGTCGAGCGCACCTTTGAGCGGCGCGAGCTTGACGATTTCGTCGCGCAGCTCCTGCCGCCGGCGGCGCATGGCGCTGACCTCGGCGTCGAGCCGGACACTGCGGTCTGCCAGCTTCCGGCGCTCCTCCAGCCGCCGCTCGATCTGCCGGACCTCGGCCGCAATCTGCGTCAGTTGCATCTCCCCGGCGGAAAGCCGGAGCACGTGATTACGGGCCTGCCGGTAGCGCTCGAGCACGGCACGCCGTTCGGGCAGCGCCGCCTGCGCGGCGCGCGCCTCGGCGAGTGCACGTTCGTTGTTGGCTACCGCCAGCTCGTCGGCCGCGACCCGGCGCGCCAGCTCGCCGGCGTGCCGCCACGCTTCGCGACGCGCCTTGATCCGCTCGATCTGCTCGAGCGTCTGCCGCGTCGTCGCGAGGCGCTGCTCGCTCGTCGCCTGCACCGCCCGCTGCTCGTCCACGCTGCGCTGGCACTCCCGCAGCCGGGCGATGCCTTCCTGCAGCGCGATCGAGCGCTGCAGCCGCTCCAGCGTGCTGCGCCTCGCCGCCAGCGCCTCGAGCTGCTCGCAGGCGCGCGCCAGCTCGACGCGGGCCTGCGCCAGGCGGAACGTTGCCTCATCTTCGGGCTTGACGCGCAGTTTCCCCTGGACGTCGGAGAGCTTGCTCAGGTTGAGCAGGACGGTGAGCGCTTCCTCGCGCGAGCCGCGCGAGAGCGTCTCGAGGCGCCCGAGCTGCTTTTGGGCCACGAGGCACGAATTGAGCAGCGCATCGGAGGTCAGGCCACCCAGCTCCTGGTGGAGGCGCTGTGTCACGTCGCGCGCGCCCTTGACGATCTCCACGTCGTCGCTGCGCCGCACTTCGAGCTCGGCCTCGGTGCGCAGCGTCTTGGCCGTCTGCCGTGCGCGGCGGCGCACCAGCAGCTCGGTGCCGGTGACGTCGAGCGCCAGGTGTACTTCGGCCTCGTCGGCGCCGTAGTGGATCGCCGAGGCGATATCCCCCACCAGCGGCACGCCGTAGAGCGCAAAGTAAATCCCGTCGAAGAGGGTCGACTTGCCCGCCTCGTTGCGCCCCTCGATGAGAAAACTGCCCCGGTCGGGGAACGTCAGATCGAGACTACGGATGCCTTTGTATTGCGCAGCCGCGAGCCGGCGAAGCGTGATCACTGGGGTGTCTCCCCGTACGAGTAGTGCGCCAGGATGTGCTCGAGCGCGAGCTCGACGACGCGCCGCTCGTGCGATGACTGCGCGGCGTCACGCATCGCGGCCGCGGTGAACTGCAGCTCTTCCACCTGCGAAAGGCGGACGCCGCGCTCGCCGGTCTGGCCAAACTCGTCCTGCAACTGCAACTGTGACGTATCGATGTCAAAGAAGAAGTTGGCGGCTGCACCGGCCTGCTGCACGGCGTTGAGATCGAGATCGCCGTAAACTTCGCGTGGCAGCACGCCTTCGAGCACGAGCGTGGTGATGCACTCCGGATCGGCACGCTCCTCGACGCGCTGGACGATGACGTCGGTCGGACGTTCTTCCGGCGGACGCAAGCCGTACGGCTGCGGCGAGATCTCGTGGCCCGTCACCTTGATCCGGCAGCGGGGCTGCGCCGGAAAGGTGACCCACTCGTGGCGCGAGCGGCCATCGCGGTCGAGATCGAGCACGACAAAGCCCGGATCGTGCGCGAATTCCTCGTAGTGCATGCGCTCGGTGGCGCCGGGCACGAGCACGTGGGTGCCGCCGAGCTCGAAGTGCGTCCGCGCGTGCACGTGGCCGAGGAGCAGGTAGTCGGCGTCGAGCTTCGCGACCGAATCGCGCGTGATGATCGGCTCGAACGCGCCGGGAAAGACGTGCCCTTCGATGCTGCTGTGCGTCAAGAGCAGCTTCCAATCGGGCCGGCCGGCCGGCGGGTTGGGGAACTCGATCCCCACGAGCGGATCGTCGCCGTACATCGTCAGCGGATTCCAGCACAGCCCGCCGATGGCGATCGAAAGGCCGTCGCGCTCGAACAGCTCGTACTCGATCGTGCCGGACTCGGCGAAGAGGCGCAGACCGCCGAGGCGGGCGTAGAGGTCGGCGGCGTGGTAGCCGCCGTGGTCGGTTTTCTGTCGAGGGCTGTCGTGGTTGCCGCCGACGGCGAGCGCGACGACATCCGCCGCGAGCAGGTCGGCGAGGCAGGCGGCGACGAACGACCGCTCGGCGTTGCGGGGATCGACCGTGTCGAACAGGTCGCCGCACTGCAAGAAGAAGTCGGCCTTGATCGCGATCGCCTTGTCGACCGCCTGCCGGAAGGCGCGGCGCAGGATGCGCCGCCGGTCTTCCAAGCGCGCGGTTGGCATCTTGGCGTGATAACGGTTGAGGTGGTTATCGGCGGTGACGACGGCGCGGACCGGCATCAGTACGTCAACTCGGAAAGATCAACTGTCTAAACCAAGTGCAAAGTGAACAATGCAAAATGCAAAGTGAGGCAGCCTGCGGATTCCACCTTGGCTCTGGTTTAGGTAACGGAGCAAGCACGATAGCAGGCGCGCGGCCGCGCCGTCGAACGTTTGTTCACCTGTCAGTATAGCTTGGGACAAAGAGGCGCGCGGCCGCGCCGTCGAACGTTTGTTCACCTGTCAGTATAGCTTGGGACAAAGAGGCGCG
>JACQGX010000054.1 GCA_016199265.1 Chloroflexota bacterium | reverse complement strand
CCGCCGCCCCTGGGCGTATCGCCATACGCCCCTACACGTCCTTCTGACATCCGGAACATTCGCCTGCACCCGATGGCCGGTGTGCACGTGCGTCTCGACGGCTGCGTCGTGTGAGCGATCGCTCGGCGTACCGCGCGACGCTGCAACACAAGCCCAGGAGCAGGCGCCGCCGGCTTACGCACGCAGCAGGTATCGGATGTCGCGCACCACACGGTCTGCCTCGAGCTCGAGGCCATCGATGTAGGCGCGGATGCGGCCCTGTCGATCGATCAGCACGAACCGGTTGCTGTGCATCACCTCGTACGCGTGCTGGTGCGGCGCCTCGCCGTGGTGGCGCGCGTCGGTCACAGGGGACATCCCACCGACAGGAGAGGCGCCGCCGGCCGGCACTGATTGGACGCCCAGCAGGAATCCCTTGGTGAAGAGCGCCACCACCTCGTCCTCGGGTCCGGTCAAGAAACGCCAGGCGTCGGGATCGGCATCATGGCGGGCGGCGTAGGCGCGGAGCACGTCCGGCGTATCGTGTGCCGGGTCGGCCGAAAAGGAGAGTAGCTGGACCTGGCTGCCCAGCAGCCGCTCCCGGCGCAGGTGGTCCTGAATCGCTTGCATGCGCGCCGAGAGCAGCGGGCACGTTTCGGTACAACTGGTGTAGACGAAGTTGGCGAGAACAACCTTGCCGCGAAGCTGATCGGATGTGACGCGGCGCCCGAGCTGGTCGGTCAAGGCAAACGCCGGCGCATCGCCGAAGGTATCCAGGCGTGTTGCCGGCCCGGCGCCGGTAGCCGGCCCTGCCGCCATCCATACGGCGACCACCCCAAGCAGCGCCAGCGCCAGCAGCGGCAGGAGGAGCAACGCGCGACGAATGGTGGCCTGCGAACCGAGCATGTGCATGAGACAGCAGCCTAGACCAAGTGCAAAGGGAAAAGTGCAAAGTGCAAAGTGAGGACACCTGTGGGTGCCACTGTGGCTTCGGTCTAGAGAAACCAGTAGGTGATCGTGTCGTTGATGCCGGCGAGGAGGAGCACGACGCCGGCCGCGGGGCGAAGCCAGCGGTCGACGCGGCGCGTCCCGGCGAGCATACCTTGCAGCGCGCCTACCCCGGCGGCCAGCAGCGCGCTGATGGCCAAGAGCGGCAGCGCGGTGCCCAGCGCGAACAGACCCGGATAGGCGAGCCCGACCGGCGAGCCGACCGCAAGCGGAATGGTCAGCCCGAAAAAGAGCAAGAAGAGCGTCGGGCAGAACGCGAGCGAGAACGCCGCGCCCAGGAGAAACGCGCCGCCCGTCCCGCCGCCGGCACGCGCCTCGAGCCACTCCGCCGCTCCCCGGCCGACGGAGAAATGCAGCCGCAGCAGCCCGAGCAAATAGAGCCCCAGGGCAACCATCAGCGGGCCGAGCGCTTTGCGGACGGCGACGATCGCGGCCACCGGCAGCAGCTCCCGGCCGGCCACGATCACCCCCACCCCCAAGACCGTGTAGACCAGCGCTTTGCCGGCCACGTAGGCGAGCGCGCGGTGCGCCACGCGCCAGCCGGAGCCGCCCGCCTCGCGCGCCACGTACGCCAGCGCGCCAGCGTTGGTCGTCAACTGGCACGGCGCCGTCGCGCCGATGAGACCAAAGATCAGGGCGCTGAGTAGAGGCACGCCGATGCCGTCGCCAAGCGTGCGCAGCGGCTCCGCGACGGCGGCGTTGACCGTGCTCATCAGCACGTACCAGTTGACGGCGAACTCGCGCATGCTCCGACGATTCCCTCAAGCGTACCGCGTTACGGCGTTGGCGCCACCACCGGTACTGCTTCCCAAAGTATACGCGGTCTTGATACCATCGCCAATGGTAGATACCGAGAGGAGTATGCTTTCGTCAGAAAGTCGTGGAGACAGTCGCGATGAAGGGCCATCGTTGGTTTGCAGCAACGTACGACCTGGTGAACCGGTGGGGCGAGCGCCGCCTGCTCGGCCCGCTTCGCCGGCGCCTGCTGGGCAACGCCACGGGCACGGTGCTGGAACTCGGTGCGGGCACAGGCGTCAGCTTCCCGTACTACCCACGCGCGGCGACGATCGTCGCGACCGAGCCGGATCCGTTTATGCTGCGCCGCGCCCGCCGGCGCGCCGCGCAGCTCGATCTCCCCGTGCGGTTCGTCCGGTGCACCGCCGAGACGCTGCCGTTTGCCGGCGCCACGTTCGATACGGTTGCCGTCGCCCTGGTGCTGTGCACCGTCGAGGACCTGCCGCAATCGCTGGCCGAGGCGAGACGGGTCCTCAAGCCCGACGGCACGCTGCGCTTCATCGAGCACGTGCGGGCCGACGGCTTCGCCGGCGAGGTGCAGGAT
>JACQGX010000064.1 GCA_016199265.1 Chloroflexota bacterium | reverse complement strand
TGTGGTCTGAAGTCTGTCTCAGGAGGTGTCCCCATGCAGAAGAGGAGCCGCGCGGTGCCGCCAGCGAAAGCGCGCCGCTGGGACGACAGCGCCCCTGCCAGCCGGTGCGTGCTGGGTGCCCAGAAACGTTGCCCGGCCGCGAGCATTTCCTGTCCACAGTGCCCTTGTTGCGCGTCGACAGCACTCGCTCTATACTAAAGGGAGGCACCTATGTTTGAAAGGTACCACCGTGGCGAAGGATGTGAACCTGTGGACGCAGCAGATCCGCAAGGGAAGCACGCGCCTCGCCATCCTCCAGCTTGTGAGCGAGCGCGAGCGGTACGGCTACGAAATCATCTCGGCGATCCGCGACCGCACGAAAGGCGCGCTCGAGGTCGCGGAGGGGAACGTCTACCCGGCGCTCCACGCGCTCGAGGCCGAGGGCTACATCACGAGCACCTGGCGCGAGGTCGAGCCCGGCGTGCCGCCGAGGAAGTACTACCGCATCACCGCGCGCGGCCGCGAGCACCGATCAATGCTCGTGAAGGAATGGAAAGAGTTCGCTGGCGCGATCGCACGACTTCTGGAAGGGGAATGACGACATGCAGATGACGACCGACGCGCGCGGGTGGCTCGGTGCCACCGTCCGCCGCATCCTCGCCCGCCACCCGCTCGGAGACGCCGAGCGCGCAGGTATCACTTACGAACTGATGAGCCACCTCCACGCGGCCGGCGAAGCGCGAGCCACCGCAGCAGGACGCAGCGAAGTCACGCGTGAAGACCTCGAGGCCGCGCTCGCGGAAGCAGGAGGCGACGATGGACTCGCGACCGCGTTCGTCCAACCGCTCGCGAAGCCCGTGGAACGCGTGCTCTTCGGGCGACGGCTGGGCGCGTTCGCGATCGACGCGCTGCTCCTGGGGATCGTGCTCACCTTCGTGCACGGCATGCTTGTCTTCCTCCTCGAGCCCCTCATGGGCGGCATGGGTGCCGCGTCCCGTCACGTTGATCTACGGTGGCTCATACCCTGGGGGTACCACGACCCCACGCTAGCCTTCGCGCTGCAAGCGGTCATCGCGCTCGCGAGCGCGGTGACCGTCCTCGGCTACTTCACGTGGTTCGACGCGCACGAAGGCCGCTCCCCCGGCAAGCGCGCGTTGGAGCTGCGCGTCGTGCGCGTCGACGGGCGACCGATGACGTACCGCGAGTCCTTCATCAGGAACCTCGTCAAAGTCGTGCCCCCGCTGCTCTTCCTCGACACGCTGTTCATGCTGATCGCCTTCGGCGACGACAAGCAGCGCGTCAGCGACAAGATCGCCGAGACGGTCGTCGTACGGGCGTGAGCTACATGAGAGCGCTTTACCGCCAGGAGTACGGCTCGCCGGATGTGCTCGAGCTCCGAGACATCGACAAGCCGGTCGTCACGGATGACGCGGTGCTGGTGCGCGCTCATGCGTCTTCCGTGAACCCAGTGGACTGGCACACCAGACGGGCGTGCCGTACATCGCACGAATGCTGGCCGGGCCGCTCAAGCCAAGACGCACGATATTGGGCGTTGACTTCGCGGGCACGGGTGGGTCATCCCGACCGGGCGCCGGGCTCGACCCGGCTCAGCCGGCGGCCGGCCCGCGGCGCTCTATCGGCCAGGTTGGGCGTGGCGCCGCGGCGGCCCCATCCAGCGCGTACCGCGAACCGACGAGAGGAAGTGAACCCATGAGAGCGGTAGTCCACGACAGCTACGGGCCGCCGGACGTCCTGCGACTCGAGGAAGTCGAGCGGCCGGTACCCAAGGACGACGAAGTCCTGGTCAAGGTCCGCGCCGCGGCGGTCACCCGGACAGACTGCGGGTATCGTGCAGCCCACCCGTTCATCATGCGCTTCTTCACGGGCCTCCGCCGGCCGAAGCGGCGGATCCTCGGCAGCGAGTTCGCGGGAGAGGTCGAAGCCGTCGGCGCCGCCGTCAGCGACTTCGCGGTCGGTGACCACGTCTTCGGCACCAGTGGGTTCAGGTTGGGGGCACACGCGGAGCTCGCCTGCGTGCGGGAGCGCGTCCGAATCGCGCACCTACCGGCCGGCATGAGCTTCGAGGCGGCCGCGGCGGTCTGCGAGGGAGCCCTCTACGCACTGACGACCCTGAGACGCGCGGATCTCCGGGAGGGGCAGCGGATCCTCGTCTACGGCGCGTCCGGGGCCATCGGCACCGCAGCGGTCCAGCTGGCCAAGTACTTCGGCGCCGACGTCACTGCGGTGTGCAGCACCAGGAACGTCGAGATGGTGCAATCCCTCGGCCCCGACGCGGTGATCGACTACACCCAGGAAGACTTCACCAAGAACGGCGAGACGTACCACGTCATCCACGACGCGGTCGGCAAGCACTCGTTCAGGCGCTGCCGACGCTCACTGAAGCCGGGTGGGGCCTACGTCGCAAACGACCTCGGGTTCCTGTGGCAGGTCCCGCTCCTGGCCTTGCTGACCTCACGGATAGGAGACAAGAAAGTGCTGTTGCCGCTTGGACGCCCACCGACAACGAAGAAGGACGTCCTGTTCCTCAAGGACCTCATCGAAGCGGGGAAGTACCGGGCGGTTGTCGACCGGTGTTACCCATTGGAGCACGTGGTCGAGGCGACAAGGTACGTCGAGACGGGGCAGAAGACGGGAAACGTCGTCCTAACGGTCAGCGGGGGA
The DNA here is from genome assembly GCA_016199265.1 of Chloroflexota bacterium. Taxonomy (GTDB): domain Bacteria; phylum Chloroflexota; class UBA11872; order UBA12225; family UBA12225; genus JACQGX01. Next base: position 2,495 of record JACQGX010000064.1, on the reverse strand, counting down.
CCACGATGAGGGCCATCGTGCACCACAAGTACGGCCCACCCGATTCACCCGATGTGCTCGAGCTCCGAGACGTCGACACGCCGCCCCTCACGGAGGACGGCGTGCTGGTGCGCGTGCGTGCGTCTTCGGTGAACCGGGCGGAGTGGTACGCGGTGACGGGCACGCCGTACGCCGGGCGCGTGGTGATGGGGCTGCGCAAACCCAAGCGCGACGTGCCCGGCGTCGACTTCGCGGGGACGGTCGAGGCGGTCGGCAGCAGCGTCACGGAGTTTCGACTGGGTGATGACGTCTTCGGCGCGAGAAGCGGGGCCTTGGCCGAGTACGTGTGCGTTCGCAAGGCGGTGGTGCCCAAACCCGCCAACCTGACGTTCGAGCAGGCGGCGGCCGTCCCCACGGCGGCGGTCACCGCGCTGCAGGGCCTGCGCGACCAGGGGCAGATCCGGCCGGGGCAGAAGGTCCTGATCAACGGCGCGTCGGGGGGCGTGGGCACCTTCGCCGTGCAGCTCGCCAAGGCGTTCGGCGCGGAAGTGACCGGCGTCTGCAGCACGCGGAACGTGGACCTCGTCCACTCGCTCGGCGCGGACCACGTCGTCGACTACACCCAGGAGGACTTCACCCGGAGCGGGCAGCGGTACGACCTGCTGTTCGACGTGGCGGGGAGCCGGTCGTGGTCGGAGTGCCGGCGCGTCCTGGCCGACAAGGCGATCGTCGTCATCGCCGGCGCACCGAAGGGGAATCGCTGGATCGGGCCGCTGGGTCACCTGGCCAAAGTCCTTCTGGCGTCGCTGGGCGCGAGCCAGAAGGTGGTCTTCTTCATCGCGAAGTTCAACCGAGAGGATCTGGCGGTCCTGCAGGAACTGCTCGCGGCCGGCAAGGTGACGCCGGTCATCGACCGACGGTACACGTTGCGCGAGGTCCCCGCTGCGCTCCGGTATCTCGGAGAAGGACACGCACAAGGCAAGGTCGTCATCACCGTGTGAGGGCGTGCCGCCGCCCACCGCCATGACACGTGAGACGACAGTTCCGAGGTGCGACGCACGCTCACCCGAGCCATCAACGTCGCAGGAAGCCTTCCTGGCGGTGCTCAAGATCTAGAAGCAGGAAGAGAGGTGCAGCGTGATTGGTCCATTGGAGGTGGTCGTCGCCATCGTCGTCGTCGGCGGCCCCACGTGGGTTATATCCAAGTTCATCGACAAAGCGTTCGGCGGCAAGCAGAAGCAGGCGCAGATGGAGGCCAAGCTGGCCCACGACCGCACCTGCCTGCTCGAGGCGCAGCTCATCGACGCCCACCGCCAGAACGAGCAGCTCCAGCAGCAGCTCGAGTGGCACACCAAGATGCTCGAGTCCTAAGACACGCTCGTGAAGCAGCTCACCGACGGGCAGGCGCCGCAGACCTCGCGCCCCACCGTCGGCAGCGCATCCTGACCATCGGCAGCGGCACCCCCACCAACGCGGCGACGCCGACGCTCGCATACGCCGCCCGCTCGGCCTCTGAGAGCTCGGCCGAAGCGGCAATGTCTGGTAGCGCTCCTCGAGACGGTCGGAGGGAGCCTTCCGCAAGTCGATCGGGGTAGAGCGCAGCCGTCGAAGCCGGCCGGCGCGGGCGGCTACGAGCGGCGCCGGCGCCGCACCTTCACTTGCGGGGCGTGCGGGCGCGAGCTCGACGTGCTCATCCGCGCGCTACCCGCTGATCAGCGTCACGACCTTCGATGAGTTGCGCTCCCGCCGACTGATGGCCGCGGTCGCCCAGCTCGAGCGCCATCGCCCCAAGGGGCTGTTCCTGTGGTCGCGCACCCAGGGCCTGCGCCAGGTCGAGGGCCCCGGCCTGGGCGCGGCGGCCGAGCGACCCATCCCCGACACCGCCGACCGGTTCTCGGTGCTCGACCACCTCGCCGGCGCCGAGCGCGGGCTGTACGTGCTCTGCGACTACGGCGCGTACCTCGCCCCGTTCGGCCAGCCGGAGCCGTTGGTCGTCCGCCGCCTGCGCGAGCTGGCCTGGGCGGTCAAGGCCAAGCCGGTGACGGTGCTGTTCGTCGGCCCGTCCTTCCCCGACCTGCCCGAGCTGGAGAAGGAGGTCAAGGCGGTCGATCTGCCCCCTGCCGGACGAGCGGGAGGTCGACGAGATCCTCGGCCTGCAGCTGGCGCGCCTGGAGGACAACCCCGAGGTGCGCCTGGCGATCACTCACTGCGGGATCGGTCCCGAGGCGCTGCCGCTCATCTTGGAGGAGAAGCGCGCGGTCATCCGCCGCAGTGGCTCGCCCACCTACAGCCACCCCGAGCCGGTCGACCACGTGGGTGGCTACGCCAGCCTGCGCACGCTACTCCCGAGCGGCCGAGGACAAGGCGACTTAGCGCATTGGTCTCAAGTTAAGGAATCTCGCACGTTGTCAAGCGGCGCTTCCAGATAGGCGAACCGGTGGGCCGCGCCGTCAACGGCCCAGCCACGCCGGGCCGCGGCTGGGCGAACACGGAGGCCGTGTCCGTCTCGTGTCGTT
>JACQGX010000067.1 GCA_016199265.1 Chloroflexota bacterium | reverse complement strand
GTTTCACGTTTCACGTTTCACGTTTCACGCCTCTCCATGGCTCCATGATCTTGAGCGCCGAGAGGATGGCGCTCGTCGCCGGCGAGCGATTGAGGGTGTAGAAATGGATGCCCGGCGCACCCAAGCGCAGCAGCTCGGCGCACTGGAGGGTGGCGTACGCGACGCCCAGCTCGACGACGGCTTCCGGATTGCCGACCCGACGCTCGAGCTCGTGGATCAGCGACGCTGGGATGTTCGATCCCGACATCTTGGCGATCCTCGGAATCGAGTCGACGTTCACAATCGGCATGATGCCGGGAATGATCGGTACACGGATACCGGCGGCGCGGGCACGCTCGACAAACGAGAGATAGCGCTCGTTCTCGTAGAAAAGCTGCGTCACTAAGAATTGCGCTCCGGCGTTCACCTTGGTGACGAGGTGACGAACGTCTTCGTCCAGATCGGCACGCCGGCCGGTCGCCCCTTCAAAATGGCCCTCGGGATAGCAGGCGCCGCCGATCGACAAATCGTAATTGGCTCGAATGAACGCGATCAGCTCCGATGCGTGCGCGAAGCCGTCGGGGGCCGGGCGGAAGTCCTTCGCCCCGCGCGGTGGGTCGCCCCGCAGCGCCATGATGTTCTTGACTCCGTCCGACGCCAGCCGGTCGAGCACTTCGCGCAGCTCGTGCTGCGACGCGCCGACGCACGTCAGGTGCGCCATCGCCTCGATGCCAAACTCCCGCTTGATGCGGGTGACCACCTCGATCGTGCGTGCGCGCGTGCTGCCGCCGGCGCCGTACGTCACCGAGACATACAGCGGCTCGAGGCGGCGCAACTTCCCAATCGTCTCGAGCAATTGCGCCATCTGCTCGTCACTCTTGGGTGAGAAAAACTCAAACGAGAAGCTGGGAAAGGTGCATATGAGCGCGTCGGCGATTTTCATGATCGGATCTATCGGTCGGCTGATGTCGCTGAGAACGGTGGCTCAGTTCTTGCTTTGGCATCCACCAGTGAGAGGTGGAGAAAGGATCGCACCATCGCGCGAAAGGCTGAGTATACTCCTGAGCCGGGGAGCCTCGCTTACACGTGCCTACAACAGCAAACGCCGAGTTTCCTGGGCATCGCCCACACGTGCGATCACGCACGACCTGTCACTGACCTATCAGGGGCAGCGCGCATCAGAGACGGAGCACCGCGGTGAATGAGACGATAAAGCTAGTCGCGGAAACGGAAGCAGGGGCGGTCTACCACGACGAGCAGAACGACGAATGGCTGGTAGACATCGCGACGAAAGGCATCACCCTCTACTTTGACAAGGAGGAGTTCCAGGACTTCCTCACGCTCCTCGGCAACTGCACCGATTACTCGTGGGACGTCAAGGCCGAGCCACGCCGATCGGCCTGAACGCCGTCCAAAGTCCAAAGTCCAAAGTCCCAGGTCGACTGCTCGGCGCGGCGTGCTTCGGACCTTGGACTTTGGACGGCGTCCAAACCACAGCCGAGGTGGAATCCGCAGGCAGCCCCACTTTGCACTTTGCACTTGGTTTAGTCGTCGTCGCGTCCGCGTCGCCAGATAGAGAAGGCCATGCTGCCGGCGACGGCGACGACGCCGAAACCCATGAGCCCGGCGATACCCAGCACCACCGGACGCGCGTAGCTGCCGAGGCTGCCCTGCCAGAATTGAATGGTCGACCCGAATGTGCGATCGATCCAGCCATCAGCGCCGGATTCTGGCATCGCCGGCGCCGCTTCGCCTCGCCTATCCTGCCGGCCCTGCTGCGCCTGCTGATCCTGCGGTGCCGTCGCCCGAGCCGATTGCTGCCTGGCAGCGTTTCGCTCGATGCTGCCGTTCTTGAGGGCGGCCTTCCACTTGGACTCGAGTTGATCGAGCGTCACGCCGAGGCTCTTCCTGAGCGCCTGGTCGACGGTGTTGCCCTCCTTGATCGCCGCCAGCAATGCCCTCATCTTCTCCGGCCCGTACGTGTCGACGACGTACATGACCGCCGTCGCGCTCTCGAAGTACGCCAGCGTCCGGTCGCGGTCGCTGTTCGGGAAGTTGCCGTTTAGCGTGCGCAGCGGCAACAGTTGATTGTTTTGCGCCAATTGCGCGAGCGCCTTGTAGTTCTCGGCGGAGACCGTCTCGCCGCCCGCGTAGAACGCGAACCCTTCGGCGAGCCAGCGCGGCGCCTCCGCGTACGGGTTCTGGGTATTCTGGACAAAGACGGTCGTGGCCATCTCGCGTCGCAGCCCCTTCATCGCCGGCGTCATGCCCGACGTGCCGGCGGGCGCGAGCACGAAAATGCGATCCGCACCCACCGAGACGGCGACATCTTGTGGCCGTCCGGCAGCCAATGCGCTCAGGTAGTCTTGCTGGCGCGTGTAGGCAAAGATGCGTAAGGGCTTGTCCAACGTCAGACCGAACTGGCTGGCAAGCTGCCGCTCGAGCTTCCGCGCCTCGGTCAACAGCGCCTGCCCGGCATCGGGCTCCTGGAAGTAGACGGTCAGCGGACCGTCTCGCACCTCACGCCAGTCAAAGCGATTATCGTTGTAGACCACCTGCTGCTCCGGCGTGGTGATCTGCCGACCGGAAGCCGTCTCGATCAGCCATTGGTAGCGTATCTCAGTCCCAGGCAGCAGTACGTTGGCCACGCGCCATGCGTACGAAGCGTTGACGGTGGCGCCCGGTTGGTAGGCGGGAACCGCGGTGTTCTGCACGGTCGAACCGTCGACTTGGTACAGGAACAGGACTCCACGAATGGGCTCCTCGGCCCGCGCCCGGAGCACGAACCGAATCTCGTTCCCGAACTCCACGCGGACCGCCGATTCACTGACGACGTCGGAGCGTTGCGCCTGCACGCTCGCCTGGCCGTTCGACTGGGCAAGTACCGCCCCTGGTACACCGACCGGGCCAAACGCTGCTGCCGCAGCAAGGACCGCAGCGCCAACGGTGGTCACTTTCCTCAGCATGCTGAACTCCCTTTGATCTCTAACTGCGCACGCTCGACCACCTCTCATTCGGCGGCGGTCATGCTCGTGCCTGAGTGCTGGCCTGAGTGCTGGAGCGCCGCGCCGCCGGCATCCCTCGCATCTATCGTGCCGTGGCTTCTCCTTAAAGCATTATAGGCGAGTGCCGGTACCAACGGGTGAGCCGCACCTGTCATCGCTACTCCCCGTTCTATAATCGGCCCCGACATGACCCCCGTAGGTACCAGGTCACGCGCTATGTCCGCGCGCTCACCGTCGCTCGTGCGTCGTGCGCTTGCGCTTGCTTCTGCGGTAGCAATGGCGCTTACTATCGACGCATCCGTTGGGGTACCGGCTGCGCGCGCCGATGGCTGGTGGGCACAGACGCTGCGGCCGGTCGAGCTCTGGTCGGGACCAGACGGCGACGCGCAGAGCTTCGGCGAGCTGCCGCGTGGCGCCTACCTCTTCGTCACTCCGCAGCAACCGTTCCCCGGCAGGCCGCGGCTCTACGTCGAGGAGCCAATCGATCGGGCCTACGGGTACGTCGACGCCATCATCCTGGCGCCGAGCGGACCACCGCCGGGGCGCAGCGACGCGCGGGAAAGCAACGCAGCGGCGGCGGTCGTCGGTGCGCCGTTGTTTCTACCGTTCTGGGTGGCCAATCACGTCGCTACGTCGCTCTGGGCCTCGCCGACGCCCGGTGGGGACGCCGCCGGTGACCTGCCCCAGTTCTCGAAGCTGCTGGTGTTCGCACCGCCGAGCGGTGATCGCTACTACGTCCAGGATGCGCGTACCGAGCGTTTGGGGTACGTCGACGTGGCGGTCGTGGGGCCCAGCGAGCCACCTGGGCCAGAGGACATACCGGTCGTGCAGCCGGCCGCGGAACCGTCATTCGTTCCCTGGTGGGTCGCCGCACATCGGCCGGCCGAGCTCTGGTCAAGCGTCGACGGTGGGTCGAGCTTCGGTCGAGTCGCGGTCGGCGAGCACTTCCTGGTGATGGCGCCACAGGATGGCCCGCGGCTGCACGTCTTGAATCCCAAGACCAAGAACTACGCCTTCGTCGACGCGCTGGCCGTCGGCCCGTCCGATGGGCCGGCCGCCGCCTCGATTGAGGTAAGAGGCTGGCGGGGCCTGGTCACGGGCGACGTCGTCAACCTGCGCCCTGAGCCGCACACCTTCATCGCACCGCAGGGAGAGGTCCGCGCCGGGGACGAGATTAGCGTCAACGCTTGGGTCGAGGGCGAGGAGCTGGACAAAGACAACCGTACGTGGGCGCGCATCGCCGGCGTGCGTCGACCGGACAGTCGCGGCACGCCGGTCGACGTCCCGCTCGGAGTAGGCGCCGGACCGCTCTTCATCTACTCCGGCCTGCTGCGTCCGGTGAGGGTGCAGAGTCCGCCCGAACCGCCAAAGACCAACCTCGGGGCGGGCGGCGCACGGTGGATCGACGTGAATCTCTCTTTACAGATAGTGACGGCATACGAGGGCGATCGGTCGGTGTACATGGCACCCACCACCTCGGGGCGTCCCGGCTGGGAGACGCCCACCGGCATTTTCCGGATTCAGCGCCGTGTCCAGAACGAGACGATGATCGGGTCGACGCTGCTGCGGCTCGACACGTTGGAGATTCCCGACTACCGCCTCGAGAACGTGAAGTGGACGCAATATTTCACCAACGGCGGCGCGGCGATCCACACCAACTACTGGCGCCCGACGGGATTGTTCGGTATGCCGAGCAGCCACGGTTGCCTCGGCATGCTGGAAGAGCACGCCAAGTGGTACTGGAACTGGGCCAGAGTCGGCACGCCGCTGCTGATCCACTATTAGATTCGCTAGCAGGCCTATTGGGTTTCGGTACTCCTGCTCTGTCATCGGTTTCGTTGCTCCTTCCCACCTAGGTTCAACCAGGGAGCCAGGTGCACGGAACGTGCCACCTACGCGTTCAGCCATTCCGCCACGTCGCGGCCTTCCGGCTCGACGGCCAGGTACACGGCCTGGGTGCGGTCGCGCTGGCGCGCCGCGAGCCACGCCTCGCCGTGCGTCAGGCGCTCGAGCAGCCGGCGAGCCCGCTCGTCACTCGAGCCGGCGAGCGATTGACGGACGAGCGCGGCGGCGCGCGCCAGCGGAAACGGCGCGCCGGGAGCGTGCGCGGCACGCGTGACCAGGCCCGGTATCGTCCGGGTCAGCACGATCTCCGGCCGCACCTCGTCGATTCCTTGCTGATACTGTGGAAAAACGAGACGCAGCTCTTCGGCATAGTAGTCGTCGAGCGTCGGCGAGAGCTGCGCATAGACCGCGTCGATCTCGAGCCGGTTGGCGCGATCGTACGCGTCGAGCAGGTGAGCGAGCGAGGCGGCAGGCGACTCGGACACGGGCTATACTCGAGCCGGCAAGAGCTGCGCGGCGAACGCCTCGGCGTTGTCCTCCGGCTGATAGCCCAACAGCTCGCGCGCGTTCGAGGTATCCCAGTAGGCGCGAGTGTTCCCAGAGATGCCGTAGAAGATGCCAAACGGAAGATCCGTCTCGATCGACCTCCGGACGAGTTGGGCCGTGTCGCGATAGCTTATCCACGTCGCCGGTTGTCGCACGCCGCGCGGCGCTGGCTGGAACGAGCCGATTCGCAGGCAAATGACCGACATCCCGTGCGCGTCGACGTAGTAGCGACCAAGCGCCTCGCCGAGGCACTTTGAGACGCCGTAGTAGCTGTCGGGGCGCACGGGCATATCCGGCTTGGTATGGAGGCCTTCTTTCTCGTAGCAGCCGGTCGCGTGGTTGCTCGACGCGAAGACGATCTTCCGTTGAGGTTGGTCCACCGTACGTCGTTCGTCCTTCTTCGTTCGTCGTTCATCAATCGTTCGCCAGCGCGGCGACTTCTTTGGCGTTCACGTAGCCCATCACGCCGCGCTCGACCTCGGCGTTGGCTCGCTGGGCGATCGCGCTCTGGTGCGCGCCGATGCCCATGATCTGCTCGTACTGCTGCACGCAATCGAGCGCCGTCGTGCGCTTGATGCCGCCGGAGACATACTTCGCCCAGGCACGCAGAATGCCGTCGCGGTGGCGCTTTGCCGTGGTGAGCTCCCATTCCTCGATGGACGTCGCGGCGTTGCGCTGGATGTGCGGATCGTTCTGGAACTTGGACGCCGCAAGGGCAAGCGCGCGCATCAGCGGCTTGCGCTGGTTCGTACGCGCGAGGTAGCTTTCGGTGCAGGCAACGGCGCGGGGCTCGTCGAGACGCTCGGTGGCCGCGAGCAGCTCGCCCAGCAGGCGCGGTGTCGAGAGGCCATCGGCCCATGCGCAGTGCGCGGCCGGATCGCCGAGGTAGTCGGGGCTATTCGGATCGAACGCGAACTGCTTGGTGAGCTGGATGCAGTCGTGGACGAAGTGCGCCTGGAAGTAAAGCACCTTCGCCTGGTGCGGGTGCTCGTAGTTGCGCAGCCAGAAATTGACGACGTTGCAGTAGTCACAGGCGTGGCCGATCTGAAAGAAGCTGCGCCGCGACCAGACCTCGCCGTTGATGTGTTTGCAGTACGCCGCGATGATGGCGTCGGCGATGGCGATCAGCCTTTTCCCTTCGCCGATCAGGTCGGTCACGTGCTTGGTCACCTCGTTGACCGTGCCGTTGAGGATGGTGGCGACGAGCCGATCGGTCTCTTCGTCGGTCATCGGCAGGCGGTTGTGCCTCTTCAGGCCATAGAGCTCACCCTTGAAGCGCGCGCCGAGCACGTTGGTCGAGAGATCGAACAGGGGATAGAGCCGCGGGAAGCAGGCGATGTCGGGCACGACGCAATAGAGCAGTGGCTGTGCGTTCTCCCAGCCGATCAGGTCGGCAAGCTCGACGAGCGCGCGCGCCCGGAGCGCCTTGTGCCCGATGTTTTGCAGCTTGCGTTGCCGGAGCGTGTCTTGGAGGTCGATGATGGCGCAGAACAGGAGCTGGCTCTCGAGCCGCTTGCGCGCAACGCGCTCGGGCTCGCGGTGCAGCCCGAGCGCGACCTTGTAGGCGGCCTGCTTGTCGCCCTCCATGATGTTGACCTGGAGCCGCCGCAGGCGCTGTTCGATCGTGCCCTCGCGGTCGGGTTCGTGATCGGTGGTGAACCACTGCTTGGGCGCGTTCCAAGCCGGGCCGTTGAAGCGGTCGTTACCGTGCTCGTCGGCACCGCCGGGGCGCTGGCCGCACTTCTTGTCGTCGCGCGCGTAGTGGCCCGGGAACTGGCAGAGCAACTGATCCCAGATGTCGAGTCCTTGCGGCATGTACCAGATTGCCTGTGCCATCGAAAGCATCTGGTGCTCCGGTGAGAGATAGGGCAGCATGCGCCGCGAGGCGCGCAGCCCGAGCACGCAGTGGTCATAATTCACGCCCTGGAACTCGCCCGCCTCGTTGACCATGACGTGCGAAGGCACCGTGAGGTACGGCGCCGCCGCGTCGAGCGCGTAGCGCACGAGGCCCGGCAGCGGCTCGCCCTCCTTGAGGAGCGAAGCAAACGAGGCCGCGGTATTCGGGTAGTCGGCGTTGACGAGCCGCTCTTGAAAGCGTCCAACGTGTCCCGGTCGTAATTCCATCGCGTATTGTCTCCTTTGCGCTGGGCTTCACACTGCAGCATCTGCACAGAGCATCCGGCGGCTCGAGCCACGTCCGGCGCAGCCGAGGATGCCACCAACCGCCTGACACTCCACACAATGCTACGACGCGAGGGGCCGGCGGCACCAAGGGAGCGACCGACGCACGCACCACAATCGCTACCATCAGCGGCGAGAGGTAGCCGAAAACGGGCACGGAAACTGCCGGAAACTGCCGTAGAGGTCGTACTCGAGGAGCCACAGGCGACCTGAGCCGTTGAACCACAGAGAGAAGCCCATGAAAACAAGCCACCAGCAAGTCAGCCGCCGTCAGGGGCTCATGTGGGTAGCGGCGGCGATGGGCGGCGTGTTGGGCGCCGCACTTTCCGCGTGCGACGCACGGCGACCGGCCGCCGAGCCGAAGACTCCGGCGACGCCGACGGCGCCGACGTCCACCCCGAAACCGGCGGCGCCCACGCCTCAACCGACGGCGGCCCCCACGACGGTGCCACCGACGGCGACGCCGCAGCCGGGGCTGTCCGAGCCATCATTCCGCAAGTTGCCGCTCTGGTACGGCTTCAATCTCCAGGAGAAGTTCAACAACGATTGGGGCGCCCGTCGGTTCCAGGAGCGCGACTTCGAGTGGATCGCCGAGCTGGGCTTCAACTTCGTGCGGCTGCCGATGGACTACCGCACGTGGGCCGAGCCGAACAACTGGTCGGTGCTGCGCCAGGGAGTGCTCGAGGAGATCGATCAGGTGCTGCGCTGGGCCGAGCGGTACGAATTGCACGTCAACATCAACTTTCACCGCGCGCCGGGCTATTCGGTGACGCCGCCGGCCGAGCCCAAGTCACTCTGGGACAACGACGAGGCGCAGTTCGTCTGCGCTACCCATTGGGCAAACTTCGCCCGGCGCTACAAAGGTGTGCCGAACAAGCAGCTCAGCTTCAATCTCATCAACGAGCCGCCGGCCATCGATCCGGCGCTGCACCGCGCCATCATCTCCCGGCTGTGCGACGCCATCCGGAAGTACGACGACAAGCGGCTGATCGTGTGCGACGGCGCAAGCTGGGGCAAGACGCCGCCGGGCGAGCTGGTGGGACTCAACGTCGCGGCCGCGACGCGCGGCTATGAACCGTTGCGCCTGACGCATTACCAGGCAGAGTGGATCAACGGCGCCGATCGATGGGCACCGCCGACACATCCGCTGCGCGATGGCGCCACCGTGTGGGACCGCGAGACGGTGTGGCGCGCGCAGATCGAGCCGTGGACCAGCATCCAGACGCGCGGCATCGGCGTGATGGTCGGCGAGTTTGGCGTGTACAACCGCACGCGGCACGATGTGGCGCTGGCGTTCATGCGCGAGCGGCTGCAGCTCTGGCGCGAGGCCGGTTGGGGTTGGGCGCTGTGGAACTTCCGCGGCCCGTTCGGGATTATCGACAGCGGCCGCGCCGACGTGGCGTACGAGCGCTGGCGCGGCGCGCAGCTCGACCGCAAGATGCTCGATGTGCTGCGGTCGTTCCTGCCGGGAGCGAAGAACGCCAGTCCCTAACGAACGACGAAGAGGTCGTCGACGTACCACCGCCTTCGTCGTTCGTCGTTCGTCCCTCGTTGCGCGCCAGCGCCTAGCAGGTCACGTCCTTGCCTTCGCTGCCGAAGACCGCGAGGCGTTCGGCCTGGCTGATCCGCGCCACGCTCGCGGGGATGTAGACGAACTGCAGCGCGCGACGGCGTTGCGGAGACGCGTTGGCCGGCGTGCCGTGGTGCAGCATGCTGTCGAAGAAGAGGCAGCCACCGGGCGCGAGCGGCGCGGCGAAGATGCGGTTGGTCGAGACGTCGGTGTCGCAAATCTGCCAGTCGCGCCGCCGGAAGTGGACGACCGGTCCTTCGCGGTGGCTGCCGGGAATGACGTACAGGCACCCGTTCTCCGTCGTCGCCGGATCGAGCGCGATCCAGGCGGTAACTACCTTCGCTTCGAGTGGCAGGTTCCAGTAGGCGTGGTCCTGGTGCCACGGTTTCTCGCGGCCAATCCTCGGCGGCTTGATGAGCGCCTTGTTTTCGAACAGCGCCGGCTCCTCCCCGATCAGCCGCCGCACTACTTCCAGAATTCGCGGGTGCTCGGCAATCGCCTTCAACCGCGGTTCGTACTCGATGAAGTTGAAGATCTTGCGCACGAGGTCCTGCTTTTGGGCGGCAGAAAGCGTCGCCAGGAGCGGGCGCGCCTTGGCCTCGAACTGAATGTGCCGGAAGCCGGGATACTTGCCGTCGATCACGTCGAGTAAACCTGCGAGTGACGACTGCACCTCGTCGGGCGAGAGCAGCTTCTCGATCGAGACAAAGCCCAGCTCCCGGTACTGCTCGACGTGCTCGTCCCCAAACGCCTCCAAGCCGTCGATACCCCTGAGCACGCCGTGATGCTGGTACAGATGCTCGTCGTACTCCGCCCCGCTGAACTCATCGACCCGGACCTCCTCTACTTTGGGTTCCGTCGCAACCATGTTCCTGCTCCTCCTTAGGCCCAAAGTCCCAAGTCCAAGGTCCATGCTCCCGAACCTAGCCATTCTTGACTTTGGACCTTGGACTGAGATTGGTAATCGTCTGGGTTCAGTCTACCTGTTACGGGGAAACGCCGGGTAGACCAAACCAAGTGCAAAATGCAAAATGCAAAGTGAGGATGCCTGCGGGTTCCACCTTGGCTTTGGTTTAAGACCGCAGGTGCGTTGTGAGCCGGCCCCTCCAAACGACGTGCAACTCGTGCATCGCGCGGGTCAGGGCGACGTAGAGCAGCCGGCCGTCGAAGGCGGTTGCGGGATACGTGCGGGCGTCGGCGTCGACGACGATGGCAGCATCGAACTCGAGGCCCTTCGCCAGGTACACCGGCAGGACCACCGTGCCGCCGCGGTAAGTGAAGTCCGGCGTGGCGGCCAGCGCGACGTCGCCGACGCCCGCCTCATCGAGAGAGCCCGCCAACTCTCGCGCCCGGCCGGCAGTCTTGGTAACAATCGCCACGCTCGCACACCCCCGCTCGCGCGCCCCGGCGACGGCGCCGGCTACCACTGACACGAGCGCCTGCTCGTCCTCGGCTTCGATCAACGCCGGCGGCGGCCCGTGGCGGTCGAATGGGTGGGCTTCGACCCCCTCACCCCCAGCCCCTCTCCCACTAGGGGAGAGGGGAGCCAACGGCCCAGGGGAGAGGGTGGTTGGCGACCGCTCCCCCTCACCCCCGGCCCCTCTCCCACCAGGGGAGAGGG
>JACQGX010000059.1 GCA_016199265.1 Chloroflexota bacterium | reverse complement strand
GCAAGACGAACATGGACGAGTTCGCGATGGGCTCGTCGACCGAGAACTCAGGTTTCTTCCCCACACGGAACCCGTGGGACCTGACGCGCGTGCCCGGTGGCTCGAGCGGCGGCTCGGCGGCGGCCGTCGCCGCCGGCGAGTGCATCCTCTCGCTCGGCACCGACACCGGAGGGTCGATCCGCCAGCCGGCTGCCTTGTGCGGCATCGTCGGCTTGAAACCGACGTACGGCCGCGTCTCCCGCTACGGCGTGATCGCCTTTGCCTCGTCCCTCGACCAGGTCGGGCCGTTCTCGATCGGCGTTGAGGGCACCGCGATGCTCCTCGGCGCCATCGCCGGGCTCGATCCGTGCGACTCGACGACCGCGCCCGAGCCGGTACCCGACTACCGTGCTGCCCTGCGCGGCGGGATCGATGGCCTGCGCGTCGGTGTTCCCAAGGAGTACTTCGTCGCCGGTATCGAACCCGACGTCGAGCGCCGGGTCCGCGCAGCAATCGCCAAGCTCCAAGAGCTCGGGGCGAGGGTCGACGAGGTCTCGCTGCCCCACACCGACTACGGGCTGGCCACCTACTACATCATCGCGCCGGCCGAAGTCAGCTCGAACCTCGCGCGCTACAACGGCGTCAGATACGGGCTCTCGGCTTCTGAGGAGCTCGACGTCAACCGCGCGATGGAGCTGACCCGCGAGCGCGGCTTCGGCAACGAAGCGAAGCGCCGCATCATGCTCGGCACCTACGCCCTCTCCGCCGGCTACTACGACGCCTACTACCTCAAGGCGCAGAAAGTACGCACGCTGATCAAGCGCGATTTCGACCAGGCGTTCGAGCGGTTCGACGTGCTCGTCGCGCCGACGTCGCCGACGACGGCGTTCAAGGTCGGCGAGAAGGTCGAAGATCCCTTCGCGATGTACCTCTCGGACGTCTGCACCATTCCGGTGAACGTCGCGGGGCTGCCGGGCATCAGCGTGCCGTGCGGCTTCGATCGCCAGGGATTACCCGTCGGGCTGCAGTTCATCGGCAAAGCGTTCGACGAGGCCACGCTGCTGCGCGTCGCCTATACCTACGAGCAGGCCACCGACTTCCACACCCGCCGCCCACCTCTCGTGCAATCACAAGTTCCGAGTTCCGCGTTCCGAGTTCGCAGTTGAAGACTTCACTTTCCACGAACTGAGCCACCGACAGGGACGATGAACAACCAAGAACCAGGATCTCGGAACGCGGAACTCGGAACTAGAAGAATGATGATTGAACGCGCCTCCCAGACCGACACGCCGGCCACGCCGCTGCGCCGCGACCCCATATCCAAGCGCGTGCGGGCGGTGCCCGCGTCCGGTATCCGGCGCTTCTTCGACATCATCAACACGATGCGCGACGTCATCTCCTTGGGCGTCGGCGAGCCCGACTTCGTCACGCCACTGCGCATTCGGCAGGCGGGTACATTGTCGCTCGAGGCAGGGCACACCGCCTATACCTCCAACTTCGGCATGCTCGAGCTGCGGCGGCGGATCGCCGGCCAGCTCGAGCAGCTCTACGGCGTCTCGTACGATCCGGCCACCGAAGTGCTCGTCACCGCCGGCGTCAGTGAGGCGCTCGACCTCGCGGTGCGCGCGACGATCGATCCCGGCGACGAGGTCATCGTTCCCGAGCCGTCGTACGTGTCCTACGCGCCGTGCATCGTCTTCGCCGGGGGAACACCGGCCATGGTGCCCACCCACGAACAGCAGGGGTTCGCCGTGAGCGCGCGCCAGATCGCGGCCGCGATCACGCCGCGCACCAAAGCCATCTTGCTGGGTTATCCGAACAATCCCACCGGCGCCGCCGTCTCGCGCGAAGAGCTGACGGCGATCGTCCGGCTCGCCGTCGAGCACGATCTGCTGGTGTATTCGGACGAGATCTACAGCCGGCTGGTGTACGACGGCTGGCAGCACACCTGCGTCGCCGCGCTCCCCGGCGCGCGCGAGCGCACAATACTGATGGGGGGGTTCTCCAAGAGCTACGCGATGACCGGCTGGCGCATCGGCTACGCCGCCGCGCCGCCGGAGATCGTCGAAGCAATGATGAAGATCCACCAATACGGCCTGCTCTGCGCGCCGACGATGGCGCAGTACGCCGCGATCGAGGCGATCGACCACGGCGAGCCCGACGTCCAGGCGATGCTCGCCGAGTACGCCCGGCGCCGGAAGCTGTTCGTCGACGGGCTCAACCACATCGGGCTGTCGTGCCCCCGGCCACAAGGCGCGTTCTACGCCTTCCCGTCGATCAAATCGACCGGCCTGACCGCCGACGAGTTCGCCGAGCAGCTATTGTTTGAGGAAAAGGTGGCGGTCGTGCCCGGCAGCGCCTTCGGCCCCAGCGGCGAAGGCCACGTCCGCATGTGCTACGCCACCGCCTACGAGAAGCTCGAAGAGGCGCTCGTCCGCCTCGAGCGCTTCGTGACCAAGAAGCGAGCGGCGAAAACCCAATAGGAGCCAGACGATAGACGAACGACGGATGACGAAAAGGCCTGCCCGAGAAACGCGACTTCTTCGTCCTTCGTCCTTCGTCAAGGGATACCACCATGGCACAAGTCGCAGAGCGAACTGCTCCGATGGCAGCGGGGACCGACTACGAAGCGGTGATTGGGCTCGAAGTCCACGCCCAACTGCTGACCGACTCGAAGATGTTTTGCGCCTGCAGCGCGCGCTACGCCGGCGCGGAGCCAAACACCGTCGTCTGTCCCATCTGCCTCGGCATGCCCGGCGTGCTGCCCGTGATCAACAGCAAGGCCGTCGACTACACCATCCTCACCGCGCTGGCGCTCAACTGCGAGATCCCCGAATACAGCAAGTTCGACCGCAAGAACTACAACTATCCCGACTTGATGAAGGGCTATCAGATCTCGCAGTACGACCTGCCGCTCTCGCGCAACGGCTGGCTCGAGATCCCCGACCCGCAAGACGCGACGCAGACGCGCCGCATCGGCATCACCCGCGTCCACCTCGAGGAGGACACCGCCAACCTCAAACACGTGCGCAGCGAGACCGGCGAGACCTACAGCCTCATGGACGTCAACCGCTCGGGCGTGCCACTGATGGAGATCGTCGGCGAGCCCGACATCCGTTCGTCCGAGGAGGCGGGCGCCTATCTGCGCCAGCTTCGCGCGATCTTGCGCTACATCGGCGTCTCGACCGCGAACATGGAGGAGGGCGCCTTCCGCTGCGACGCCAACGTCTCGATCCGTCCCCGCGGCCAGCAAGCGTACGGCGCGAAGGTTGAGGTCAAGAACATGAACTCGTTCCGCGCCGTCGTGCGGGCGCTCGAGTACGAGATACACCGACAAAGGGAGGTGCTCGATTCGGGCGGCCGGATCGTCCAGGAGACGCGCGGCTGGGTCGAGGAGCGGGGCGTTACCGTGTCGCAGCGCAGCAAAGAGGAGGCGCACGACTACCGCTACTTCCCCGAGCCCGACCTGCCGCCGCTCTTCCTCAGCCGCGACTGGGTCGAAGACATCCGCTCGCGCCTGCCCGAGTTGCCCGAGCCGAAACGGCGGCGATTCATGCGGGAGTACGGCCTTTCTGCCGACGACGCCTCGACGCTCACCGCCACACGCGCGCTCGCCGATTACTTCGTAGAGACGATCCGCCAGGGCGCCGGCGCCCGGGCTGCGGCCAACTGGATTCTCCGTGACGTGCTCCGGCTGCTCAACGCATCTGGCACCGAAGTCGAGGAGAGCAGGCTCACGCCCACACACCTGGCCGATCTCATCAAGCTCGTCGATTCCGGCCAATTGAGCGTCCGCAGCGCGCCGGAGGTCCTCGAAGCGGTCTTCAACACCGGTAAGCCGCCGCAAGCCGTCGTCAAAGAAAAGGGACTGGCCCAGGTCAGCGACGTGGCCGAGCTCAAAACGGTAGTCGAGCGTGTCCTCGCGGCCCCGCAGAACCAGAAAGCCATCGCCGACTACCGCGCCGGCAAACAGACCGCCCTCGGCTTCCTCGTCGGCGCCGTCATGAAGGAGACGCGTGGTAAAGCCAACCCCGGCATGGTCAACGGCCTCCTGCGCCAGAAGCTCGACGGCTAGGCGTCTCTACCGGCTTCATTCCATCACCTGGTACGCCCAACTGTCGCCGGTGGAACGGATCCTGTAGGGGCGAATGGCATACGCCCAACCACGGCCGCTCGGGCACCTGCCATACGCCCCTACGACGTGCCTTCGACGTACGAGATCTCCGTCCGGGCCGCGTGTCCAGGCCGCGTTCGGTGCCGGATGAGACGAAAAGGATCGCCGCGACATGAGCCGCTCTGAACCGGCATCGCCGGAAAGACACGAGACCTCCCTCGAGCGCGTCGCCCACGGTGGCGAGTGCGTCGGGCGTGCCGGCGACCTCGTCGCCTTTGTCGCCTATGGGCTGCCGGGCGAGCGCGTGGCGTTCGACGTGACCGAGCGCAAGGCACGTTTCGTGCGTGGCCGCGTTGCCGAGGTCCTCGACGCCGCGCCCGAGCGGGTGACCGCGCCCTGCCCCATCTTCGGCACGTGCGGTGGTTGCCACTGGCAGCACGCGACGTACGAGGCGCAGCTCCAGTTCAAGACCGGCGTCTTGCGTGAGCAGCTCGAGCGCGGCGGCAAGTTCGCCGAGCCGCCGATCGAAGACGCCGTGCCATCCCCACTTGTCTGGCACTACCGCAACACCGTTCAGTTCGTCCCCGGCGAAATCGGTCCGGACGGCGAGCCCGTGGCCGCCTCTCGCCACGAAGCTGCTTCGACGTCGAGCGCGGCCCGGCGAGAGGGCAGCCGGCTGCTGTGCTTCCAGCGTGCGCATTCGCACGCGGTCGTGCCGGTCGAGCACTGCTACATCTCGGACGAGCTGATCAACCGTACGATCCACGCGACTCCGTGGCACGTGATCGACGATGCAACGTGGCGTGCGCTCGAAAACATCGTCGTGCGCGTTGTTCCCGGCGAGGCCGTTCAGATCACCTTCGTCGCCACATCGTCGATCCAGAGATCGGCCATCCGGCGATTCGTCGACGGGGCGCCCAAGGCGCTGCCTGAGCTGCGGGGAATCCTCATGGCTCGGGCGCGCGGCGGCCGGACCTACGTCCGTTGGGGCGAAGAGTCGCTCGAGTACACCATCGCCGGCTGCCGCCTGTCTGTTCCCGCCGGGGCGTTCGTCCAGGTGAATCTCGGCGCGACCGAGCGCCTGATCGAGTTGCTGCTGCAGTGGCTCGACCTGGGGCAGGATGACGTGGTACTCGACGCCTACGCCGGCGCGGGCACGCTCGCGCTGGCGCTGGCCAGGAAGGTGCACTCGGTCATCGCCGTCGAGTCGCAGCCCGCCGCCGCGGCCGCGGCGGCGCAGAACGCCGCGGCCAACGGCCTGATGAACGTCCTCGCCCGCGAAGCGTCCCTCGAAGCGGCGCTGCCGCGACTGGGCTCGAAATTCGACGTCGCCGTCCTCGATCCGCCGCGCCGCGGCTGCTCGCCCGAAGCGCTCGCCGGCCTCATTCGCCTCTCACCCAGGCAGATCGCCTACATCTCGTGCGAGCCCAGCACCCTCGCCCGCGACCTCCGCGTCCTCACCGACGCGGGCTACTCCCTCCGCCGCACCCGCGTCGTCGACTTCTTCCCCCAGACGTATCATCTGGAGTCGGTCAGTCAACTGGTACGCGACTAAACTGAAGCCGCGGTGGAACCCTCAGATCTCGTCATTTTGCACCCTTCGGCTGCGCTCAGGGCATGCTTTGCATTTTTCACTTTGCACTTGG
>JACQGX010000047.1 GCA_016199265.1 Chloroflexota bacterium | reverse complement strand
GTGCTGATCTACTTCTCCGTCGGCGCGATCGTCCTCGAGTCGGTGGAGGAGCTGCACGAGGCCTACACGTCCTACTTCCGGGCGGCGGAGCTGGTCGTCCTGGTGGCCTTCAGCCTGGAGTACGCGGCGAATATCTACGCGGCGAAGGACCGGCGCGCTTACATCTTCGGCGTGTGGGGCATCATCGACCTCCTGGCCATCATCCCCTCGTTCCTGGCCCTCGCCGACCTGCGCGTGCTCCGCATCACGCGCTCGCTCAGAATGCTGCGCATGCTGCGCATGCTGCGCGTGCTCAAGCTGGTGAAGACACTGCGGGGTACGAGACAGGCCGGCGAAACCACGCTGGGACAGGACCTCCAGATGTACTTCGTCAGCGTCTTCAGCGTCGTGATGATCTCGGCAACGCTCGTGTACTACGCCGAGGGCGAGATTGAGGGGACGGCGTTCCCGCACATTCCCGCCGCGCTATGGTGGTCGGTGACGACGATCACCGGCGTCGGCTACGGCGGCGTCTTTCCGGAAACCGCGGGTGGGCGCGCAATTGCCGTTTTGACCATGTTCGCCGGCCTGGCGCTCTTTGCGATGCTGGTGAGCATTGTCGGCCGGGCAATGGCCCGGTCTGATGAATCTGGCCTACCGGCGAAGAACGGCCGGCAGGCGCTTATCCAGCAGCGACCAGACCTGCCGCCTACGTACTCGAGATCACCTGAGTCAGATAGTCATACGCCCGTTTCGCTTCGCCGTTGACCTCGTCGAGCGTCTTGCCGGCGAGCGTCTCCACGAGCGCGGGACGGCCTTCGAAGCCATGCTCTTTGAGAATCCTGAACACCGCCGGGAAGTCGACGTCGCCGTCGCCGGGCGTGATGTTCACCGGCCCTTTGATGCCGCCGGTCTGGTCCTTGATACACATCGCCACCGTGTACGGCGCCAGCTTCGGCAACTCAACCTCGGGCCGCTGGCCGGCGTAGTGCAGCAGATTCCCCGGATCGAAGCACAGCCGGTAGGCCGGGTGATCGACTGCCTGGATCGCACGCAGGCAGTCATCGCCGGTGGTGGAGAGGCCTCCGTGTGGCTTGAGTGCAATCGTGATCCCCTGCTCTTCGGCATACGGCGCGGCCTTGCGCATCGTCGAGAAGTACTTCTCGTAGTTCTCGGGCCGGCCGTGACCCATCTCCAGCACGAACGAAGCGCCGGCCCGTTTGGCGTTGTCGATCAGGCGCCGTAGATACGCCACCGCCTCTTCCTCGGGTACGGTCATCGGCGTCGAGCTAAAGACGAACGCCGGCTCGAGCCCATGCCGGCGTACCTGCGCGACGACCGCATCCACTTGTTCCGGTGGCGTATCGGCGCCGATCAGTGTCTCCTTCTGCTGCCGCAGAAAGCCGAAATGCGTGAATCCGGCATCGGCGATCCCTGTAAGCGCTTCCTCAAACGAGAACTCCGTCCATGGACGGTTCATGCAGCCGAGTTGAACATTCATCAGCGGGAATTATGCCTGTACGTCGGTGGCCGTCCGCAACTCGACGGTCATCCCGAGCGCGGCCGCCGCTTCATCGAGCACCGGCGCAATCGGCGGTCGCCGCCAGCGGTCGAGCGCAAACGCGCTCGGCACGACGACGGTGAGGGGATGATCTGCCTGGTTCTCTTGACGTGCTTGATCGCCTAAACCAATGCCAAGGTGGGCCTCACACGTATCCTCACTTTGCACTTTGCACTTTGCACTTTGCACTTGCTTGAGACGTGCCGGATACGCCGGCAGCACCCACGAGGCATAGGTTGCGCCACTCAGCCGCGCCTTGAGCAGCTCCGTCAAACGTACCCACCGCTCGTCGGTAACGGTCGAGTCTCCATCTCCATTCTGGACCCCCGGCGATGACTCCACTGGCACATCAGGCGACGCAAGCGACGCAGCCGACGCCACCCCAGCAACCTGGCGCCGGGGTGTTTCGGGGACAACGTATCCCTCTTCGATCGCCTTGGCCAGGAAGCCGGCCGGGTTCTTGAGCGCCTTCCCGCCGGCGCGCCCCATCATATCGCGCACATACGCGATCCGCGCCGCGACGTGGGCATCCGGATACGTCGTGGCCAGCGCCGCCGCCCGCGCCGGCGTCATACCAAACGACTCGAGCTCCAGTTGCAGAGCCGTCACGGGCGCTGCCGCCCACGCTTCCGAGGCTCTCGCCGCCGTCGATCTCGTCGGTGCAGCCGGTGCAGTCGACGTACCAGTTGAAAGCTCCGCCGGCCGAGCCGGCATCGCCACGTCATCACCCCTTTCCCCGACGCCTGACCCTCGATCCCTGATGCGTGTCCCCCACGCCCCCGCCCGCCGCCTCGACCGCCGGTCAAATGCTGCTTCAAAGCCGTACACCACCTTCTCGCCCGCCTGTGGCCCACCGGCCAGCGGTGCGTAGCCGCACGAACCCAGATAGCCGGTCTGTTGCAGTTCCTCGTGTGCCTCGGCGAGCCCGTGCTTGATGTCAGATGGGTAACGATACTCCAATCCCAGGACGTCGGCCAGCGTACGTATCCCGATCTCGAATGCCCCTCGCCCATTGCGCACCTTGTCGAGATAGCGGTAGAGGCGCTTGCTCAGCGGGCGCGAGAGCGAAAAGTAAAAAGTCGCATCCAGTCCTTTGGTATAGCGGCGCTCGTAGCTCTGTACCAGCGGCAGG
This sequence comes from Chloroflexota bacterium, assembly GCA_016199265.1. Classification (GTDB taxonomy): domain Bacteria; phylum Chloroflexota; class UBA11872; order UBA12225; family UBA12225; genus JACQGX01. Next base: position 3,957 of record JACQGX010000047.1, on the reverse strand, counting down.
CCAAGCCGCGCCACCGCGAGCTCGGTCGGCCGCGCACGCTCGACGCGCGGCCGTACTGTTCGGCCCGGATCGTCGTCTCGCGGCTCGGCGCCATCATCGCTGGAGACCACCGATGCGCGGCGCTCGTAGACCCGCACCTCTTCCAGGATGTGAAAGACCAGGCTGAGCCGTTCGGCCGGGCCGGACCGCACCCCACCGGCGCCGAGCGGCGCGGGAAGATAGAACGCGTGCTCGGTGAGCACTGTTGCGCCGGCCAGACGTGCCAGTCCTTGCTCGAGCAGCTCGTATCCCCGGCCGGAATTGGAACAGCCCATCACTTGCGTCAGCCGGTTGCGCGTGAATCGGATGCGGCCGTCGGCCGGTAGGCCCTGCTCGGTAAACATCACCAGTAGCGCGACGTACAGGTCCTGCTCGAACGGCCCCGGCAAGCCCAGCCCTTCGGCGCCACGGACGATCCACGTCTGCTGGAACGTGCGGCCATCCGGCTCGGTCCGGCTGCGCTCGTACCGCAGCTCCGGGCGGCGCGAGCGCCGGCCGAGCCGGAACGCCGGGTACTCCTCCAGGTTCATCTCGACGACCGCCAGCACCGCTTGGGTGCCGGATGCCGATTCGATCGACGCGCTCTCGTTCGAGACGCTTGCTTTACGTACTGCGGTCGCTGCCATGAGCTATCTATCAGGAAAGGAAACACCACCAACACAACACGATGCGGCTGCCGGTGACGCCGGTCGACGTCGTCGGCGCGCATCCGGCGGTTGGACGGTGTTGTGTGCTCTTACCTGTTCTATTGAAGACGATTACTCCACCATTCAACTCCGGCGGCACCTGGCGCGTTGCGCGGCTGGTCCGGTTCAGGTGCGACTCGCTCCGGCTGGGGTACGAACCCATCCCGGTCACAGTGCGAGTCACTCCGGCTGGGGTACGAACGACTCCGGTTAAAGTACGAATCATCGAGGCCTCGTCGATGCCATTATAGGGAGCTCATCGCCGGGCTCCGTCTCTGGTGAAGACTGGAGTCTCCGGCTCTCCTGGACGAGTCTCCAGGTGGGCGGCGACGGAGCCGGTTCGCACTTTGTCTGGAGACTGCGCCATCGAGTACCGTCCCACGTGTTGGAGCCACAGCGCGGCCGCGTCTACAATGCGTTGTGGCCATGGAGACTGCGGCCGCGGCGAGACGTGCCGATGGCGCCACTGGGGCGCCGGACACGTCGCCGCGCAACGAAAGCGTCGGTGGTGCCGGCGGTGGCAGCCGCGGCACGCCGCTGCCCCTCCGGCCTCGCGGTGGATTTGGCGCGTACCTCCACGAGCTGCGCCGCGAGCGCGGCTTCACCGTGCGCCGGCTCGCGGCCGCGGCCGGCGTGCACCACACCTACGTCTCCAAGCTCGAGCGGGGCGACCGGCAGGCGCCGGACGACGCCGTCGTCGAGGCGCTGGCGGCAGCGCTCGACGCGACGCCGGCACAGCTCGATCAGTTGCGCTGGCGCGCCGGCCTGTCACCACGTGGCGCCGGTGCGCCCGGTCAGCACGACCCAACGCTCACGCTCGTCGCCGAAGCGATCGGCGATCCCGCGCGCACCGCTGCCGAGCGCGACCGCCTGCGGCGCGCGATCGCGCACGTCGTCCAGGAACAGGGGCCAGAGGCCGGGAGCCCAGGCTCCACGGCTCACCGCTCGGGAACCGCTGCGTCCGCGTCTGCCCGATCTTTCCCGACGAACGTCGAAGCGAGCCAGCCGAAGGACCCTACAGTCTCCGCGGCTCCACTACCGGAGGCGGCGCCCGATGGACGAGCAGCGCTCCTCGCCGGTTTGCTCGGCGGCTGGCAGACGCTCGACGAAGCCGCCGCCGAGCTGCGCGTCACGCCGGCGTACGTGTGGGAGCTGGTGCAACGCGGGCAGCTTCGCGCCTGGACCCTGCCCGGCGCCGCTGTCGGCAGTCCGGCGGGCATCCGGCTCCGTCGCGAGGACATCCTCGCCCTCCTCCAGCCCATCGTGCCGCTGGGCCGCCCCTAACCCTTCTTTGGTTCCCATGACCGATACCGTAGCAAAGCCAGCAGCGCGGGCAAGCCGTCTTTGCGCGCCGAAAGCTTCTTGCCGCCGGCGCGGGGGTGGTACGCAATCGGCACCTCGTGGATGCGGTAGCCGCTGCGCGTGGCCTTCGCCGTGATCTCGGGCTCCATATCGAAGCGGCTGCACTCTAGGTGAAAGCTCCGCAAGAGCGTCGTCGGCAGGAGCTTGTAGCATGTCTCCATATCGTGGAGACGGGTGCCGTACAGCATGTTGGTGATGATCGTCAGCGCGCGATTGCCAAAATCGAGCAGCCGCCGCCCGCCCGAGCCATCGAGCGGGCGGGCGCCGTAGACGACCTGCGCCTTGCCTTCGACGATGGGGCGGAGCAGGCGAGGGATGTCGGTCGGATCGTATTCGAAGTCGGCGTCTTGGATGATCACGTACTCGCCGGTCGCGGCGGCAAGCGCGGTGCGGATGGCCGCGCCCTTCCCCTGGTTGGTCCCGTGCTGAATCACCCGCAGCCCTTGGATCGCGCCGTCGGGTGTCGTCGCCGCCGGTTGGGGAGCCGTCGCCGTTGCCGGCACCTCGGCAACCGCCGCTCTGCCTGCCTCGGCCAGTCGAATGGCGTGCGGCCCCTGTCCGGGCGCTTCGGCCGGCCTGCCGTGCAGCCGGGCCAGGATGCCGGTCGTGTCGTCGGTCGAGCAGTCGTCGACGGCGATGATCTCCACGTCGAGCGAGACGCCCAGCGAAGCCACGTCCATTTCGGACACCCGCCGGACGATCGCCTCGACGGAATTCTGCTCGTTGTAGACCGGGATCAAAACGGAGAGGTTCATGATTGAATTCGGCGTATCTGGGGGTCTGCCGGGGTCTGCTGGGCGTACCGCTCTGGGCCATTCGGACCGCTTGCGCAGTGTAACGTCTTCAACGTTCGGCTGTGAGGTGGATGGTACCGGGCTGCCGGCGCTCTCGGCGCTACCGGCCGGTACGTCCTACCGGCCGGCACGTCTGGCGCTTAAGCGCCGTCTGGCCGTGAGCATCGGCCCGTGCTCTCGCTCAATCCCGATAAAGCGGAAGCCGTGCTCCACACACGCCACTCCGATAGTACCCGACCCCATCAGCGGATCGACGACGACGCCACCATTGGGTACGAACCGCAGGCAGTAGTGCGCCCACGAAAGCGACTGTTCCCATTTGTGGTGCGCCTTCTCCGGCGGCGCGTTCGTAAATCCATCGCGGATAAAGCCCCGTCCCACCGGCCACGCGCCGTTGACCCACCAGACGATCGGCTTCCACACGACCTCGATGCCCATCGCCATCCGAGGGTGGTTGCCCTGCTCCTGCCACATGCACAGCGTCCAGCGGTACTTTAAGTGTTGGCCGACTCCGGCCAACACTTCGGGCAGCGAGTGGTGCGGCACAATCGCCAGAAAGCTGCCGCCTCGTTTCAGCACCCTGGGTAGCTCGGCGGCGATCTGCTCGTAGAGCGGCGTGAACTCGCGCGCGTACGGCGGATCGGTGATTACCGCGTCGACACTGGCGTCGGGCAGCGTCCGGAGCACCTCCGGACCATCGCCATGGACCACCGCCCACCGCCGTTCGCCGCGCAGCACGGCAAGCGGATCGTCTCGGTCGGCGGTGGCAAGCATTTGGGATGGAGCAGCGCCCTCAGGCGTATCGGGTGTCTCGGTCGTCGTCACAGCCTTCGTCACAGCCTATGGAGTGTAAGACATAGCCCGGGTACAAGACATCACCCAGAGCAGGTAGCATCTAGGGAGGGAAGCGACGATGGCGGGCAACAAATGTGACGAATGCGGCACGAAGATCAACCGCTTGAGGACACCGTATAAATTCAAGCACGGGAGCCATACACACGCCTTCTGCGATCCGCCCTGAATGGAATCCTTCCGGCGAGACGTGTCTCGCAAGTGCAAGGTCAAGTAGGAAACGG
>JACQGX010000046.1 GCA_016199265.1 Chloroflexota bacterium | reverse complement strand
GTGCCCAGCAGGTACACGGTACGCCCGCGCCTGTCGGCCAGATGACGCGGACTCTCCGGGTGCGGCCCCAGCGGCCCGCTGTTCTCGGAGGGCACGCAGCGGAAAAGGCCGCCGCGCCGCTCGTCGACGCCCGGCCCCAATAGGTGGGCGTCCCACTGCCACTCGCCGATCTCGTCCGGGCAGAAGCGGAGCTTCCAGGAGTTCCCGCCGTCGTAAAAGCCACCGACCTCAACCGTGCGGCCCGACGGGGCGCTGGCGGTGCCCGACAGCCGCACGTCCTGAAAGGCATTGCCGCCGGCCGGTGTGCCGGCAAGCGTCACCTGGACGACGTCCCATCGGCCGGCGCATCCCTCGCCTCGGAAACGAAACATGCGCTCATGGTGCGTGCGCGCAGCGTCCCGCTGTCCTGGCAATCCTCCCCATCGCACTTCGCTCACCTCGCTCACCTCGCTCACCTCGCTCACCGCCGCCGTACGGACCGGCTTCGCACCGCGCGTCCGGGACGCTACGCGAGTGACCATTTATTCCGTGACACTCCCATCCCCGATGAAGGTGCCGCAGGATTTGTCGCCAACCTCGTCGCGGGTGCGGCGGCGGTGCTGCGCCGGACCACCAACCGCGTCGGGAGCACGTGCACTCGCGGCCGGGCGGGCTGCCCCGCGCGGCGCTGCGCCAGCCGGCGCAACAGCAGCCGCACCGCCCGCGCGCCGGCCTCCACCTTCTCCTGGCCCACGGACGTCAGCGGCGGGTTGATGAAGGCCCCCACCTCGGTGTTGCCGAACCCCACGATGGAGACCTGCTCCGGCACCCGGAGACCTGCCTCGGTCGCGCCCCCGATGGCGCCGATCGCCAGCGTGTCCGTCGCGCAGAACAGCGCCGTTGCCCGCCTCCCCGGCGCAGCCGTTCCCGTGCCCACCGCAGTGCCCACTCCGGCACCATCGCCGGCCAGCAGCTCCAGTGCCGCGCGCTTGCCGTCGGCGTAAGTGACCAAATCGGGGCGGACCAGCTCGTCGGGCGCCTCCAGGCCGAGGCGCTGCACGACCGCGCGGAACGCCGCTAGGCGCTCCGCGTAGTGCGGCGCACGTGTGTCGCCGCCCAGAAAGCCGATGCGGCGGTGTCCCAGCCCTGCGAGGTGCTCGACGGCCGCTCGCACGCCGCCGGCGTTGTCGCTGACGACGCAGTCGACCTCTGGGATCGGCGAGCGCCGCTCCATCAGTACGACGGGCAACGCGCGGTCGCGCAGCCAGCGGATCGTGTCCGCGCTGCCGTCGCCGGTGATGAAGAAGAGGACGCCGTCGACCCGCTTCTCGTACAGGGCACGCGCCTGTGCCGCCTCCTTCTCCAACGAGCGCTCCGAGTTGCACAGGAACAGCGTGTACCCGGCGCGGAAGCCGGCGGTCTCGACGCCGCGGGCCACCTCCGCGAAGAACGGATTGGAGCTGTCCGGGACGATCAGCCCGAGCGTCTTGGTCTCCTGGACGCGCAGCCACCGGGCAAAGGGGTTGGCGGCGTAGCCCAGCTCCTCGGCGATCCGGCGCACTCGCGACACGACCTCCGGCCGGACCAGCTCCGGCCGGTTCAGCGCGCGCGACGCGGTGCTGGCGGAGACGGCAGCGCGCCGCGCGACTTCGGCCAGGGATGGCAGCGCCGCCGGCAGCGGCTCCGGCGGCGATTGGCGCGTATCGGGGGGGATCCCCATGTGGCTCAAAGCATAACGGACCGCGCCTCGTGCTGCAAACGATTGTGCAAACACTTGCAGGGCGACGGGCAGGGGAGTAGAATAAGGACGCGGATGTTTCGCAATGACGGGAGTGCAGCACATGAAGATCATGGTCGAGACCGTTACACACGACGCGGTACCGACCCGGCGCCGAGTCGTGGGCGCCGGTGCGGCGCTGGCTGCTTGCAGCGCGATCGGCATCGCCGCGTGCGGGCCGGCCGGCAGGGACGGGCGTTCGGCAGAGCCCGTGGTCGGCGGCAAGGAGGCCACGCTGCGTCTATGGCACTGGGACAGCTTCCTCATCGACCCGTTCAAGCGGCAGAGCGAGGAATTCACGCAGAAGTTCCCGAAGCTCAGAGTCGAGGTCGAACTCACGAAGAAGGGTGAGTACATCGACAAGCTCGTCGCCCAGGTCGCGGGTGGCGCCGCGCCGGACACCATCGGCCTCTCTGTTACGGGTGACTTCAACGTCGTCCAGGCCAAGGGTATGGCCGTCACCCTCGATCCCCTGCTCAAGCGCGATCGGTATGACCTGGGCGACTTCTTCGACGTCAATCTGCGCCAGCACAAGTGGGGTGGCAAGCAAATAGGGCTGCCCTACGGCTGGACGATGATTCTCTGGTTCTACAATCGCGACCTCTTTCAGCGCCTCGGCGTAAAGACGCCGTTCGAGCAGTGGAAAGCGGGCACCTGGACGTGGGACACGCACCTCGACCTCGCTCAGCAATTCCGTCGCCTGGGTGACGACCGGTTTGGCACCGGCGTCCTCTCCGTGCCGAACAACTCGTTGTCGTTCCCGCTGATCTGGTCGAACAACGGCGACGTCTTCGACGCGCAGTACACGAAGTCGTTGCTGGACCAGGCACCGGCGATGGAGACGTACGACTTCATGCATAGGGCGTCTAAGCTCGCGCCAAGTGGCGACATGGCCAAGGTGGCGACCAAGGAGTCAGGGAAGCTGGCGATGTGGTTCGATTGGGAGCCGTGGTACCTGCTCAACCTGGACAAGATGTCGTTCAAGTACAGTATCGCCCCACCGCCGGCCGCGACGAAGACCAAGAAGACGACGTTCATCGGCAACGCGCCGGGGTTCTCGGTGGCGAACGGGACGCGGTACCCCGAGGAAGCGTGGGCACTGCTCAAGCACATGGTCTCGCCGGCGGGCATGCGGCGGTACTTCCTGGAGGCGAACATCTCGCCCCTGCGCAAGAGCCAGTCGACCTCCAAGGATTTCTGGAAATCGCATCCCGGCTTACCCGATCCCAACCTGATGGCCGAACTCGCCGATGCACGGAACAAGAACTCGCGCATCCCGCCGCGCATCAGCAACTTCCCGGAGTTGCAGGCGATCCTGCGCGAAGAGTTCAACGCCGCCTGGGCGGACAAACAGTCGGTGCGCGACGCGGCGCTCAAGAGCGCGCAGCGGGGACCGTCCTGCTCAAGGAGGCCGCTATCGATAAGTAGCCGTATCAGACGATGCGGGCGAAGATGCGGCCCACGTCGAGGGTCAGGCTCGGGAAGAGCGGACACCTGAGGGTGTCGCCGGCCCGAAGGACGGCCGGTTCGCCGTAGCGGCCGCCGCGCCAGACGTATTGGGTGAGGGTGCGCGCCTCGACGTCGACGATCCAGTAGTACACCACGCCGTAGCGCTCGTAGATCGCGCACTTCCGGCCGCCGGGCAGGTCGTCGTGCCGCGTGCTGGGCGAGAGCACCTCGACCACCAGGTCCGGTGCCGCCTCCACGCACTGGTAGCCCAGGATCGTCCGCCGCGCCTCGCGCACGAAAAGCACATCTGGCTGGGTCACGTCGCGCGCCGCTAGCCCGCGCTCGGCGTAGTCGAACGCCACCGTTCGCGGCGCCGTACGCACGCGGCCATAGCCGGCCTCCTCGGCCTGGTTCAGGAACGCGATGAGACCCAGCACGACGGCGGCGTGCGGCTCATTGGGAGACGTGTAGACCACCAGCTCCCCTCCCAAGACGGCGTAGTACCCCTCGTCGAGGGTCTCAGGACCCGGCGGCATTGCCAGCAGGTCGGCGAACGTATAGCGCTGCTTGGTGATAGCCATCGTCTCCGGCATGGCGCTGCTCCTGCTCCACCTAGCAATCGCCAGGTGTTCTCGCTCACTAGCGTACCACGCGGCGCAGACGCGGCCAACACGGCAGACGGCCCCGCGGACGATGCCGGCCTGATCCGCCGGCTGGGCGCCGTCTCGACGCCAACGGCGGCGGACATCCTGGACCTGCTGGGATTGCCCAAACAGATGCTGGCGGCGGCGATCGCGCCGGTCTGGCCGGGCGCCCGGCTCGCCGGTCCGGCCGTCACGGCGCGCGGACAGCGGAACCCGCCTGCGGCGGCGGGCGCGTCACACGGTGGCCTGCACCTCGCTTGGATGCAGCGAAAGATACTCGCGCACCTCCAGGTTCATTCGGTCGATCTCCGCGAGGAAGCCAGCCGCGCTCAGCCGGTAGTTCACGGGGTTGGTTTCTACGCGCCGCAGGTGCTCGAGCCGCCGCTGGAACTGCGCGACGCGCTCCAGTGTCACGCGGAGTTCTTGGTCATTCCGAATCATTACCGACCACCTCGACAATGCCGCGGCGGGCGCCGTCGCCGGCGGGCACGGCGTCCTGGTCGCCTCGGCGCTATCCGGAACCAGGTGAACTACCCGGGGCCGGCGCAATTGCACGTGCTGTGCGGGAGGAGCCCTAAACCGCCGTGCCGGCGTAGATCGCCGCGTCTCTCGCGCTGACGGCGTACTGCACCGGCTCCTTCCGGAGCGCCGCCACCGTTTCGGTGCAGGCCACGACGAAGCAGCGGTGGTGCGCCTGGGCGGTGTCGCCGGCGCGGTGCGGCGTTGGGATGACGTTCGGGTCGGTGCGGATGGGGCTGTCCGGCGGTGGCGGCTCGGGGGCGAAGACGTCGACCGCGGCCCGGATTTCTCCAGCACGCGTCCGCCGCCAGAGCGCTTCCTGCTCGACCACCGCCATCCGCGTGACCAGCACGAACAGCGCGCCGCGCGGCAGCGCGTCGATCACCTCCCGGCTGATGATCTGCTGCGTCGCCGGCGTGGGCGGAATGCCGACGACGAAGACCTCGCTCGCGGCGGCAAGTTCAGCCAGTGAAGCGGCGCGGGTGACACTGCGCGCGCGCAGCTCGTCGTCGGACACAAAGGGGTCGTACGTCTGCACAGTGCAGCGGAACGGCGCCATCAGCTCGGCCAGGCGGCGGCAGATGACGCCGAACCCCACGAGGCCGACGCGCCGCCCAGCCAGGTCGCCGGCGACGAATCCGCGCGTGTCGACCCAGCCGTCGCGCCACCCGCCTTGCCGGACGCGGGCCACCTCGTCCGGGATATTGCGCAGCAGGTTGAGGATCATCGCCAGCGCAAACTCGGCGACCGAGGGCGTCATGCTCCGCGACGTGTCGATCACGGCCACACCGCGCCGGTTCGCCTCGGCCACGTCGAGCCAGCCGTGGAAGCGATTGTCGAACGTGCCGGCGATCACTCGCAGCGCCCGCGCCTTCTCCCACCGCTCGGGCGTGAACGGCGGCAGCCCCTGCCGGCCCCACGGCGCGGCGACGACCGCGTCGGCTTCTGCCAGTGCCGCGTCGAACGTCGCCTCGCGCTCGCCTTCGTCCGTCATGGCCGCCAGGTCGAGATCGATCACCCGACCGGCGGCGCTGAGAAGGTCCACGCCATCCCGCGTCATGAATCGCTCGCGCGCCAGCGCGCCGGCCACGAGCACGAACGTGGGCGGCTCACTCACCGCTCCAACCCGCCTCACTGCACCCTGTACCTCGGCATGTATCAGCGTGCCTCGGCGGTTCCTTCTCTCTCGCCTTACCCGCATGCATCGGAGCCTGCCCTGAGCGCAGCCGCATGGGTGCATCTGCGGTTGCTGGTTCTCGTTCTAACGAGGATCGCCGGCCGCGATGGTGCGCTCGAGCAGTTGCGTCCGAAGTCGTTGCTCGATGTCGCGATGCTCGGGGCGTCCGGCCAGGTTCTCCAGTTCCCACGGGTCGGCGCGCAGGTTGTACAGCTCCGGCGTGTCGTCGACGTAGTGCGCGTACTTCCATTCTGGAGTTCGGATCATCCGGCCACGCGAGAGGAAGAACGTCCCGGATTCGACCAGCGGCAGCTCCTCCAGCGGCCGGTCGTACGAGACGCCCGCCAGCGCATCGCGCAGCGCCGCCTGCAGCGCGCCCGGCGCCAGCGGTTGGCGGCTGCCGACTTCGCAGAACGACGCCTCCCTGGGCGGGATGCGACCGGCGAGCGTCGTCGCCAGGTCCTGCCCGTGCACGCGGGGCGGCGCCGCGCTGCCGGCGACCGCGAGCAGCGTGGGGAAAATGTCGACCAGCTCCACCGGGAGAGCGTACCGCGTGCCGGGCGCCGCACCAGGCAGTCCCCGCACGAGCAGTGGTACCTGGACGAGACAGTCGTAGAACGCCGCGCACTTGCGGCTCAGCCCGTGCTCGCCCAGGAACTCGCCGTGGTCCCCGGAGACGAGGATCACCGTGTCGTCGAGCCTTCCCTGCGCCCGCAGCGCGTCGAACAGCACCCCGAGACAGTCGTCGATGTACGTGAGCGCGCCGTTGTACAGCGCGGTGGCCATGCGTACCTGGGCGTCGTCCATCAGATAGTGCCAGCCGCCGAAGTAGTAGACCTGCTGGACGGCCGGCTTCCTCGCGAGTTCGTCGGGCACGCGCGGCGGCAGCGGGAGCGCCTCGGGGCGGTACAGCGAGTCGTAGGGCGCCGGTGGCCGAAACGGCGGGTGCGGATCGGCAAAACTGAGCCAGGTGAACGCCGGCGAGTCGCGGCGTTCGCTGAGAAAGGCGAGCGCCTGATCGACGTTGGCCCGCGGCGGCGCCTGCTCCGCGGGGATCGGATAGCGGCCGCCCGACCAGAGGGGGAGCGGGTGCTCGCCCCACTTGAACCGCCGCGGCTGCACGGCCAGCACGGCCGGATCGATGGGCACCGGCGGCGGCGGCCAGGCCTGGCCCCACGCTGCCCGCTGCCGGGCACGCAGCGGCCCTTCTTCGGCGGCGACGGTAAAGCCGGCGGCGAGCGGCTCCGGGAAACAGTGGTTCTTGCCGAACAGGCCGCAGACGTATCCCGCTTGGCTGAGGAGCCCCGGCAAGTGCACTTCGTGCGGCGGGAGGAGCAACGTGTTGTCGCGACACCCGGTGGTGCTCGGGTACCGTCCGGTGAACATCGCCGTCCGCGACGGCACACACAGCGGCGACGCCACGGTGGCGTGCTCGAAGAGCGCCCCCTCCGTGGCCAGGCGATCCAGGTGCGGCGTCCGGACCACCGGATTCCCGTAGCACCCGAGATGGCGTGCCGGCAGGTGCTCGATCGTGACCATCAGAATGTCTGGCGGCCGCCGTCGCGGTTGCATGGGCATCACCCCTCCGTCTCGTTCCTACGTCTACTACCCTACGTCTGCTACGCCTGGCGCAGCAATTCGTTCACCTGCGGTACCAGTTGGTCTACCACCTGCTTGGCCGGCGCTGCCCCATCCCACACGGGTGCCAGACCAGGGATCAGGACGTCCTGCATTTCTACGTATTTCGTGCTGGTGATCGACGGGGTGCCGTACTCCGACAGATCGAAGGCGACGTGCCGGTGCTCTGGCGGCCGGAGCTTCAGGTAGTCCTCCCGCAACGACTTCCAGGCCGGCAGGAACTCCTTGTTCTCCACATGCCAGCGCGCATGCTTCGGCCCTCCCATGATCCGGATCCAGTTCCACGCCAGCTCAGGATGTCGCGTCGACTTCAGCATGGAATACACATTGGTGATAATGGTCGTCCCGGCCGCACCGCCGCCATTGGGCCGCGGTAACGGCGCGAAGTCCCACGTGAACGGCACGTCGCGAAATGTCTGGCCGACGTTGGTCAGCGATACGGCCATGGCCAGACGGCCGCGGGCCACGAGTTGGGCCCCACCACCTTGGCCCTTGATGTCGTCGTCCATCGGCACCGACCGGTCGCGGTTACGCATGTCCTGGTAGAGCTGCAGGAGCGCGAGCGTGCGTCGATCGTCCAGCGCGCTCCGGTGCGGATCCTCCAAGCGGTCGACGAGCTTTCCGCCGTTGGCGTAGATCTGCGACGACAGGCGGCTCACCAACGACACATCCCACAGAAAGCCGAAGCGGGTGTCCTGGCCGGTAGCCCCTCGCTTGGTGAGACGCAGTGCATCCTCGCGCAACCGGTTCCACGTCCAGGTCTTGTCGCGGTAGTCGGCCCGGGGCGGCTTCAAGCCGGCTTCCTCAAACGCCGTCTTGTTGTACACGATCAGGTACGCGTTGGGACCCGTCGTGAGGCCGTAGGACTTCCCACGGTACTGGCCCGCCTGCCAGGTCACCGGGAAGAGCGCCCGCGAATCGAACTCGCGGTCGCGCGAGGCGTACGCGTCGAGCGGGCGCAGGGCATCGCGTGCGACGACAAACGCGAGGTAGTACTCGTCCAAGCGAACGGTGTCCGGCTCGGTGCCGGCAGCCAGGTGCGCTTGCAGCTTCTGGAAGTAGCCGCCCGTGAGCGGTTCGATCTCGACACGGGCACCGGGATGGGCCGGCTCGAAGTCCTCGGCGGCCAACCGTGCCAGCGTGGCGAGGCTATCCGGCGCGGTGTCTTTAGAGCCGAACCGGAGCACGACCCCTTGACTGGTCGGCGATCTCACCGGCGGCGCAGCATCCGGCTGCGCCGGGCCGCAACCGAGCGCCGCCGCGCCCGCCACGAGCCCTATGCCCCAGCCGCCGTGCAGCACCCGTCTCCGCCTCGTCGGTGATATCGGCAGCATTGGCGGCATCGGCAGTATCGACGGTCCCAGCGTTCCCAACGGAGCGTCTGGCACGCTGCCATTTCGCCGGCTATCCACCCGACAAAGTCGGTTGGCTCGGGAAGCAAGGACAGGCGTTCCACTTCTCATGATTCACCCCCTTGTGCACGTTCTTGTGCACGCAAACCACACGGTGAAAGGCGAAGCCGGCGCAGTGCTCGGCTTTGCACCCAGCAGGCGGTCTACAATCTACCACCTGCCGGCGCGTTGGTGCTACAGAAAGCCTGCGTCACACGCTGGGCAGCTAGGGCCGCCAGCCGTAGGGACTACACCAACGCCAAGCTGAAAACCTACACCCTTTGCACTTTGCACTTTGCACTTTGCGCTTGGCTGGGGGGCCAGCGGCGCTGCCCCATCCCTCATGTCCCGAGCTGCAGCGCGTACAGCAGGTGCCGGGCGAGCCGGTCGTTGGTGCGCCGGATGTGCTCGATCAAGCGCTGCCGCCGCTCGCGGCCCACGCCGGCGTACTCCGGCT
>JACQGX010000422.1 GCA_016199265.1 Chloroflexota bacterium | reverse complement strand
GCGTCTCGGTCCGCAAGCGTCTCGGTCCGCAAGCGTCTCGGTCCGCAAGCGTCTCGGTGCGATGGCGAGGCCCGATGGCGTCGACGGTCTGTAGGGGCGTATGGCATACGCCCGAGCGGCCGCGGGGCGGGCGTATGCCATACGCCCCTACGCGCCGCTGTCGTTCCCCGGAACACCAACCAACTGCCTGTACCGCAAGAGCCACGCGCTTGGTACCATGCGCGCCGAAGGGATCGGTATGGTGGAGTCAGTCGAACGAAAGCGTATTCTGCTCACCGGCGCGGCCACGACGCTCGGCGCGGCGGTGGCCGGTGCGCTGGCACAAGAAGGGCACGTCGTGCGCGCCACCGACTCGGCGCCGCTTGCGCCAGAGCCGGCCGACGATGGTGGCGAGGCCGGCGGGGCGAACGTGGCCGGTGGGGATGGCGGAGTCGGCAGAGCCACCGGCCGAGCTGCGCTCGCGGCGGATTTCCGCGAGGGCGCGCTGACCGATCCGGAATTCGTCGCGCCGCTGCTGGATGGCGTGGAGGCCATCGTGCACCTGGCGCCACTGGCGTTGGTCGAGCCGGTGCGCATCGCTGCTGCCGGGACGAGCCCGGGTGAGCTGCTCGACACGGCGGCGCGAGGCACGCACGTGTTGTACAAGGCGGCGGTCGAGGCCGGCGTCGGACTGGCGGTGCAGGGCAGCACGCTGGCGGTCATGGACGCCTACGACGATTCACTCGAGGTGACCGAAGTGTGGCGGCCGCGGCCGCGCCCCGTTCCGGCCGAGATGGCGCCGTACCTGGCGGAGCTCACGGCGCGTGAGTTCACGCGCGACGTGCAGCTCGACGCGCCGCTGCGGATCGTCTGCCTGCGCTTTGCCCCCCCGGCACACCGCAGCGCGGCGGTTGCTTCGGTCGATCCGGCCGATCGGTCGCGAACGCTCGACGCCGGCGCGGCGGCGCACGCCGTGGTGCGCGCGCTCGACGCGTTGCGCACCGGCGCGCGCCAGCGCGGGCACCGGTGGCAGCTCTACCACATCGCGCCGGCGTCGCCGTTCGCCCGCTACACATCGGCCGCGGCGCGGCGGGCGCTGGGGTACGCCGAGGGCGAGCGCGAGGGATAGCCCGGGTTATTTACGGGCCCTCCGCTCATCCTGAGCTTGTCGAAGAGCCTGCCCTGAGCGCAGCCGAAGGGATGAGCGGCTGCTTGCTGGAGTGATGAGTAATCCGTGATAGAGAGAGGAGGTCGGGAGCGATGAACATTGTGCTGTACGGTGCCGGCGGACCGGTAGCGGCCGCGGCGATTGCCGAGCTGGAGCAATACCACACGCTGCGCCTCGCCGACATCCGGCCACCGGACGTGCCGCACCCGAGGCTACAGGAAGACGCCACGGGCAGGCTGGCGGAGCGTTGGCCGGCGCGGCCGCATCCCCGCGAGCACGAGCTCCGGTTGGTCGACGTGACCAATCCTGAGCAGGTGCTCGCGGCCGCCGCAGGCATGGATGCCATCATCAACCTGAGCGTCATCCGGCCGGACCCGGTGATGAGCTTCCGGGTCAACATGATGGGGGCGTACCACGTGATGCAGGCGGCGGTCGCGCACGGCATCAAGCGCGTGGTGCACACCGGGCCCGAGGTGATCATCAACCACTACTGGCACGACTTCGACGTCACCGTCGAGGCGCCGCCCCGTCCCGGCACCGGATACTACCTGCTCACCAAGTATCTGGGGCAAGAGGTCGTGCGTTCGTTCGCCGAAACGTACGGACTGGAAGTGATCGCCCTCTACTTCCACGTGTTTCAGCCGGCCAACGCCACCGAGCCGCTGCCCGGCGCCTCGCCGTTTCTCGTGTCGTGGGAAGATACCGGCCGTGCGTTCCGCGCCGCCGTCGAGGCGCCGCCGATGCCCCACCGCTACGAGCCGTTCATCATCACCACCGACCTGCCGCACGGCAAGTTCAACGCCGACAAGGCGCAGCGGCTGCTCGGCTGGCAGCCGCAGGACCGCTTCGAGGGCCACTGGCGCCGCCGCGTGCCGCGCACCGGTGCCGTAAGTTAGCGTGCCCGCAGCGCGCGTTTACCCAACGTTTACCGCCAGCTAACGCCGCGTATACCTGCCTGCCGTAGGCTTGGCTGGTACCGGTGGCGGCCAAACGCGGCCGCGTTGGGACTGAAACCCGATTGCGACCTGCGCGTCATCGGGGCTGCTACCCGTGGCATCTATCGTCATCAATAGCGCCCCATCATGCCTTCTCTCGGACTCTGCCGCCCTATTCGCCGC
>JACQGX010000430.1 GCA_016199265.1 Chloroflexota bacterium | reverse complement strand
GTCACGCTCAGCGGTGTACCTACGTGGCCGGCCAAAAGTCTTGCCACACTTCTGCTCCTGGTTGACATGTCACAGAACTTATGGCCACTCACGTAGAGTAGCTGGCCAAAGCGAGGCGTTTATTGTTGGGCAGCGCCTAAGATCCGGCTGCGAGCGGCCGAAGCCGTCTACGCCCAGGCCAACCTCGCCCACCACGTCGTGCTCGCGCTCCTCCGCTGAGCCCAGCGCCCCACTGTGCGCGGCGCCCGGCGCTCCTGGCGTGATTCTGACGCCGGCCATCCGCTGTTCGGTAGACGTACACGCGATGCGCTTGGCACGCGGTGGTGCGGCTTGCCGGCAGGCCAGCGCTAGGCAAGCACAAGGGGAGCGGTTACCTACGAAAGGACGAGGCTGATCTGCGTATAGGAACTGCTAAAGAGTGCGGTGACCTTACTCCCCAATAGCACAAGCAGGGCAATGGCTATGACGGAAACGAGGGGCAAAATGAGCGAGTATTCCACCATGCCCTGCCCTTGCTCCTGGGCATGCCATGCCCTCAGCAGGGTACGCAGGCGTGCCTCGGTGTCTATCCAGGTCCGCAGCAGCAAGTCGGTCAAGGCTGTCAGGTTTGTCACTACCGGTTCTCTCCTTTGGTCAAAGTGGATCGGTGCGGTCACACTGGAGAGAAGCGCACGAAGCGTACCAACCACAACAAGGTCGTGTAACAACCGTAAGCTCTTTGGGCGATGATCGGGCGACAACCGCGTCACTGCGGCGCCGGTTGCATCGTGCCGCCACAACACAACTGCAACATTAGTGTGTCTATTCTGTCAACAAGTTGCAGCAGTAGATTGTTACAAAAGGTACGGATTCTGCAAACAAGAGAGGTGATGGCCACTACGCCCAACCCAACCGAAGGAGTGCACACATGGGTTACACGAGAAGAACGGCGTTCTTCCACCACACCGTTACCACCGGCGTCCTGGCGCTGCTCGGCACGGCGGCGCTGCCCGCCGTGGCTGATGCCGACCAGGCGGCAGGACAGGCGGCAGGACAGACGGCAGGACAGACGGCAGGACAGTCTGCCGGCACAACCATCGGGACCACCGGCCAGCCAGGCGGCGCCGGAGGCAAGGTGCCGCTCGACCCCTCGTTGCGCGCCCACCCGTATCTGCAGTACGGCGCGCACAAGGAGTCGGGCCGCCGCGTGCGGGTGATCGTCCAGAAGGTGAGCCGCGGCGCCAGCAGCCAGGCCATCGCCCAGGCCGCCGGAGCGGCGGTGCTCAAGGAGTTTCCCTTTATCAACGGCCTGGTCATGGAAGTGCCGCAGCAGGCGGTGCTCGCCCTCGCCCGCAACCCGAACGTCCGCTACGTCTCGCCCGACATGCCCTTACAGTTGCACGGCATCAGCGAGACGAAGCTCAAGACCACCTACGAGCGGGCCATTAGCATTCCCAAGATCTGGAACGGCGAGCTGACCAACGGCAGCCTGCGGGCAACCGGCAAAGGCGTCGGCGTGGTCGTCATCGACACCGGCATCGACCGGCTGCACTCCGACTTCTATTACTCAAAGGTCACCGCAATCAAGGTCAACGGCCTGGCGAAGAGCGACAAGGACTTCCACGGCCACGGCACCCACGTCTGCGGCGTCATCAACGGCTACGACTCGCGCGGGCGCTACGTCGGCGTCGCGCCCGACGCTCACGTCATCAGCGCCAAGATCACGAGCGACGGCGGCGTCGCCACCGAAGCCGACCTGCTCGAAGGGCTGCAGTGGGCGTTCGACAATCGCCTGACGTACAACATTCGGGCGGTCAACATCTCGATGACCGGCGGCGTCGCGTCCGATTATCGCTCGAGCCCGACGGCGGCCGCCGTCGAGCAGCTCTGGCTCAACGGCGTCGTCGTCGTGGCGGCGGCCGGCAACAAGGGCAGTGACAAGGGCGCGACGTGGTACGCGCCGGCCAACGATCCGTTCATCATCACCGTCGGCGCCCTCGACCACAACCAGACCATCGACGGCGCCGACGACGGCCTGGCCTTCTTCAGCAGCCGCGGCGCGACCCAGCACGGTTACTACAAGCCGGAGATCGTCGCGCCGGGTCGCAAGATCGTCGCGCCACTCGCCGGCGGGAACACCACGCTGTCCAGTCAGTTCAAGGACCGGATCGTCGACAAGTACTGGATTCGACTGAGCGGTACCTCGATGGCCGCACCCGTCGTCACTGGCGTCGTCGCCCTGCTCCTGGAGCAGTTCCCGAACCTCACGCCCAAGCAAGTGAAGTGGCTGCTCGTCAACACCGCCAACGCCTACCCGGGCCAGGCCGACTCGGCGGGAGTCGTCGATCCGGTTGACGCTCTACTGACGGCGGCGTCGGGCTCGGTTGGCATGTCCAACCAGGGCATCCAACTGAACGAAGGGATCGATCCCGCCACCGGCACCGTGCTGTGGAGCCAGGCGTACTGGGACCAGGCCTACTGGGACCAGGCCTACTGGGACCAGGCCTACTGGGATCAGGCGTACTGGGACGTGGCCACCGCCTACGACTGAGCGCGGCGCCGTGCCCGCCGCGTTATGAGCCGGCCCGGCCGCCAGCCTCGTCCACCGAACCAAGCACACCGAAGCGCAACGAAGCGCACCCAAGCAGCGGAAAGGAGTACCCAAGCCATGCGTACGACAAACCAATTCGACCCCCTCAACCCAGCCATGCAGGACCAGCACGCCGGCACGCGCGCCGCCGAGACGGGCCTCGCCGGCGCACACCGGCCGCGGAAAGCGACCCGCCGCACCGGACTCCTCGGCGGTGGCGCCTCGGTAATGTCCGCGCTCTCCGCAGGCAGCCTGCTGGCCACGACGATCGCCCGCACCGCCAGCGCCGAGGGCTCAGACAACGCCAAGGAATCAAAAGGACCGCGGCCGCCGGCCGGCACGATCACGTTCGATCCCAAGTTGCCGGTGCATCCGGCGCTGCAGTACGGCGCGGCGGCCGAGCCGAGCAGGAAAGTGCGAGTGCTGGTGCAGAAGACGACGCACCGCGCGAGCAGCGAGGCGATTGCCCGCGCGGTCAAGGGGCACGCACACGTGATCGAGGAGTTCGGCTTCATCAAGACACTGGTCCTCGAGGTCCCCCAGCGTGCCGTGCTCCAGCTCGCCCGCAACCCCAACGTGCGCTACATCTCGCCCGATGGCCCCGTCAAGAAGAATGGCATCGGCACGAGCCAGCTCCGCACGTCGTATCCGTTCACCACCAACGCGACCAAGGTGTGGAACGACCTGATCCTTGGGGCAACAGGGAAGGGAGTGACCGTGGCTGTCGTGGACACGGGGGCCTATCCAACCCATCCGGATCTCGCCGGCACGAAGCTGATCTCGGTGCTCGTCAACCCGCTGGCCACTGGTGTGCTCGACGATCACGGCCACGGCACGCACGTCGTCGGCATCATCGCCGGACGGGATCTGCTGTACGGGCGCTACATTGGCGTGGCACCCGACACCCGCGTGATCAGCATCAAGGTCGCGGGCAAGAACGGGATGGCGAGAGCCTCCGACCTGCTGCGTGGCCTGCAGTGGGTGTTCGACAACCGCAAGCTCTATGCCATTCGGGCGATGAACCTCTCCTTCAGCAACGCCACGCCGGAAAGTTACGCGACCAGCCCGGTCGCCGCCGCCGTCGAGCAACTGTGGTTCAACGGCGTCGCCGTCGTGACCTCGGCCGGCAATCGCGGGACGGCCGCGGATGCTAGCTGGTACGCCCCGGGTAACGATCCTTTTGTCATCACGGTGGGGTGCCTCGACGACAACCAGACGGCAGCGCTTTCTGACAACAGCCTCGCCCCCTTCAGCAGCCGCGGCACGACGCAAGACGGCTACTACAAGCCGGACGTGGTGGCACCCGGCCGCAAGATCGTCAGTCCGCTCTCCGGGCTCGCCGCATGGTTAGCGCTGCAGAGTCCCACTCGTATTACGGACGGCACCTACCTGCGTTTGACCGGGACCTCGATGGCCGCACCGGTCGTCACCGGAATCATCGCCCTGCTCCTCGAGCGGTATCCACACCTGACGCCCGATCAGCTCAAGTGGCTGTTGACCACCACGGGCATGACCTATCCGGGACAGCCGGACGGCGCCCGAGCCGTCGACGCACTCGCCGCCATGAAGCGAGCCCCCGGCCCGCTGGGTACGGCCAATCAGGGTGTGGTCCCCAACGGCGGGATCGATCCGACGACGAAGACCGTCTTGTGGGGTCAGGCGTACTGGGACCAGGCGTACTGGGACCAAGCCTATTGGGACCAGACCATCGACCTCGACTAACCGCCAGATCTCGTACCGCGCATTCGAGGCCCTATCGTACATCCGTTCCGATAAGGCCTCGAAGCTGCCATAGGAGAGGAAGTTCCCCATGCAATCGAGCCGCTTTCAGCGCCCTGCGAGTCACCGCCTCGTCTCCCCGTCGTTCCCCCTCGACGACGGGGATTCGCTCCCGGTACTCGGCGTTGCCCCACACGTCGATCCAGCCCTCCAGGCGCGCATGCACCTGCCACCGCACGCCGTGCTCGGCCAGTTGCTGCGCCTGACCGAAGTGCTCGCCGGCGAGCTTGATCTCGATCAGGTGTACCAGACGGTCCTGGCGGTGGTGAAGGAGGTGACCGGTGCCGACCGAGTCTCTATACAGTTGCTGAGCGACGACGGTAACCACCTCGTCCTTACCGCCGGAACATCTCTGCCGCTCAGTGTGGCGATCGGCCAGACCACGCCGGCCGAAGAGGGGATCGCCGGCTGGGTCTTGCGACACCAGCATCCCCTGCTGCTCGTGGGATCGAGCCATCCCAACCCTGAGGTGCAGGCGCTGCTCGCTCAGACGATCCGGCAACCACCGGCCATTGCGCCGGGCACCGCCGTAGTCGCCGGAGACCGCCTCGCCAACTCAGGTGCCGCCACTGCCTCCAGCGCCACCGGTCTCCCTAGGAATTCTAGGCGTGCCGGCGGCGCCAAGACAACCGAGACATCCAAGGCTATGGGCACCGGTGAATCGGCTCTGTGCGTGCCGCTGTGCATTCGCGGTCGGGTACTGGGCGTGCTCAATGCGACCAAGCGCGACCGGCTGCACCCGTTCCGTGCGGGCAACGGCCACTACGGTCCTGCCGACCTCGAGCTGGCCCAGGAACTGGCGCGCCGTGTCGCGCTGGCGCTCGAAAACGCTCGCCTCTACCAGGAGGCGCAGGCCCAAGCCGCCCGTCAGACCGCGTTGAATGCCGCCCTGCACGACACGCTGCGCGAACGCGACGCCGCACTGATCCAAGCGCACGCCGCGCTGCACCTGCGCGACCGCTTTATTGCGCTGGCCGCGCACGAGCTCCGCACGCCCATCACGGTGCTCCGCGGCTGTGTCCAACTCCTCCTGAGGCACACGAGCGGCGGTACTCGTGGCGCCGGTACCGCAGCCAACACCCCGCTCACTTCCGAGCGCGTGCAGCGGTGGCTCCACCTGATCAACGAGCGTGCCGATCGCCTGACCCGTCTCGCCCAGCAGTTACTCGACGTGAGCCGGCTCGACCTCGATCGGCTCGACCTCGACCGCCAACCGACCGACGTGACCGAACTCGTCGAGGAGGTCGTCATGGCCACCCGAGTGCTGCGCGCCGCGGCCCTGACGCCTGAAGCGCTCGGGCCTGCGCCGGCGCATCGCTTGATTGTCGAGGCGCCTGGCCCAATTCTGGCGCAGGTCGACCGCATCCGGGTCGAACAGGTCCTGACCAATCTGGTCGATAACGCGCTGACTCACAGCGCCAGTAGTAAGCGCATCGAAGTGACAGTGGCGCAGCCCAGCGCCTCGCTGGTCGCGATCCGCGTCCGCGATCACGGCGTGGGCGTGCCGCCCGAGCATCGCGCACGGCTCTTCGACCGGTTCTATCAAGTGCAGGCCGTGCGCCCGGTTAAGGGCTTGGGGTTGGGTCTGTACTTGAGCCGCCAGATCGCCGAGGCGCACGGCGGCACGCTCGAAGCCGAATTCCCGCCGGACGGCGGGAGCGCGTTTATCCTGACGCTCCCACTCGCTGCGCCGGCAGAGCCGGCGCCGAGCGCCGCCGTCTTCGCGGAGAAACTCAGCGCACACAGCGGCGCCACCATCACACCCCGACCCACCAGTCGGTCGTCCAACTGAGTTTCACCACGGAGCGTAGGAAGCGTACTCTGCGCAGAGTTGAGCCACATCAGCCGGGCAAAGCACGCCACTTGGCCACCGACTGACCATGATAGAGGGAGTAACAAACCATGAATAATGGCAAGCACGACGAAAGCACAAAAGGTACGGCGTTCGACAGCATACGCGAGACTCGGGGAAGCCTGACGTTGCGGACCAAGACCCAACGGCGGCCGGTGCTCCTCGCGGGGCCTCCTGTTCTGGCCCTCGCGGCGATGGGTCCAGGCCGAATCGCGGGTGCGAACGGGCCGGCGGGCGGCGCCGGGGGCAAGGTACCGCTCGACCCCACGCTGCGCGTCCATCCGTATCTGCAGTACGGCGCGCACTCAGAGCCGGGCCGCCGCGTGCGGGTGATCGTCCAGAAGGTGAGCCGCGGCGCCAGCAGCCAGGCCATCGCCCAGGCCGCCGGCGCGCCGGTGCTCGAGGAGTTTCCCTTCGTCAAGAGCCTGGTGTTGGAGGTACCGTTGCAGGCGATGGACGCGCTCGGGCGCAACCCGAACGTGCACTACGTGTCCTACGATGCCCCGGTGCAGCCCCACGCCATCAGCGAGGCGGCGCTCAAGACCACGTACACCAGGACGGTGCGTGCCAGCAGCGTCTGGAACAGCGCGACGCTGCCGGCCACCGGCCGGGGCGTGACCGTGGCCGTGATCGACACCGGCGTCAACACGGACCACCCCGACCTGGCCGGGAACTACCTCCTCTCGGTGGTGGTCAATCCGACGACCAACGGCGTGCTCGACGACTACGGCCACGGCACGCACCTCATCGGCATGATCACCGGCCGCGACCTGCTCGGGCGGTACCTCGGCGTGGCGCCGCAGGCACGGGTGGTCAGCGTCAAGATCGCCGACAAGAAGGGCATGGCGCGCTGCGCCGACCTGTTGCGCGGCCTGCAGTGGGTGTACAACCAACGCGCGACCTACGGCATCCGCGTGGTCAACCTCTCGCTGAGCAGCGCGACCGCCGAGAGCTACACGACCAGCCCGGTCGCCGCGGCCGTCGAGCAACTGTGGCTCAATGGCGTTGCGGTCGTCGCGGCCGCCGGCAACCGCGGCACGGCGGCGGATGCCTGCTGGTACCCGCCGGGCAACGATCCGTTCGTCATCACCGTGGGTGCCCTCGACGACAACCTCACCGCGACGCTCGCCGACAACACGCTCTGCGCCTTCAGCGGGCGGGGTCCGACTCAGGACGGCTACGCCAAGCCGGACGTGGTGGCGCCCGGGCGCCGCATCGTGAGCACGCTGGCTTCGCCCACGGCGACGCTGGCGCTGGAGAGTCCCGACCGCATCGTCGACGGCAACTATCTGCGGTTGTCCGGCACCTCGATGGCCGCGCCGGTCGTGGCCGGCACCATCGCCTTGCTGCTCGAACGCTATCCCGGCCTGACCCCCGACCAGCTCAAGTGGCTGCTCATGACCACCGGCGCGAGGTACACCGGCCAGCCGGACAAAGCCAACCTGATCGACGCCGTGGCGGCGATGAAGCAGGCGGGTGGACGGCTGGGTACGGCCAACCGCGGCGTCGTGCCCAACAGCGGGATCGACCCCACTACCGGCACCGTCCTGTGGGGCCAGGCGTACTGGGACCAGGCGTACTGGG
>JACQGX010000423.1 GCA_016199265.1 Chloroflexota bacterium | reverse complement strand
TGACCGCGGCCACGCACATCTGTGACGCGCACCCAGGCTCGACCGGCGCAGGCGTCGCAGCGGCCGGCATCATAGTGCAAGATGCAAAGTGCAAAGTGAGCCTGGACTTCGGACTTTGCCCTTGGTGTAGTTGCCGGCCCTGATGCCGGTATACTGGCTCTGGAGAGGTATGCCAGTGGCGGAAACCGAGCGAGAACTGACCTTCGAGGTGGTGTTTGAGCCCGAGGAAGACGGCGGGTATCATGTCTATGCGCCCGCATTGAAGGGGTGCCACTCGTACGGTGCCACCAGGGCCGAGGCGAAGCGCCACATTGCGGAAGCCATCCAGCTCTGGCTGCACAGCGCGCACGAGCTGGGCCTGCCCATTCCCGAGCGAGAGACCGTCGAGGTCACGATCCCGTGAGCGCCCGCCTGCCGGCGGTCCGGCCTCGGCAGGTGCTGGCGGCGCTGCAGCGGGCGGGTTGGGTCATCCACCGCCAAGCCGGCAGTCACATCTCGCTGCGCAAGGAAGGCCACCCTTTTGTGGTCACGGTGCCGGTGCACAGCCGGGACCTGCCCCGAGGCACCCTGAGAGGGATCCTGGCAGACGCCGGCCTAACGGTCGAGGACTTTCTACGGCTCCTGTAACTTTGCAGCCTCCTGGCGGCAACCGTACCACGAAGCGCTGCCACTTTCCGCTTCGCATTTCGCACGATGCACCCTGCGGCCGCGCTCAGGACATGCTTTGCGCCGCGCACGTAACGAGACGTTGTCACTCTCCCAGGTTTGTCATCCTGATTGGACTTTGGACTATGTTTGGTCCAGCGCCACCGTGCCTACTTCCAAACACTCTGCGTCTCTGCGTCTCGGTGGTGAACCCGTTCCTCTCGGTGTCTCGGTGGTGAAAGCCGCCAGACTTGGCGGGCGCATCAGCACGACAGCGCAGGCTCCTTGCCGGCCTCGGCCGCAACGTTGGCCCGGTACCACTCGATCGTCGCTTTCAAGCCGGCCTCAAACGGCGTGGTCGCCTGCCAGCCAAACCTCACCCCGGCCTTCGGCCGCCCCTCTCCAGTTCGACTGGAGAGGGGCTTCCTGAGTACGCGGACGCGCGGCGCGTATCGAGGCAGCGGCGGGGCTGGCCGTCGGGCTTGGTGGTGCCCCACCGCAGCGTGCCGTGGTAGCCGGTCAACTCGCGGATCAGCACGGCCAGGTCGCGGATGGAGCGCTCCAAGCGGGTGCAAGCACATGTTCCGGGGACCCACCACGGTCGGTAGGGGCGTCTGGCGATAAGCCCGGCCGCCGCCCCTGGGCGTATCGCCAGACGCCCCTACACGTCCTCCCCGTCTCCGGAAGTTTTGCCTGCACCCGGGGCGCCGTGTGCGCCTGCAATTATGCCGTAGAAGGACTATAATTCATCGGTGACGACCTGTACGACGTGCACCTGGCGGAGTTGGCGCGCGAAGCGCTGAACGACGACCAGCGAGACGAAAGAAAGGAGCGAGATCATGGCCGGTAGGCACTCATTCGCCACGCTGCGGCGCACGATGTCGCCGGAGTCGCAGGCCCGCGCAGCGGCGGCGGCGGCGCAGTTGCAGGTGGAGATGGACCTGGCCGAGCTGCGCCGCGCGCGCCGGCTCTCGCAGGAGGAGGTGGCGCGCACGCTGCACGTCGGCCAGGCTGCCGTGGCGAAGCTCGAAAAGCGCGCCGATCTGTACCTGAGCACGCTGCGCCGCTTCGTGGAGGCGATGGGTGGCGAGCTGAAGATCATCGCGCGCTTCCCCGACCATGACGTGCAGATCCGCAACTTGGGTGATCTGCAGGGGCGTGAGACGGCCGCCTCGCCTCACCTCTAGCCCGCGTGGCCGGCGCCGAATCCGCTACCTACACCAAGTGCAAAATGCAAAATGCAAAGTGAGAAGGCCGGCAGGTCTCACCTTGGCTACGGTTTGGCTCAAGACCTTCTCTGTATCTCTGCGTCTCTGCGTCTCTGTGGTGAATTCGTTCCTCGCGCGGCCGTCAAACCGCCAAGTGGATCGCGATGACTCTGCCGGCTGCCCTTATACTGTGGGTGGGAGGCCACACGACGACATGTCGAGCGAAGGGCACACGGCCGTAGCGGCTGAGACGGCTGAGGCGTACCGGTACCTCGAGCCCCGGCCGGATAGTTGGCGCCGGCAGCTCCACCTCAAGGGCCGCAACCTCGCCGTCGGCACACTGCTGTGGAAAATGCGGGCGAACGGCCACACGCCAGAATCGGCGGCCGCGGACTACGACCTCCCGCTGGAGCAGATCCAGGAAGCGCTGCGCTATGGGGAGCGGCACCGCGAGGTGATCGAACGAGACGCCGCGGAGGAACGCGACTATCTTCGGGCCGCCGGGATCATCCGTGACGCTGCGACTCCTCGTCGATGAGTCGGGAGACAGCCGCACGCTGCGCCGGCTCCTCGCCGCGGCTGGACACACAGTTGTCACGCCAATTGACGTGGGTCTCTTGCGTGCCCGCGACCCCAAGATCTTTGCGTATGCCCAGGCACACGGCTTGGTGATCCTCACACGAAACCCGCGCGATTTCCTGCGGCTTCATGCTGAGCACC
>JACQGX010000427.1 GCA_016199265.1 Chloroflexota bacterium | reverse complement strand
CTATGAGGCGACGGTAATCTGGGACGGACAGCCTCGCCCCGTGCTAGTGGCGGTGGCGAACGGCACGCCGCTTGTGGGCATGTCGCTCCTGGAAAGGTACGAACTGACCATACGAGTTGTGGACCGCGGCTACGTGCGCATCACATCGCTTGCGGCTCCGCAAGCGTAGTTCCAGTCAACCACGTGATCCGGTTGTGCTTGCGTGCTGACCTGCATCCGGTTGCCTCACGTCCACCGTGAAAGGCCACCGTCGGTCCGCGCCTTGGCCACCCCCGCGGCGAACAGCGCGGCGCCCAGCAGCGGCAGGACCACCGCCCCGAGCGTCAGGGCCAGGAGGTCGACCTGCACCGGCGAGAGCAGCGGCAGCGCGGCGTGTAGCGGCAGTACGGGAAGGGTTAAGCCGGTCTCCGCGGGAAGGAGCAAGCGCCGCGCGGCATCGATCCCGTACGTGTGCGGCAGCAACTGCGCCGCGGCGAACAGCGGCCCCGGCAGCAGCGTGATGGGAAAGTATACGCCGGTGACCAGCGTCGCCAGCAGGCCGACCGCCCAGCCGATCGGGTCGCTCCACCCCTTGGCATTGATCAGCACGAACGTCGACGCCGACATCAGGCCGTAGCCGAGCACGCCCACCGCTGCGTGTCAACGGGCGTATACTACTGCGAGCAGGCTGGTGCGAAGGAGCAGTTACGGCAACGGAGGGAAACATTGGCAAGAGTCAGCGGGACAGGTGGCGGGACGCATGCCGTGGTGATCGGCGGCAGCATGGCTGGGCTGCTGGGCGCACGCGTGCTGGCCACCTACTTCGACCGGGTGACGGTAATCGAGCGCGATTGGTTCCCGGAAGGACCGGAGTTCCGCGCGGGAGTGCCTCAGTCGCGACATCTGCACGTGCTGCTCGTCAAAGGGCTCGAACTGCTGGAACAGTTCTTCCCCGGACTGAGGAAGGACCTGCTCGACGCGGGAGCAGAGATCGTGCGATGGCCGGCAGACGTGCTATGGCTCTCTCCTGTCGGATGGAGCCGCCGCTTCCCCAAGAGCCTCTCACTGCTCTCTGCCAGCCGCGAGCTGTTCGAGTGGGGGGTGCGCCGCCGGCTGGCGGCGCTGCCCAACGTACGGTTGATGGATGGGCATGAGGCGACGGGGCTGCTCGCGAGCCGGGACAACGCGGATGTGACCGGCGTTCAGGTACGCAAGCGGGCGGAGCGAGGGCTTGGCGGCACTGGCGTGTCGACGGAGAGTACGCCTCTTCCGGCCGACCTGGTGCTCGACGCCGGCGGGCGCAACTCGCACGCGCCGCGCTGGCTGGTGGAGCTGGGTTACGCGGCGCCATCGGAGACGACGATCAACCCACAGCTAGGCTACGCCAGCCGGTACTACGCGCGGCCCAAGGGTTTGCACACCAACTGGAAAGGGCTGTTCATCAGTGCGCGTCCGGATTCGCCGCGGGGCGGCATCATCTTCCCGATTGAAGGGGATCGCTGGCTGGTCACGCTGGCCGGCTACGGCGCCGACTATCCGCCGACAGACGAAGCGGGTTTCATGGAGTTCGCGCGTAGCTTGCGCAGTCGCGTGATCTATGAGGCGCTCGACGATGCGGCGCCGCTCTCCCCCATCCGCGGCTACCAGCGCACGGAGAACCATTGGCGCCACTACGAGCGGCTGGATCGGTGGCCGGAACGGCTCCTCGTGACAGGGGACGCAGTGTGTGCCTTCAACCCAGTGTACGGGCAGGGGATGACGGCGGCGGCGCTGGCGGCGACGACGCTCGACCGCTGTCTACGAGAGCAGCGCCGGCAGCGGCCCAACGGCGACCTGAACGGCTTGGCCCGTCGCTTTCAACGGGAGGTGGCCAAGCGCAGCGGCGCGGTGTGGCTGCTGGCCACGGGCGAAGACCTGCGCTACCCCACGACTCAAGGCGCCAAGCCGGATCTGGTCACGCGCCTCTTTCACCGTTACGTCGACCGAGTCATGGAAGTGGCGACGGAGCACGCGGATGTGCACCTGATTTTTGTCGAGGTGCTGCACCTGCTGCGGCCTCCGAGGGCGCTCTTCCGGCCGGAGGTGCTATTGCCGGCGCTGCGCGGCCGGCGGGCCGGCGCGCTGGACGTGCCCCCGCTCGGATCAGCCGGAGCGCCCCTGCCGGCATAGGCGACAGAGGACGGGTGACGGCGATGGAATCGGAGCGCAGAGAACGCCGCTGGTGGGACGAGGCCCCGCTGCTCCAGCGGGTCGCCGGTCGTCGGTCATCCGTCGTCCCCATTGCGTCCCGCGGTAGCCTTTACTGATGATGCAGAGGACGCACTGGTGACGACGTTCGCGATTCCCATACCTTTCGAACCAACAGCGGTGCAACTTGGGCCGCTGGTGCTCGCCTGGCACGGCATCTTCACCGCGCTGGGCGTGCTCGCCGGCATCTGGCTCGCGGCGCGGCTGGCGCCGCGGGCGGGCATCGCCGAAGACGTCGTGTGGAACGCCGCCTGGTGGATCGTGCTGGGAGGGATCGCCGGTGCGCGGCTGCTTTTTGCGGTGGAACATCCGGCGCTCTTCGTCCGCGAGCCGTGGCGCCTGGTGCTCCTCAACGAGGGCGGCATCTCGGTCTTCGGCGCGGTGCTCGGCGGCATCGCGGCCGGCGCGGTGTGGGCGATGCGGGCCGGCATTGCTCCTCCCCGGCTGCTCGACGCCGTCGCGCCGGGGTTCCTGCTGGGACAGGCAATCGGCCGTATCGGCGACGTTATCAATGGCGAGCACCTGGGGGTCCACGCGCCCAGTCTTCCCTGGGCGGTGGTCTACACGCACCCGGACACGCTCGGCGAGCTCGGCGTGCCGGTCCACCCCGCGGTCGCCTACGAGCTGCTGTGGGATCTCGGCGCTGCCGGCGTCGTGATCTGGCTACTCGGCCGGTGGCAATTGCCGCCGGGGGTCGCGCTCTGGACAGGCCTCTTCCTGTACGGGCTCGGCCGTTTCTGGGTCGGTTTCTACCGCATGGATCAGGACGTCGCCTTCGGGCTCGGTCTGGCCCAGCTCATCGGCCTCGCCGCGCTGCCGGTGGCACTGGCCGGGGTGGCGTGGGCGCTGCAGGCACGGCGTGCGCAGCAACTACCTGCCGGCACACCCACCTAAACTCAGTCCAAGGTCCAAAGTCCAACGTCTCAAGTCCGAACTCCCGATAGAAACGACTTTGGACTTTGGACCTTGGACTGAGTTTAGTGCTTCGTCGGGACTTGCGTCGCGGACGCCGGCGATACGCCCGCCTCTCGGCTGTGCGGCGCATGGTCGTGCTCCATCGCATCCTGCAGCGCTTCCTCGCGCGTTGACCCAATGCCGAGCACGTCCATCGACGCCACGCTGAGTACGAGCCACGTCCCCTTGTCTGTTCGCCCGACGACGAGTGGCCGGGCAGTCGTCGCGCGGGCGGAAAGACCGCCGACCAGGCGTCGCTTCAGCGGGTCGGCGTGCATTTCGTCGAGGACGTGGACCGCGTCAAACTTTGGCGGCATACAGACGCCGGCGTAACCGAGCGCGCCCGTGATGACGGGGACGCGGCTCTCCCAGTCTTCCATCCGGGATGATTCTCCTTACCTTCTCATCTCTCTCAATTGGAGCCAACGTGCCCGCGTCGCCCATGGTGTGACACTGGTACTTTCGTGCAACACATTGCGGTCTCGCCCGTTGGGACGAAGAACATGCACACGACAGGTGAACGATGAAACAGGCGACGGATCCGGACTGGCTGCAGCGGCTGGCCGGCGAAGTGGACCGGCTGGCTCTGGAGCTGCAAAGCTTAGAGCAGCAGATTCAAGCGGACGTAGCGGATGTAGCCGGCCTCGACGGCGTCGAACGAATCGTCGAAGAGACGTCGCGGTGGCGGGCGCGGCTGCAGCAGGTGGTCGACGAAGCAAGTCAGTTGCGCTATCTGCTGCAGCGGGAAGGCCCGTGGCGCTGGAATTAGGACTTGTGGCGTAAGGACGCGTGCCGACGTATACGTCGGTGACGGCCGTGCCCTCGTCGCGGTGAGCGAGCCAAGTGACAGCGTTGGCCGGATCGCCTCAGGAAACGGGCGAACCGGCCATCTGACTCTAGAATGCCAGAAACGTGCCGCAGCGACGCTGGCTCCTGCTCGCTACTCGATGGTCAAGAGCACTTTGCCCAGGCGGTGCTCGTCGCCGAGTGCCGCCATCGCGGCCGCGGCGTCTTCCAGCGGGAAATGCTTGTAGATCACGGCGCGCAGCGTGCCGCGCGCGATCGCGTCGAGACATTGCGCCAGGTCGAGCCGCGTGCCGCCGGTCGAGCCGATAGCCTCCTGCTCCTGTGTGTAGAACGGTGCCAGGTTGAGCGTGACCTCGGCGCCCGTCAGGATGCCGCACGTTGCGTACCGCCCGCCGCGGGCGAGCGAGCCGATGCTCGCCGGCCACGAAGCGGCGCCGGTGGGATCGAGCACGACGTTCATGCCGCGGCCATCGGTCAGCCGCCTGGCTTCGGCGGCGACGTCCTGCGCCGTGCGATCGATCGTCGCCTCAGCGCCGAGCTCCTCGAGGCGGCCGGCGTGCTGGGGTGTGCCGGTCACCGCGAATGGCACCGCGCCCCGCAGGCGGCACAGTTGCAGGAAGAACGTGCCCAGGCCGCCGGTGGCGCCGACGACGAGCACGCAGTCGCCCGGCTCGACTCGCGCTCGGTCGACCATGTGCCAGGCGGTGACGCCGTCGAGCGTAGCGGTGCAGGCGGCGTCGAAGTCGACTTCGTCGGGAAGGGGGATCGCGTTTACCGCGGGTACGGCGGTGTATTCGGCATACCCGCCCTCGGTGAACGCGCCGGGGATCGCCGGTGCGGTGGCCGAGCGGGGATCGCTCTCGCAGAGCTGCTCCTGCCCGCGCAGGCAGTAGTAGCAGCGGCCGCAGAAGAGCCGCAGCGCCACGCCCACCCGCTGGCCGATCTTCAGACCGGAAACCCCGGGCCCCAGCGCCGCGATTGTACCGGCGATCTCCGAGCCCGGGATGTGTGGCAACTGCAGCCATTGCCACCGTCCGATCAACTGGCTACGGTCGACCGGATTGACGCCCGAACGGACGATCTTGACGAGCACCTCATTCGCTCCGGGCTCCGGCCTGGGTACGTCGACTACCTTGAGATTCTCCGGACCGCCAAAGGCGGTAATCTGTACCGCTCGCATAAGCACTCCTCCAATGCTGTGTCTGGCACGGAAATCGCGACCGTAGAGTACTGGTTGGTCGTTTCAGTGGTGACGGTCTCGGTTACGCAACTGTTACTGTACCGGCAACGTGCGCCCGAAGCCGAACATCGCCGAGAATACGACCGACAAAGACCGAAGATACGTAGAACAGGGAAATCGTGAAGGCGTTCCGGAATAGAGTACGCAGGCAGTTGGATCCCGGCCGGCCGGTGCACCACCCCCACAATACCACTGATGGGCTTTCGTTGGGGCCGCGCGACGGCCTCTCGGTCGACTGGCACTGCCACTCGACGTGGTCAGACGGCCGGGCGACGGTCGCGGAGGCGGTGCGCCGAGCGGCGGCGCGCGGCGTGACGCTGGGCATCGCCGATCACGGGCTGCGCGACAACCGGCGACTGGGTACGCCGTCACAGCTAGCATCATACGTCGACGACCTGCGGCGCTATCCGGTGCTGCGTGGGATGGAGATCAGCGTTGGAGACGTGCCCGGCGATGTAGCGGGCGCCGAGACCGACGTCAGGCTGGCCGAGCTCGACTACCTCATCGCCAGCCTGCACATCATACAGGTACCGGAAGGCCCCGTCCACGCGACGCGCTACCTCAACTACCGGGCCGGGTTGTATCCGCGCTACAGGCCGACGCTGGCCCGCTACAATCGGCGGGGGTACTTCGATTCCTGGCTGCGCGCGTTCGAGGCGACGGTGCGTCACCGGCCGGTCAAGATCCTGGGACACTTCTGTCTGCTGCCGGAGCTGGCTAACGACGAGGGGATCGTCGACCTCTCACGAGATCCCGAGCCGGATGCCGTCGCGGCGGAATGGCTCGACGCGACGATCGAGCTCTGCTGCCGGTACGACGTGGCGATCGAGCTCAACAGCAAGAGCCGCGTACCTCACGAGTCGTTCGTCGTGCGGGCGCTGGAGAAAGGCGCCCGATTCAGCCTGGGCAGCGATGCGCACCAGCTCCACCGCGTCGCCGACCTCTCCTACGGCCGCTACCTCGTCTCGCGGCTCAACATCCCGCGCCACCGACTACTCTCGGTCGCGAACATCCGGCCCGCCGCCGAAGAAAGCGCCGCCGGATAAGAGACGAGTAGGCGGTAGGCAGTAGGCAGCCAGCCGGCATCCGCAGGGTTCACGGTGTCCTTGGGCATTGCGCTTTCGGGGGGTTGGGGGGGACCTCGGTGGCGCAGCGATCAGTAGGTGGCGATAGATCCCAATCTTGCCCGACTTATGACCGATCTTTCTCCACATTTTGACCTGGGCGCGTCACGCTGGTGGCGCTGACCAAACAAGGAGTGAACGACCATGGCTGAAGCTGATGCGCCGACCGCAGTGCGGCTCAATGTGGCCGAAGCGCTGTCTAAGGACGTAGGGCGGGGGATCGCCCGGCTGGACCGCAGCGACATGGAAGCGCTGAACGTTCGAACGGGCGACATCGTGCGGATTACGGGAAAGCGCGTGACCGCTGCCAAGGTGATGCCGGCGCTTCCCGAGATGCGCGGACGCGGCGTTGTCCAGATCGATGGCCTCTCGCGTGATAATGCGCAGGCGGCCATCGGGGAGCCGGTGGTGCTTCAGCACGCCGAGGCACAGCGGGGCCGCTCCATCGTGCTGGCGCCTCTCACGCCGCAGAGCGCCGGTCGTGAGGCAGATGCTGGTTACCTTGCGCGGGCCCTGGAAGGACTACCTGTCTGCAGCGGGGATCGGGTACGTGCCACGTTGCTCGGGGGGCGCTTCCAGGAGTTCACGGTGGCCGGAACTGACCCCGAAGCGCCAGTACTCATCGGCGGAGGTACGACCGTACGCGTCCGTGGCGGCGCCTCCAGCCGTCAGTCAAGTGGGGCTACCTACGAGGACGTTGGTGCGCTGCGGCGGGAGATTCACAAGATCCGCGAGATGGTGGAATTGCCCCTGCGCCACCCGGAGCTGTTCGATCGGCTAGGAATCGATCCGCCGCGGGGCGTACTCTTGCATGGCCCGCCGGGATGCGGCAAGACGCTGATTGCGCGGGCCGTGGCGAACGAGACCGATGCAACCTTCTTCCACATCAGCGGACCGGAGATCATCCACAAGTTCTACGGCGAGAGCGAGGCGCACCTGCGCGCCATCTTCGAGCGTGCCAAGGCGCAGAGTCCGGCCATCATCTTTATCGACGAGATCGACGCCATCGCGGCCAAGCGCGAGGAGGCACGCGGTGATCAGCAAGTGGAGCGGCGCGTCGTGGCGCAACTCCTGGCCCTGATGGATGGGCTGCAGTCGCGCGGCCAGGTGATTGTCATCGGCGCCACGAACCTCCCTCACGCGCTCGATCCCGCGTTGCGTCGACCCGGCCGGTTCGATCGAGAGATCGCGATTGGCGTACCCGACGCCCAAGGCCGCCTGGAGATTCTGCTGGTACACACCCGGGGCATGCCGCTGGCCGCCGACGTCAGCCTCGATCACTTGGCCGGCGTGACCCATGGCTTCGTCGGCGCCGACCTCGAGGCACTCTGCCGCGAGGCAGCCATGGCGACGCTTCGTCGGGCAATGGCGCGTCTTCGTGTGGATAGCGGGGGGGTGGTGCCATACGAGATCGTGGCAAGTCTGGAGGTGACGGCAGACGACTTCCACGAGGCGCGCAAAGACGTCGAGCCATCGGCACTGCGTGAGTTCTTTGCCGAGGTACCTAACGTAACATGGGAGGACATCGGCGGCTTGGAGACGGTGAAGCGCTCGCTGCAGGAGGCCGTCGAATGGCCGCTCAAGTACCCCAGTCTGTTTCGCCGGGTCAACGCCGCGCCGCCCAGGGGCATTCTGCTGAGTGGCCCGCCGGGAACGGGCAAGACGCTGCTGGCCAAGGCAGTGGCGACGCAGAGCGGTGCCAACTTCATCTCCGTGAAGGGGCCCGTGCTGCTCTCGCGCTGGGTTGGCGAGTCCGAGCGCGGCATTCGTGAGGTCTTCCGCAAGGCCAGGCAGGCCAGCCCCTGCGTCATCTTCTTCGACGAGATCGACGCTCTGGCGCCCGCGCGGGGCACCGGGTCCGACTCTTCGGTGACGGAGCGCGTGATCAGTCAGCTTCTCACGGAAATGGATGGCATCGAAGACCTGAAGGGCGTCACGGTGCTGGCGGCCACCAACCGTCCCGACCTGCTGGACCGAGCGCTTATTCGGACGGGGCGATTTGACGTGCGAGTCGAGGTGCCGTTGCCAGATGAAACGACACGTCGGGAGATTCTTGCCATCCACCTGCGCGGCACCCCCCTGAGTGACGACGTGTCGATCGATCGCCTTGCTGCGGTGACGGATGGCGCAACTGGGTCTGACATCACCGCCGTCTGCCGGCGCGCGGCGATGCTCGCCATCCGCGCACACGTGGAGGGGCAGTCGCCATGGGTGACCGACGGCGGGAGTGACGATGCGGTCATCGCCGTGACCGAGCGGCACTTCCAGGCGGCGATCGCGGAGTTGGGCAGTCACTGGCAATGAGACGGCTCCTGCTCCTGCCCGTCATTCATCAGCCAGCCGATCTAGGTACGATCGCCACGGGGATGGTGGACCGCAGCATGGCGCTGACGAGCCCCACGCGGTGGGCAAGACATGAGAGGACGGTACAGCGGTTCTGGGAGGCAGCGACCGCTTTTCTGGACCAATTGGATGCCGCACGGTTGCAGTTGTATCAGGATGGCCTGCCGGCCGGTGGCGAAGCGGGGCGGCGGGTGGTCGCCGAAGCCGCTCGCCGCGGCAGCCACAACTACCGTCTCATCCAAACGCTGCTGGACCGCGGCGCGGAGCTGTGCCAGACTGAAGACCCAGCGCTACTCCTCCGTGAGTATCAGTTGCTCCACCAACTCATGGATGGCGCAACGCTGCCGGCTGCGGAAGCGCAGCCGGCGCGCGCTGCCTTACTGGCTGCACGAGATGAAGCCATGGCCGAGCGCATTGTCACCTCACTTCAAGAAGGACGTATCGGTCTGCTCTTGGTCGGCGCCGATCACGACGTGGCGGCGTATCTTCCTGCGGACGTCGTGGTGACCCCCCTCAAGGAGCCGAAGGTCGTGCGTGCGTACGTTCATTCGTTGTTCGCCGGCGCCGACGACGTCATGGAACAACTGGCCACGTACCTCGGTGCGTCCATCGACGCAGCGCTGGAGTGAGACGCCCGCCGAGCCTCGGATGCTCCGACGGTGGGCTGATGGATTGACCGCCGCGATGCGAGCCCTGCGGCGGGTTGGCCGGGACTATGCGTTAGTACTGGAGTTCACGCGTACATCCTTCGACAAGCTCACGTTGAGCGGATGCGGCATGCAAAGTCCGGTAGTCCAGGTCAGCTAATGAGGCCGGCGCGAAGAGCGGTAACGGCGGCCTGTGTACGGTCGGAGGCATGCAGCTTGGCGATGATGGCCTGGACGTGTTTCTTGACCGTCACCTCGGCGAGGTGCAGGTGCTGCCCGATCTTTCGATTGGCGCAGCCTTGGGCGAGTAACGAAAGCACGTCGAGCTCGCGCTGCGTCAGTCCCTCGACGAGAGACCGCATTTCGGTGGCCTGCGTCTGAGACTGCACGAGGTCCTGCATGGCGATGCGCAGCAAGTCGCTACGGATCATCACTCCCCCATCCAAGGCAGCATGTACGGCATGGCAGAGCAACTCGCGCGAAGTGTCCTTCACCAAGTAACCGGCCGCGCCCGCCTGAACCGCTTCGACGATGTACGCCTCGCTGTCGTACATGGTAAGCACGATCACCGCGGTGGACGGATGGTCGCGCTTAATGGCGCGCGTGGCCTCAATGCCACTTGCCCCCGGCATTCGAATGTCCATCAGCACGACCTGCGGCCGGAGCCGCCGCACTTGCTGGATGGCCTCGACGGCGCTCCCGGCATCGCCGAGGACGGCGATGCTCGTGTCACTCGCGAGCATGGCCCGCAGCCCATCCCGAACGAGCGGGTGGTCGTCGACGAGCAGCACGGTCACGCTCTCTGCCATACATCTCCCCTCTTTTCAGTCCGCCACATACGGCAATCGCACGACGACGGTCGTGCCACGCCGTGGTGCGCTCTCGATGCGGCAGTGTCCGCCGGCCAGTTCGGCGCGCCGGTGCATGCTCCGCAGGCCGCCGATTCGCCGGCTTTCTTGGGCGGAGAGATCGAAGCCGGTGCCATCGTCCTGCACCTCCAGACAGACCTCCTGCGCTGTGAGCTGCAGCGACACCCGGACCTGTTGCGCCTGGGCATGCCGCTGCACATTGGTCAGCGCTTCTCGGAAGATGCGGTAGATGACGAGCTCGGTCTCCTGGCGGAGGCGTCTCTGCAAGGGCGTGTCAAGAACGACCTGGCAACCCGTCTCGTTGGCCATGTGGCGCAGATCGTCAGCAAGCAGCGCCTTCAACCCCATCTCGGCCAGGCCGGGCGGATACAGGTCATGAATGATGTGCCGAACTTCGCGTGTGACCTGTCGCGTCAGTGAGGAGCAGCGGACCACCGCCCGATGGACGTCCGGCAGCGCCTCGGTCATGACCTCGACGAGTTGGAGCTGCTGAAAGATGGTGACCAACGACTGCGCGATGCGGTCGTGGACCTCGTAGGCGAGCTTTTCCCTTTCGGCATCCTGCGCGGCCAAGGCAGCTTGGATCAGGCGCACCATCTCATTCCCTCCCGGCCAACGATCGGCACGTACCGCCACTGCACGCGCGAGCTGACGCATCTCCTCCAATGCGTCAGTCGGTCGGTCGAAGACTGTGCGTGGCATTTTCGTCGCGCTGCGATCCTGGTGCCCAGGTGACGGACTGCCAATACCCATGCAATAGAAAGGGGACTAGTAGAGTCAAAAGACGGTCAAAACAGCGTGAATTTATGTATAAAATCGATCGGTTCATATGCGGAGAGCATCCCAACGTATAGGTGAAGCGTATACGGATGGTGGCGGAGAGCATCCCAACGTATAGGTGAAGCGTATACGGATGGTGGTTGTTGTTGAGTGTTTGGAAAGCTATGATTGCAATCACTCGGCGGTCACGAGATCCGCGAGTTCCAACGCTCAGGCACCAAGCGCTACCGATCACATATTTTGAGGAGGTGAACACTATGGCTGTAGAGAAGTCAATGGCATCTGCGAGTCTGGCTGAGGTTGTCGATCGCATCCTGGACAAGGGTGTGGTCGTGGATGCGTGGGTGCGCGTCAGTCTCGTGGGAATCGAGATTCTGGCCATCGAGGCGCGCATCGTGGTGGCTGGTGTCGACACATATCTAAAGTACGCCGAGGCCGTTGGACTGACGGCTGCGGCGGCCAGCTAGGCAACTACGAGTGGCCGACCGAGGCCTGAGCGTGAAGTAGGAACTCTAAGTGGGCGCGATGAGGTGCACGGACGGCCACCGCAGTCTCCGACTAGCTGTCTGCGTACCGCCAGCCTCATCGTGTCCGCACCAGTACAGGCCACCAGGCCAGTACAGGCCACTAAGAAAGGAGAAGAACTGTGCCCGTACGAGAGAAGATGCGCAGCCTCGTGGACGAGCTGACGATGGCGGCGAGCGCACGAGAAGAACACTTGGCTCAGTTTCGAGACAACGCGGCGCAGCAGATCGCACACTTCGCCGATGCGCGTCGTCAGACGAGCCGGAGCCAGCGCGACGCGTTGGCAAGCGAGCGGCAGACCTTGGCGAGTGAGACCGCGGCCTACGTCGCTGGTCTGCGCAC
Organism: Chloroflexota bacterium; assembly: GCA_016199265.1. GTDB lineage: Bacteria > Chloroflexota > UBA11872 > UBA12225 > UBA12225 > JACQGX01. Next base: position 15,437 of record JACQGX010000427.1, on the reverse strand, counting down.
GACGCGCCAAATGGAGGCGAATACGCAGCAACAGGGGCGCCGCGACAGCTACGCCGCACTGACACGAACTGTTGCGGCGCAGCTCGGCACGCTGCACGATCTGCGGGCGCGCGAGTCGGCCGGACAGCGGGATCACTTGCGGCAGGGGAGAGGCACACTGGCCAGCGAGACGGCCTCCCAACTATTCGATCTGCGCGAGCGGCGGTACGCCGACACGGCGACCCAGCGGAAGATGCTGGCGCAGACTCGTGGCGACCTGGCGGGCGGCATGGAAGAGCGCTTGCACGAGTTGCGCGCCGCGCGCGTCATGCAGACGATGGCACAGAGTGAAGCCCGCCGGCGTGAGCGGGCGAGTCTGGGTACAGAGGTGGGGAGGCAACTGGCCGAGCGTCATTCCACCCGCCGGGAGGCTACAACCGCCGATCGCCAGGCGCGCGCCGCCTCCCGAGCCGATCTTGCCGCGGCAACGACTGCCCAGTTGGATACGGAGGGGGCCGAACGCTCGGCGCGCGCTCAAGCGCAGCGGGCGGCGCTCGCGCAGGAAAGGACCGCGCTGACCACGTCGACGACCGCAACGCTGGGCCACCTCCGCACAACGCGGGAGAGGCAGTCAGCCGCGCAGCGCGAACGTTTGGCGCAGGGCCGGCGTGACCTTGCGCAGCGCTGGACGTCGTGGGCGGAACGCATCGACGAGCACATGGCCGCCATAGCATCGGACATCGCCGGCGCACACGATGCCTGGCACAACCGGCGCGTTGGCGGCGCTGCACTTCGCCACATCGCCACCAGTGATGCTACGTCCGCCGGCACTTCGTCTACAGCGGAGGATGCGGCGAAGAGCGGGTCTCGAGTAGGCGCGTTGGCGGTCGCCGAGGCGCTGCGGCAAGGAGAGACAGACGCGCGGCCGGCCTCAGTGGCCACGCCACCATCGCCGGCGGCCGAGATCGGCGCCGATGACGAGGCGACGGCAGACGCGACGGCGGTGCCGGTCGTGACCGTCGAAGTGGCCGATGCGGCTACGTTGCGGACCCGCATCTTCAACTGCGTCGCCGAATGCCCAGACGGCATGCGCCTGCGAGACGTGGCAGATGCCCTGTCGCTCGACCGCAGCGCTACCACGCAGATACTCCGCCAACTGATGGAGACCGGCAAGGCGGAGCGTCGCGATGGACGCTATTTCGCCATCTAGCGTGAACGAGGACACCATGTCGGTAGCAGTCGCAGTCGAAGACGGATTGACCACGTTGCTCGAACCGCAGCCGTTCTCTGGCTATGTGGAGACGCCGTTTGTCTCGCAGATTGTTGAACGTGCGCTCGTGTACCTGGCAGCCGGGTTCCCCATCCACTTTCGAGGTCCGGCAGGGACGGGCAAGACCACACTGGCCCTGCACGTCGCGGCGAAACTCGGTCGCCCGGTGGTCATCCTTCACGGCGACGAGGAGTTCTCCACATCGGACTTGGTCGGCGGCGAGTACGGCTACCGCATGCGCCGCGTGATCGACAACTTCATTCACTCGGTATTGAAGACGGAGGAAGACGTCAGTCGCCGCTGGATCGACCACCGGCTCACCACGGCGTGCCGCTACGGCTTCACCCTCATCTACGACGAGTTCACTCGCTCGCGGCCAGAGGCGAACAACGTCCTGCTGTCTGTGTTACAGGAGAAGATGTTGGACCTGCCGGCCGGCAAACACGGCGAAGACTACCTGCGGGTTCATCCAGACTTCAGCGTGATTTTCACGAGCAATCCAGAGGAGTACGCCGGCGTCTACAAGAGCCAGGATGCGCTGCTTGACCGCATGGTCACGGTGGACCTCGAGGACTTTGACGAGGAGACCGAGATCGGCATCACCACCGCGAGGTCCGGTCTTGACCGGGATTCGGTCGCGGTCGTGGTGCGGCTGGTCCGCGCCTTGCGCGCGGCCAACGTCTGTGAATCGCTGCCAAGTGTACGGCGTTCCATCATGCTGGCCACGGCCTTATGCGCGGAGCAGTGCTTGGCCGACGCCGCCGACCTCCGATTTCGCCAGTTGTGCCGCGACGTGCTGGCTTCCTCCAGCAGTCGACGTGGCACACGTGCGGAGCTCACCCACGTATGCCAGGTGGTGGATGAGCTGATTGACCTACACGCTCGCGGCTTGGCATCCGTGCCGGCCCACCGCACGCACCAGATGGGAGGTATATGGTGAAAGGGGTGACGACAGCCCGCGGCCTGGGCGACCTGCGAACGGCGATCAGCCACCGCGTGCGGGCCACGCCGCCGCTGAAGGGCACGACGTATCTCGAGATGTACCTGCTCGACAACGAGAGGCAGCGCCTCGAGGCGGAGCTGGGCCGGCTCAATCACCGGCGGGACCGCATCGACGAGCGCCTGGGAGAGATCGGCGACAAACTGCGCGGGTTGGAGGCCGTCGCCGCCCAGATCGCCGCGCGCAACGGCGCGGCGATCTGCGCCGGTGGCAGTCGGACGCAACCGGCGCGTCCACCGCGCGGCGAAGCACCCGTCTTGACCGAGAACGCCGCGGAGCACGACTCCACAGCGCCGTCCGGCGCCAACCGGTGGAAGCAGATGACGGTGGGCTACTGACCGCGCACGAACGGACAGACAGACAATGACGAACACATGGTATTACGGCGACGCCACTCCCGGCGCCACTCCCACGGCAACACGGACATCGGACGGCTGGCCCGGACGAGGCGCGCCGGATTCAACTGGTGTGCCGGCCGCAGGCAGGGCGGCGAGCGCGCCGGCCGAACGCGCGTTTACGGCAGCACGAGTAAGTAGCTTTGCACGGTACGTCCTGATGGTCGAGCGGGCCCGCGCCGGGCGCACGGTGCCGTCCGCCATCCTGGCACGTCTTCAGCCACGCCGCGCTGCCCATCGGTCGAAAGGCCGTCGAGGAGCAAGTCATGGCTAACCAGTACCTGTTCGGGTTCGTCGCCAGCCGTGAAGTCGAGCCCTTGCCGCCGGGCGGAGCGACCGGCCCGGCACACGTCGTTTGGGCCGACGGACTCGGATGCGTCGCCGCGAGCTACGCGGGTGAAGCGCTGCGCTACCTGGCCAAGCCAGACGTCGTGCGGCTGCTGCTCCACCATCAGCGCGTTACCGAGCACGCGATGCGCTATGGCCCGGTCCTGCCGGTGCGCTTCGGCACGGTCCTGCCATCGCGCCGCCAGGTGAGGACGCTGCTGCGCCAGGCCGCCGAGTTCCTGCGGGCGGCGCTGGGATCTGTCGCCGGCAAGCTGGAGATAGAGGTGGCCGCCACGTGGGACGCCGGGCGCGTCCTGCAGGACATCGCCAAGGACAAAGAGATTGCGGAAGAGCGCGACGCGCTGCTGGGGCGGGGCGCTCCGACGCTGGGCGAACGGGCGCGGTTCGGGCAGCTCGTCAAGCGGCGGATGGACGAACGACGCGAGGCGTACCAGCGACGGCTGATGGAGGCGCTCCGTCCCGTGGTGCTCGACTTCATCGCCAATCCGCTCCTCTCCGACGAGATGGTCATGAACGTCGCGTGCCTGCTCGAAACGGCTCGGCAAGCGGAGTTCGACGAACGGCTGCGTGAGCTGGACGAGGCGTGTGAGAGAGAAATCCTCTTCCGGGTGATTGGGCCGCTGCCTCCCTACAGTTTCAGCAGCTTGGATGTAACCTGCTTGGATGCGAGCGCAGTAGCCGAGGCGCAAAACGAACTCGGCGTGGATCAGGACGCCACGGCGACCGATGTGCGGCGCGCCTACCGCCACCTGGCGGCGGCTCAAGCGCAGACGGCTGCCGGCGATCCGCGGGCAGCGCAAGACCTGCATCGCCTCCGCCGCGCGGCTGATCTGCTGCAGCAGTTGAAGTCGCCTCTGAGCCCCTCGCGAGCGGTGGCGGACGGCGGTGACGCCCTCGCGCTGGGGGCGCAGCGTTGTGGTCCGTTCCTGCTCGCGCTGCGGCGGACGTCCTTGGACGACGTGGACGTCGCCCACTTTGGCACCGCCAGGGAGGTGAACGGATGATGGCCGCGCCCTCATGGGTGTATCTCTACTGCATCGTCAGGCGGGCGGCTGAGCAGCGGATCGACGGATGCACCGCTGTCGGCACGATGGGCGGCTCGGTGTTCACGATCTGCCAGGGAGACCTGGCAGTCGTGGCCAGCGCGTCGCCGGCGGAACGGTACGAGACGACGCGCGCCAACATGCTCGCCCATGAGCGGGTGCTGGAGCGCGTGATGCGCGATTTTACCCTCTTGCCGATCCGATTCAGCACCGTCACATCGGCAACAACGGCAACGGCGGACATCCGCCGGCTGCTGGATCACCGGCGGGCCGAGTTTCACCACCTCCTGGACGAGGTGCAGGGGAAGGCAGAACAGGGGCTGAAGGTGTTCTGGCGAGATGAAGGGCTCGTCTTCAGAGAGCTTCTATCGCGGCACGAGACGATGCGGCGCCTGCAGCGGGAGATCCAGGGCAAGCCGCCGGCGGCAACGCACTTCGACCGCATCCGTCTGGGCGAAATGTTGAAGGCGGCACTGGACAACCAGCGAGTTGCCGAGGCAGCGGCGATTCTGGACCCGCTGCGCCGCCTCGCGACTCGAACGGTGGAAAACCCGGCGATCGTCGACCGGATGGTGGCAAATGCCGCGTTCCTGGTGGATCGCAGCCTCGAGACGGAGTTTGACGATCTGGTTGGACAGTTGGCCGAAGCGCACCAAGGGCGGATGCAGTTCAAGTACGTCGGGCCGGTCCCGCCGTACAACTTCGTGAACGTCATCGTGAATTGGCAAGCAGTCTAGACCAAGTGCAAAGTGCGAAGTGCAAAGTGAGGACGCCTGCGGGTTTCACCTTGGCTGTGGTTTAGGAGCTGACTGGCGTTGGTGGCGCCCTACGGCGCCGGCCGGTGGAGGGGGTGCACGGCCGGCGCCGTAGGGCGCCCGAACGGGGAGCAGAACGGAGGAAGTACGGTGGGGATAGTCGCCAATATCGTGACGTTACCGGCAACCGGTCCCATGCGGCTGGTTCTCTGGCTTGCCCGCACCGTGCAAGATGAACTGAACCGGGAGGCACTGGACGAGAGCCGCATTCGCGCCGCGCTGGTCGATCTGATAGAGCGCTACGACGCCGGCGACCTAGCGGACGAGGAATACGACCACCAAGAACGCACGCTGCTGGCCCAGCTCGACGAGGTCCGCGAGCGGAAGGCGGGACAGGCGCGCCAGGAATGACGCAAGGTGGCACAGGTCGACCGCGACAAATCCCGCGAGCGAGTGATGCCCAGCGCACTCAGAGCGCAGTCATTCACTCAGGTGTATCCCGCTGGCGAATGAGAACACTGAGGAGGACATCGTGAGATTACAAGAGTTGCTGGATCATGCGAAGTCTGAGCTATCGGAGATGACGGGGCTGAAGCCGGCCGCGGTGACGCGGGCCATCAGGGACGAAGAAGGATGGCACGTGTCGTTGGAGCTACTCGAGCTGGCGCGTACGCCGGCCTCTACCGACGTGCTGGGTGAGTATGAGGTGCTACTCGACGACAAAGGCGCGATCGTCTGGTTTCAACGCAAGCGCAACCGGCTACGAGGCCAAGCGGAATCGGTGCTCGACACCGCATAACCCGACCAACACGATCATCCCACAGATTGGCACTCCGCCGGAGAGAGCAAGAGATGAGCCTACGCACTGCCGATAGCACCGGCACGTTGGCCGACGTGATCGACCGAATCTTGGACAAGGGCCTGGTGATCAATGCCGATATCACGGTCTCGCTGGTCGGCGTGGAGCTCCTCGGGTTGCGTATCCGCGCGGCGATCGCGTCGTTCGAGACGGCCGCTCGGTATGGCCTGGAGTTTCCGGCCGGCGTTAACCGCGACGCACCCGGGTGGAAGGCGTTGACGGACCGGCTCTGCCCGGCGTGTGGCGCGAGACTACCCGAAGGTGCGCTGCCGTCGCTGGCCTGTCCAACCTGCGGCTGGCTGCCCGGGTACCACGGGCACGCGGACGGCCGTAGGCTGGCCGTCCACGACCCCGAACCGGGCGCGAACGGTGCTGTTGCAAAGACAAAATCCGGAGGTGGCATATGAAAAAGGATCCCGATCAGTCCGATCTGTCCGGCCTGCTGGGCGGCTCGCTGAATGTCCTCGGTATCAAGCTGGATCTCGGGCGACTCCTCGCGTCTCCTGAAGACCTACGTGGGCAATTGGAGACGCTCCGTGAGCGCCTCAGGGCGGCTGGCGGGAAGGAGGTGTTGTCGGATGAGGCGTGGCAGGCCGGCGGGGTCAGCGTCTCCGGGCATATCCGCACCGGCGGCATCCTGGGCGAGCAGGAATACCATATCGGCAGCGTCGGTCACCGCACCGCCGCCGGCCGGTCCCGCGCGCCGGCACGGCCCTCATCGGCGCCACCCTCGCCGGCATCGCCTTCGACAGAAGTAGTCGAGCCGCCGGTAGACGTATTTTTCGAGAGCGACGAGGTGGTCGTGGTGGCAGACGTTCCCGGTGCTGGACTAGAGGAGCTCGACATCCGGGTCGAGGGAGACACGCTCTCCATTGCCTCGAAGTCACCGGCGCGCCGCGCCTATGCGAAGCAGCTCTCGCTGGGCACGCCGGTCGATCCGAGTACGGTACAAGCGACGTGCCGAAACGGCGTGCTGGAGATTCGGCTGCGGCGGCCACCATCGGCGCAGGCATCCGGCGATCCGGAGCGGGCTTCCGATGCAGGCTCCGCGCCGGGCGGCGACGCAGAACAAGACACCGGTAAGTAAGACCGGCCCCGAGAACGCCGTCCTGACACTCGCATGAACATCCCGCAGCACGAACACGAGCTGAAGAACGAACTCTTGACTCTTGTCATCGCACTGGTGGAGATCGTCACGGAGATGTTGGAGCTCCAGGCCATCAGGCGGATGGAAAGCGGTCGGCTGAGCGATATGGAGATCGAGCGATTGGGACTCGCACTCCAGTCGCTGCACGGGGCGCTGGGTCGGCTTAAGGGAGATCATGGTATCGAAGGGGCAGTCGCAGCGATGAGGTCACAGATCGATCGCGGCGTCGTCGACCTGCTCGGAGAACTGACGGCGCTGCCCCGATGATAGCCCCCGCGTATCGAGGGATGTGGGAACGTATTGAGAGCGTATTGAGATGGTAACGATCGCCGGGCCAGGTTGCGCGCTGACTGACGGCCTCGAGGTCACACTCGACGGCTGTTACGTCTACTGCATCGTTCCCAGTAGTGATGGTGCATACCTGGGTGTGCTGGGACTTGATGGTGCTCCCGTGTACGTCGCAGGCGAGGGAGCGGTCGGCGCGGTGGTCCACGATTGCCGCGCCGCGCCCTATCAATCGGCCGACGCCAACGTTTGCCGCGATTGGGTGCTCGCTCACCATCGGGTGGTGGAGGCAGCCTGGCGTCGCTGGGGAACGGTGCTTCCCCTCGCCTTTAACACCATCATCCAGGCCGAAGACAAGGAACCGGCCGTGCAGCGCTTGGATCGATGGCTGGATGGCGAGCACGATGCGCTGGCGGCGCAGCTCAAGGCACTGTACGGCAAAGCCGAGTACGGCGTGCAGGTGTCGGCGGATGCCAGCAAACTCGCAGCACAGACGATCACACCACGAGCCGTCGTGGAGGCCACAGGCAGAGCGCAGTCACCCGGACTCGCCTTCCTCCAGCAGCGGCGGACGGAACGGCTGGGCCGCAGGGAGACGTACTCGCATTTGGCGTCGTTAGCCGGTGTCATCTGCCAGCGCATCGCTCGCTGCGCCGATGCCGTGCGAGTCGAGCGTAAACACGAGACGGTGGACAACCGGATCGCGGTGCTCAACGCCACCTGCCTCCTTTCCGCGGAACAGTACGGCAAGTTCGCGGCGGCGCTGGACCAGATTGCGACGGCCAACGATCTGGAGGTCATCATTACCGGACCGATGCCGCCGTATAGCTTCTGTACGACGGCCGCAGGGTGAGCAATGGCCCAGTTGGAGGCAGCAACGCTGGTCGACGTTCTCGACCGAGTGCTTGACCGAGGGTTGGTCGTCCAAGCAGACGTCATTATCTGCCTGGCAGGTGTCCCCCTCGTCGGTCTCAACTTGCGCGCCGTCGTCGCGGGAATCGAAACAATGCTCGACTATGGCCTGATGACGGCCACGACTGAACCCGCCGGGTTGCTGTCGACCGCTGAGGTCCGCCGGGAGGCGCTCGAGAGGGGGAAGCCGTGCGCCCCATCGGCATAGACCTGGGAACGACCTACACCGTCGTCGCCACGCTGGACGGCGATCGCGCACGTGTGCTGCCCAACGCCGAAGGTCAGATGTTTACACCTTCGGTGGTTGCATTCACGCACGGCGGGGCGCTGCTGGTGGGGCAAGCGGCCCGACTGCAGGCCGCGGTCAACGTCGAGAACACGGTGGCGTCTGTCAAACGGTGGATGGGCACGGCGCGACAACTCACCATTGCCGGACGCGCCTTTGCACCGGAGGAGATCGCGGCGTTCATCCTCCGCAAGGTGAAAACGGATGCCGAAGCCTCCCTGGGCGAGCGCATCGATTCGGCGGTGATCACGGTCCCGGCGTACTTCGACGACCGGCAGCGCCAGGCGACCAGGGAGGCGGGCCGCCTGGCCGGGTTGGACGTTCTGCGGATTATCAACGAGCCCACGGCGGCCGCATTGGCCTACGGTATGGATCGCGAGGCGGCCCACACCGTGCTCGTCTGGGATTTGGGTGGCGGGACGTTCGACGTCTCGGTGTTGGAGCTGGGAGACGGCATCTTCGAAGTGCTCGCGGTCGGCGGCGACAACCGCCTCGGTGGAGACGATTTTGACCAGCGGCTGGCGGCGCACTTCGCCGAACACTGCCGGCGCTACGTCGATAGTGGCGCGCTGGAGGAGGCGCGGACGCGCCAACGCATCCTGGAAGCGGCGGCGCAGGCCAAGGTTCGCCTCTCTACCGAACAGGCGGTGGCATTACACGTCACCGTCGGTCGTGGTGACGATGGGCCCGTATCCGTGCGGCTCGCGATCACCCGGGTAGAGTTCGAGCAACTTACGGCCGACCTGCTGGAGCGCATGGTACCACCATGCCGGCGGGCGCTCTCGGATGCAGGGCGTACTTCAGGGCGTCTTGACAGGGTGCTGCTGGTGGGGGGTGCCACGCGTATGCCTGCCGTGCGCCGTCTGGTGCGTCGCCTGCTGGACTGTGAACCGTATCGCTGGATTGATCCCGACCAAACCGTGGCTCTGGGCGCGGCCATTAAGGCCGGAGTGGAATTGGGGGTGGTACAGCGGGTGATCCTGCTCGACGTTCTCCCACTTTCATTGGGGATAGAGACACAGGGTGGCTTGGTCGCGCGGATCATCCCACGCAATACGCCGCTGCCCGCTTCCGAGACGCAAATCTTCACGACGGCGGTCGATGGTCAGACGGCGATGGACATCCACGTCGTCCAAGGAGAGCGGGCGCTCGCGGCGGACAACATCTCCCTAGGGACGCTGCACCTCAGCGGTCTCCCGGCGGCACCGCGGGGGACAGTGAAAGTCGAGGTGGCCTTCAGCGCCGACGCCGACGGTATCGTGCACGTCACCGCCCACGACCTACTCACCGACGTCTCGATCGACGCGCGATTGGTCGCGGGTAAGCAGGTCGATCGCAGCGAGGCTGAAGCGCTGGCGCGTGAGGCATTGTGGCATGCCGCTTCAGACCGCGAACGGGAGACACGCATCCGGGCAACAGTGGAGGCTGACCACACGCTTGCCGCCGCTGCGCTGGCCCTACAGACGTTCGACCCCCTCGCGCAGCCACGTGCCGTTCAGGCCATCGAAGCTACCGCCACCGGAGTGGCGGAGGCTCTTGCCTCTGGCGCCGCGGAGCTTGTCCTACGACGGTGTGCGCTGCTCAGGCAGACACTTGCATCCGTCTCTATGACCCACTCCGCAAGCGATACGCTTGCCAGGTCAATTGATCGTGAGGCGGCGCCTGCGAGAGTCTTACCGCCAGGACCCTCGCACGTGGTAACGTTGTGGCCAGTTGACCACAAGGAATCGAGCGATGGCCACTGCAGAACGGGCAGCGCGGTCTGACAGCACCACCGTACTACGCGCAGACGCGCTGCGCACGACGCGCTACTCCGACGTGTGCGGCGGCACCGACGAGCTCAAGCGGCTGCTGACTGAAGAGCCCGATCTTGCCGCCTCACCGCAGGGGCGGGAGACGCTGTGGGCGCTCGTCGACGACGGCGTCTACATGCTGGCGCGGATGGAAGAACGCCTGCGCGAGTACCAGGCGTTTCGAGACGAGCTCGAGCGGCAGGTCGAACAGATGCGGCAGATCGAAGGGCCGCGCCTCCACGATGCCGCGCGTGAAGCCGGCCGGCTGCGTGCGCTCCTGAGCGAGGACAATGCCGGCGGTCCGCTGCCGGCACAGGAGATCGTCGAGCGTGCCGAAGAGATTCGCCAGGTGGCCAATGATATCGAAGGTGCGCTGCGCCGCCACAAAGATGCTGCCATTCAGGCGGGCCGCGCTTATCTGCGGCTCCGAGGCGCGCGTGGGTGGGACGATGGCAGCACCACGGCTGACGCCGCCGGCGCAGCCGACGTTGCGGCGGCTCCTGCGCCGGCCGCCGGGTCGGACGGCGCGCCCGAGGCCGGACAAGGCGCGCCGTCGAGTGGTAGCGCGGCCCAGCCGCTCCCTCCGGGCGTGCCGGAGGCATGGCTGCCGCCGCCGCCGCACCGGGAAGTGATCGTCGACTGGCTGCGCCGCGGGCGAGCATCGCTGCTCTCCGCCGAGGAGGCGGCGAAGTTCCCGCCTGGACCGCAAGGGCGCGAACCGCTCGTACAGTTCGAGGACGGCGGCGTCATGCCGCTGCGCGTCGTGCGCTGGAGCGACGAGGTACGGAACTTCTACTCGCTCGGCACCGATCCCCATCCGCGCGGCCGGCTCTACCGCAAGCGCGATGTAGGACCGGAACGACCGCCGGAGACGTGAAGCGTGAAACGTGAAACGTGAAACGTGAACTCCGGCGTAGCACTGTGCGGTAACGGGGGCACATTGACAGCAGAGTGCGGCCCCGTCGCTCACGTTTCACGCTTCACGCCCTCCCAACACCCACCTTGCCGTCGCCTTGAAGTCATCCGGCAGTGGCGCGGTGATCGTCATGCGTTCCCCGGTGTCGGGATGGCGCAGACGGGTGCGCCAGGCGTGGAGCGCCTGCCGGTCGAGACCTGGACCGGGCGGGCCGCCATAGAGGTCGTCGCCCAGTAACGGATGGCCGATACCGGCGAAGTGGGCGCGCAACTGGTGCGTGCGACCGGTGTGCAGGCGCGCGGCGACGAGCGCCACGTACTGACCATACTGTACGACCTGATACGAGGTGCGTGCCTCCGCGCCCGCGGCGTCGATCACCTGGCGGGTACGGTGCGTTGGATCGGGCGCGAGGCGCAGCGCGATCTCGCCGCGCGCCGGCGGGTTCCCGGCGACGAAGGCGAGATAGACGCGCTCGAGCGTGCCGTTCGCGCGTTGGCGGGCGAGCATCCGTGCTGCCGCCGCATCGCGCGCGAAGAGGAGCACACCCGAGGTGTCCCGGTCGAGCCGGTGGACAAGTCGTACCGGCTCGGCGCCACCCTCGCCGCCGGACCGGTAGCGCGCGGCGACGGCGTTGGCCACGGTGCCGTGCTGCTCGCTGCGCGCGGGGTGCGAGAGCTGTCCGGCCGGTTTGTCGACGACCAGCACGCACGCGTCCTCGTACAGCACGCGCAGCGGCAGGCCGGGTTCCGGGGTGACGCTGCTGGCCGGCTCGGGATACCACGCTTCCACGACGTCGCCGGGATAGCAGTGGACGTGCTGTGCGGCGATGGCGATGCCGTTGACGGTAACCCCGCCCTCGCGCCAGATACGCGCGCGCTCCGGCCTAGAGAGCCCAAGACAGGTCTTGAGCACCGTGCCAACGCGCCACACCGGCAGCGGACCATGCGTGCCTTCGTGCGGAACGATGGTGCGGAAGCGGCGAATCAAGAGGAGAGTCGCTACTTGGCTATGGAAACGGTGGACGGCACCGACAACCCGGTGCTGTGGCGGTAGACAATGTGGCCGTCATCTGCGATCTCGGCCTTCCAGGTTCTCTTGGGCAGGTAGGCGGCGCCCCGCCAATTGAAACCGGTCCGGGTGTTCCAGACGCTGCTTTGAATCTCTGGTGTCAGCGGCAGCACCCAGCAGCGCTCGCGCAGCCACTGGTCGAGGCCGCGGAAGGCGCGCACCTTGCCGGCGCCGGCGTCGAACGCGGCCAGCAGGCCCCGGACGTCGGCGTCGACGACCCACCAGGTCCGCGTCGAGCGCGTGGCCGGCAGGATGCCGGTGCGAATCAACTCGCGCAGCAGCTCGTAGCCGCGCCCGAGCCACAAGCGGCGGGAGAGGTCGCGGATGCTCCAATACCGGTGGCGCGGCCCGCGCCTCGCCGCGGCCGGTGGCGCGCCCAGGTGCGGCGCCGTGGCGGCACGACTCGTTGGCAGCGCCTCGGTGCGAGTGGTGTTGCCGGTGACTTCGGCAACATCAAGGCCGGACAGCACCGCCTGAACGGATTTTGAAGCCAGGTTGGCGTACTGCAAGGAAAGGTCCTTTCACAAGGGAACAGGGCGGCGCCAGACGCCGCCCAACGAATGCGTCATGAAAGTATACCTTGCTTCCATATATATGTAAATGTGCGTACGATAAGAATGGAAGCCACCAGAATCTGGCTAGCACAAGAGCTGCTCGCAAGCCGGCAAGGGGTAGGAGTACATGCTTGCGTTCTCCTGAACTATCTCGAGCCGCTGCGCCGTGCTGCGCGCCGGCGACGAGCGTCAATCGAGAGCGTCGAGGAGCGCCTCGGCCTCAGCGACGTTGATCTCACCACGCTCAAGCGCATCGAGGATGCGGCGCATCTGCGTGGTTCGGTCGGTTGGTGCTCGGCCCGGGGCCGCTGGGGCCGCCGGGGCCGCTGGGGCCGCCGGGGCCGCTGGGGCCGCCGGGGCCGCCGGGGCCGCCGGGGCCGCCGGAGTCGCTGGGGCCGCCGGAGCCGTCGGAGCCGCCGGAGCCGCCGGAGCCGCCGGTGCAGGTGGGGGCTCGGGCGCACGCGGGTGTCTCGACCGGCCTACCCGGGCGGTAGCGGTGGCGCTGCCAACCACCGCTTCGACCGAGGCCTCGACCGAACGCCCAATCGACTCACCAAGACCTTCGACGGTCGCTTCGACCGAGCGGCTGATCGATTCGCCAAGCCCAGACAACGATGCTTCAATTGATCTCCCGATCGACACGTCAAATGCTCCTCTCGGGCGCGACCTTGGCTCCCACGAAGCGCCGCGAGGGCGCTGCCAGCCAGAGCCGGCTGTGGAAACAGATGCATCCGAAGCCCGCAGGCAGACGTCGCCGTGGCCCGTCTGCACCAGAATGTTGGCGCGCTCGCCGTTGTCACGCTCGCCATCACCAATCTCGGTAACCCCCACGAAGCGCTGCGCCGCGCCGCGCGGGCCGGGGCGGCCGACGCTTACCAGCGGTACGTCCGATTCGACCTTCCCGTAGCGGGTAATGATCTCGACGCGCAGCGGCTGTACCGTGGCTAATTGAAGGTCGATGTCGCCGAACCCGGTCACGATCTCGTGCTCGCCGCCTGCCGCCCTACCCTGGTTGCCTTCACTTGTCTCACCATCAGCCGCACCAGAAGCAGCCGGCTCAAGGCGCACGCTGGCCTCGATGTCGCCCCTGCCCGTACGCAGACGCAGCCCAGTGGATGTAGCATCGGTCAGTTCGATATCCCCGTGCCCGGTCTCAGCGTCGATGCGACCGCCCGCGTGGCCGGAGACTTCGAGATCACCGTGGCCGAGGTGGACCACCAGGTCGCCCTGGCACTCCTCAACCTCTACGTCGCCGTGGCTAAGCGACGCGATGGCGAGTTGCCCGACGCAGCGCTCGACCGACAGATCGCCGCCGCCTTCGAGACGAAGCGAGAGCGGGCCACGACAGTCGGCGATCTGGACGTCGCCGTGGCCGACGCTGCAGTCGACGGCACCTTCGAACTCGGCGATCTCGACGTCGCCGTGGGCGCGCTTGAGATGCAGCGAGCCACCGCCGCCGCTTATCTGCACGTCCCCGTGGCCTGCCTTGAGCTGCAGCGTCGTTCGTACGTCCTGGATGGTTACGTCACCCCGATCGACCGATACCTCCACCGGCGGACAACCCTTCGCGGGCAGTCGCACCGAGAGATGAGTTTCATCGTGCGCGTGCTGCCGCACGACCAGGCGCTCGCCCCCGCCGGGAGCGGGCTCGCGGGAGATCGACGGGGGCGTTGGTGATGCTGGCGCGCCGAAGCGCATGACAGGAACCGGCTCTGTCGCTTCGGCATCGGCTTCGAGCACGAGGTCCGACGCCCCGCACTCGATCCGGATCGATTCTACGCCCTCGAGCGGCTCACTCTGTTTCCAGTAATCACGACCAGCTCTCATGGGTAGTGCCTCCTTTATCTAGCGCCTATGTAGCGCAATAACGGTGTTGCGATGGCGCGTTCGGTCGCCTCACTGGACTACCGGCCGGTCTGCCTCAGCAGCGTTAGCCCTTGCTCGGCGGTAAGCTCGCCGGCGGCAATCCTGGCCAGAACTTCCTTTCTGGAACCAGCGCCGGACGACGAGCCCGCCGGCGGCGCTGCCGGTTCTTCCGGTTGTGCCTGTTGTGCGGGTGCAGCCGGCGGCGTCGGTGGCAGTGGGGAAGTTGGGGGAATGGACGGCGTCGGCAGTGGTGGCGGTGCGATCGCCGTTCCCACCGCCCGGATCAGATCCTCGAGCTTGGCGCGCACCGTCGGATACGAAACGCCGAGCGTGCGCTCGACGTCCGAGAGGTTGCCCCGGCTCATGACGAACAAGCGGAGGAATGCCTGCTGGTCGGGAGTCAGCCGTGCGAACGGGTTGGATGGCGCCGGCTCGAAGCGGCCGCGCAGCTCAAGCCCGCATGCGGCACACTGAAGCTCGCGCACCTCCAGTCGATTACTGCACGATGGACACCGTTCAATCAGGGACGGCACGTAATCACCTCCGGCCAATGACCATCTTAGAATGTGCGCCGCAAAATGTCAATGGTCTTGGCCAGAATCTTCATAGAACCGGCTGAATCGATGAGCAATGGGCAGCCTGCAGGCACGGTTGGTCAGTAACTCGTAGGCGAGACGGTTTGGCCCCTCGTCGTGGGCCCGTATCGGTACTATCAGTGGCAGGATGGCACGACGGCCTGAGACGACTGAACGTTTGCTGCTCGCCGGGGTGGGGCGGGTCGACGTGACGCCGCCGGTGGGGCTCGAATTGTTCGGTTACCACCGGTTGGTGCCAATGGCCGGCGTGCGCGACCCACTGTCGATCACCGCGCTCGCGCTCTTCGATTCCGCCGCTGCGCCGGCGCATCCGGTGGTGCTGCTCGCCGCCGACCATATCGGTATGGGGCTGCGTGCGACCAGGT
>JACQGX010000426.1 GCA_016199265.1 Chloroflexota bacterium | reverse complement strand
TCGGCTTCTCCCTCCACCGCATGGCCAATCCCGACGCGGCCGATCCACCGGCCTTCGCCGCCGCCGCCTAGTCCAGGACGTTTTCTGAACATCTATAGGTGCTAGGTGACGATGCCTGCCGGTTTCACTTTGGCTTCAGGTTAGTCAACGCCGGTCCTGCATCTGCCGCAGTCGATCGACCAGCCGGCGGCCGGCCGACCGGATGTGGTCGCGCAGCGCCGCCTCAGCCCGCGCGCGGTCGCGCGCCTGCAGCGCCTCCAGCACGCGGAGGTGCTCCGCAAACGACTCCTGCCGATGGACCGCCGATTCGGCGGCGCCGACGATCTCGTCCAACTGCGCACGTAGACCGTACTCATGGAGGTGCTGGATGAGCTGCGCCAGTTGCACGTTGCCGCTGCGCTGGGCCAGCAGTCCGTGCAACGCCCAGTCGGTCCGGGCATGAGCCTGGGCATGAGCGACCGCACTCCCTGAATTGAGTATCAGCGGCCGCGCGCGATCGAACTCCTCGGCGAGCGCCACCAGATCATGCTCGGTCAGAGCCGTCCACGCCTGATCCAGCGCAAGGACCTCCAGCACTTCGCGAATCTGGTGGTTCTCTCGCAGCTCTTGCTCCGTCACCCGTGCGACGAGCTTTCCTTTATAAGGAATCGTGGTGACCAGGCCCTGCTGCTCCAGCCGCACCAGCGCCTCCCGCAGCGGCGCCCGGCTGATGCCGAGGCTGGCGCACAGCTCCTCCTCGACCAGCGCCTCGCCCGGCTTGAGCCGCCCCTCCAGTATGGCCTGCTTCAAGGCATGATGCGCCGACCCTTGCAGGGACGACACCCGGCGGTCTACTCGTGACAGCACCTCGATCATGCGATCAGTCTCTCCTTACGCGCGGCCGCCGCCCGTCTCACCGACGACGGTTCCTGCCACTAAAGCAAGTGCAAAGTGCAAAATGCAAAGTGCAAAGTGGGGATGCCTGTGGGTTCCAGCTTGGCTTTGGTTCGGCACGCGGCCATGGTGTGAGCGGCACGTGGATAGTATACAATAGAACGACCACACCGATGTTGGCCATCTTTGTCCGATTGTATATAATCGGCTTGTCGAGCGGCGCAGCCCAGGTCCAGCGCCACGGTAGCAAGTACGGAGGGTCGTGTCATGGCACCAACCCAGGCCAAGCGAATCGTCTTTCCGCAGATACGGCGGGCAGAGTGGGAGCACGTCACGTTGCCGGCGCCGGAGCAACTGGGGCCCACAGAGGCCCTGGTCCGCACCGCGTGCACCCTGGTGAGCGCCGGTACGGAGATCGCCATCTACAGCGGCACGCACATCGGCTACACCATTCCGGGTGCGACCTACCCGCGCATCCCACACCGTCCCGGTTACGCCTCGGCAGGCGTCGTAGAAGCAGCCGGCAGCGCCGTGACGCATTTGCGGGTGGGCGATCGCGTGGGCGGGAGTTCCAACCACGTCGACTGGGCAGTGGTGGACACTACCGGCGACCGGCTGGTGGCGCTGCCGGAGGAGGTGTCGTTCGAACAGGCGTGCCTGGCGCGGCTGGCCACCATCGCCGAGCAGGGGGTGCGGCTGGCGAAGGTGCGGCTGGGTGAGCGAGTGGCCGTGTTCGGGCAGGGACTCATTGGCCAGTTCGCGCGCCAACTGGCGGCGCTCGACGGGGGCGCCGTGCTCATCGCAGTTGACCTGATCGAGGCCCGGCTAGAGCTGGCGGGCCGCCACGGCGCGACGCATCTCGTGAACCCCGCGCGCGACGACGTGGTCGCGGCCATCATGGATGCCTCTGGAGGGAAAGGGGTGGACGTGGCGATCGAGGCGACCGGTAACCCGGCGGTGATCACCGACGCGCTGCGCGCGGCCGGCGACCTGGGGCGGGTCATCCTGCTGGGCAGCCCGCGCGGACGGGTGGAGATCGATCCCTACACCGACATTCACCGCAAGGGCGTGGCCCTCATCGGCGCCCACGGCCGGACCGCCGCCGAGGTGCCGAACGCGTACAACCGGTGGACGCGCGGGGAACAGTACCAGTTGGCCATCGAGTTGATGCGGCAGGGGAGGCTACGCACCGATGGCCTGGTCAGCCACCGCGTGCCCGCCGAGGAGGCGCTGGGCGTGTTCGACGCCCTGGCCGACCGGCCGCAGGAGTATCTGGGAGTGCTTATGGAGTGGCAGTGACCATCAAGTGGCAAACGTGGCCGAATCGTTCGCTCCGCCGCGCCGCCAGGCGGCCGCCTGACGGCGCGGCGGAGCAGTAGTGAAACCGGGAGGGACCAATATGAACGACGTTTCAATGCAGCAGGCAGAGCCGGCGGTGGATAGCATGAGCCGGCGCTCGATCCTGGCGCGCGGTGCAGCCGGGGCTAGCTTAGGTACATCGGCCGCGGTGGTGGCGGCGTGCGGCGCCTTCGCGCCGCCGTCGCGGCCGGTGCAGGGCACGGTGTTGGTGCTGAGCTATCAGACGACGAGCCCGCGGTGGGAAATGCAGGTCCGCCTCTACGAGGAGTTCAACGCCAAGCACGAGAGCGGCGGACTGAAGGTTGAGTTCGTCAATCCCGGCCAGTCGGTGATGGAGAAGGCGATGGCGCTGCATGCGGCCGGCACCCCGGCGGATATGTTCGAGTGGCCGCGGCTGTGGCGGGAAATCGAAGCGATCATCAGCGACCTGTCGAGCTTCTTCAAGCGGGACAAGATCGACCAGGGTATCTGGATACCCGACGCGATCACCATCATGAAGCAGGGCGACAAGCTGTGGGGCATGCCGATCAGCATCTCCACCGACGCGATGGGGGTCAATCTCGACCTGTTCGCTGCCGCCGGGCTGCAGCCCCCACCGCAGAACCCCGACGACCGTTCCTGGTCGATGGAGAAGTTCGTGGAGCTGGCCCAGAAGCTGACCCGGGGCACCGAACAGTTCGGCTTCGGCGGCGGGTACACCGGTGGGCCGAAGTGGATGATCGGCCCGACCTACTTTGGCTACGGCCCCATCGACTGGCGCACCCGTAAGGTGACGCTCAACACCCCGGGTAGCCGCCAGGCCTACCAATACTGGGTAGACCTGGCCCAGAAGCATCACGTCCAGCCGATCGGAGACGAGGCGAACCGGCTGCGCAGCGCGCCCAACCAGAACATCTTTCTCACCGGCAAGGTCGCGATGCAGGGCGTCTTCAACCTAGTACCGCTTGGCGGAAGTGACAACAGGGGTAGGGCAGGGGTAGGATAGCTGGTGC
>JACQGX010000425.1 GCA_016199265.1 Chloroflexota bacterium | reverse complement strand
GCCCCGGAAGACCAGCGGGCGGACCGTGCGACCGTAGAGCGTGACCGGTAGGGTGTGCCAGTGCCGGCGGCCTTGCGCCTGCGCCGCGGGGGTGGGCAGCCGCTCCCCCCGCTTGCGGGGCCGGCCCTTTTGTCCTGGCTGGCGTGGGGGTGGGGGCGTCCAGAGCGCGCCGTCCATCCGCAGGGGCCCGAGGACGTGGACGTTGGCCGGTCGCGCGTTCATCGTCGTCTCGTTGACGTAGGCGGTGTCGCCGACGACGTAGACCGTCCGCTCCGGGGCCAGCGCGGCCGCCCAGCCGGCGGCCAGCGCGATCGCCTCCCGGGCCAGCGCCGGCTTGGTGGGGCGCTGGGCCGGGTCGGCGGGGAAGGCTTTGCGCGCGGTCTGGTACCGCGTCCCCGACGTGGGCCGCGACGGCGCAGCGGCGCGGTTGCCCGGTTTGCTGCCGACGAACAACCGGAACAGGAAGGGCACGGCCACCCCGCGTGGCCCGCCGACCACCCCAAAGGGGAGCGGCCGCCAGACGGCCACCACGACCCAGACATGGCCAAAGCTGGTGAACGCCTTGCGCCCGCGGGAGCGCAGCGGGTCGTGGTGCATCGAGCCCAGGGCGATCGCCTTCCCCCCTTGCGCGCCAGGCGGTCGTCCACCGGCAGGATGATGGGCCAGCCCGCCGGCAACAGGCGCCGCGCCAGCGTGCACACCGCTTTGCCGATGGCGTCCGGCTCCCACCGCGCCCGACTGAAGAACCGGTGAAACACCGAGCTGTGGCGCCACCCGCGCGTCCCGTCGCCGCCGGCCACCCCCGCCGCCACGGCCACGCCGGTCACGGTGTGGCGCCCTGGGCAGTGCAGCCCGCCGGCCACGAGGTAGCAGAACGTCTGGTAGGTGGGGGCGGTGCAGCACGGGGCCACCGCGACCCAGAGCAGCGCGAACGACTCGGGTACCATCAAGGGGGGCACGGCGTCCTCCGAGAGTGCGAGTTCGATACCTCCACACTCCCGCAGGGGTCGTGCCTCCACGCTTCAACCGCCGAAAATGGCGGAACTCGAGCCTAGACTCTCCTTGGGCCCGGCGCTAGCGCCCGCCGGGCAACGTATGGCTTGAGTCTAGATCAGGAGACTGGGGGAAAGCGATTTCGTGCCGTCCCGTGCTGCAACTCGCATTTTCGCGAAAATCGCGCACGAAAAAACCCGCCTGGTGGCGGGTTCCAATCTGGGAAACGGCCTAGTGGGGCGCCTCGGCCGGCAGGAGCGGCTTATGAGTCCCCTGCTCTGCCAATGAGCTACCCTGGCGGGCACTTGGGATGAAGGCTGCGCCGGAGCCGTCGCTGCAGCGCCTGCTCCACGTTTCCTGCGAGGAAGACATACAAATTCTACCAGATTCGCCCGCCGCTACGGTCGCCGAGCGCGGCCACTTCCAGGCGCCGGTGTCGATTCGCATTCAGCTCCCCCGATCGACGTTCTCCATAATGCCATGCCGCCGCGAAGCCATTACCATCAAGGTGCGCGCCAAATCATCCGGTGCGATATGTTTGATGTACCGCCGGACGTGGCGCCTCGTTTGAAACGACACACGCCGACAACACGGAGCGACGGGTAGCTATGGGGGAGGAAGAGTTCCTCGAATTTCAGAGTGCTATCCAGGACCTGATAGAGGTGGCGCCGCTCGAGGCCTTGCCGGTGGAGGCGCTGCCGGCGCTGACGATCGGCTGGTTTGCGCGCGTATTGCGCGTGTTCGCACGCCACGCCTACGCACTGGCCTTTGTCGGCGCGCTGATCGAGAATACGATCCTGCTGGGGTTTCTCCTGCCCGGCGGGACGGTGGTGGCACTCGCCGCCGTCGGCGCGCGCATGGCACAGCTGCCGCTCTGGCTCGTCGTGCTGCTCAGCGCCTGCGGAATGACCGGCGGTGCGCTCATCGACTACTGGCTCGGGCGCAGCGGCGCCGGCAAGCTGCTGCGCCATCGCCGGGCCGGACGCTTCGGCCAGCGAGCCGCACTGCAACTCGACGAGGCACAACCCCTGTTGCGCCGCCATGGGTGGTGGATCATACTCATCGCCCATGCCTTCGGCCACGGCCGCTCGGCGCTCGCCGTCGCCGCCGGAGCCAGCCGGCTGCCCTTGGGACGGTTCCTGCTGATGGAGTTTCCGGCAGCGCTGCTCTGGTCGGCAGTTTTTGCCGGTGGCGGCTACTTGCTCGCCGCCGAGTGGAGCACGCTCGAGCTCGCGATGCGCCGCGCCGGCTGGATCGGCGCAGGGATCGCCGCGCTGGTCACCATCGGCGGGTGGCTCTGGCGCCGCCGGCTGCGAGACCGGTCTCAGATGCTGGCGAGCGAGCCGAGTGGGCCGGATGGGCCAGGCGGAACGAGCGGCGTGCCGGTAACGGCGCCTGTTCCGGTTGCGTCCACAGACGGCGCCGCGGCCACAACCGGTGCGACGCTGGTCGCCCCTCGCCCGACCGTGTCCGAGCAGATGGCTCCAGGCACCGCGCAGGGCGCGTAAGCCGTACGCCGCGCTAGCCTTCGGCTACCGCCTACCGCCTACCGGCGTGTGTCGATGCGCCCCTGCCCAGGTCGTCGGTTACGTAGACCCGTCGCGGTCCGAAAGGTGGCGCCTGCACGCCTACACGAGCAGATTGACGAACCGGCCGCTGAGCTCACTTTGGGTCCGTGAGGTGCTCGAGACGAGGAAGTCGCCGGCGCCGGAGCGGCCGGAGAAGCCGATCACACTGACGGTGGAGCTGTTGAGGATCGACTTGATGTTGTCGAGCTCGCGCGTGGCGAGGCCGCTGGTCAGGCCGAGCGCGGCGGCCGTGAACTTCGGTTGCGCCGAGATCTCCGCGCGCAGCTCGCCTTCGTTAAGCGTGAGCTTGCCGTCGTCGTCGATCGTGATGCCAATACTGGCGAGGGCTTGCTCGAGCGGGAAGTTGCTGGTGGCCGAGTCGACACGCGTGAGCAAACCGGTGGCGAGCGAGTCGGGGTTGTCTCTGACGAAGCTCCGGAGATCGTTGATCGCGGTGACGAGGCTGGAGGCGGCCGACACTACCTGATCGGCGTCCAGGTTATTGTCACGATAACCCTGTTCGACGACGCGGCCCAACGTGCTGGCGGCATCACGCACGGCCTCGGCCTTGTCGAAGAAGCCGCTCAGCGCGCGCCCCAGCCGGGACGATGCCGGCGACGTGAACTCGACCAGCGACAGGCCAACCGCCGATCGCCCGGTGAGGCCGAAGCTCTTGGTTGCCAGGTCGGAGACGCCCTGGATCAGGCGTCCCGAGGCCGTTCCCGGCGCACCGGCCGCCGGCTGGAAGTTCCCCAGCAGCGGCGCCACCACGTTGTTGCTGCTAATCGCCATCGCGGCCCTATTGTGACACAACGCGCGGGTTCTGTCGAAAACTCAGGAACGCCGGGGGGTGTCGTCCGTTGTAGACCATTGGTATGGCCCAACGTATGAGCGGCGAGCCTCCCTGATACATTCCAGCGTAGGTGCCGCTCGGTGGCGCACCGGGACCGGAGTCGTCCTCGCCGGCGGGGGAGTTTGTGAAGGGTATCGTCGATCGCGACCTGCCGCCCATCGCGCCGTCGGCGTACCGCCAGTTGGGCCTGCTGCGCGTCGTGGTGGCGGCGGTCGAGCGGCCGGCCGGTCTCACCGACACATCCGACGAAGAGGCGCCGCCGGCGTACGTGCCTCCTCCAGAGACCGTCTACACGCTGCTCGATCCGGAGAAGCTGGCGCCGCGGGCCGAGCGGTTCTACCGGGAGCGAACTGGGCTGCACTGGCTCGAGGTCGTACGCAACACGATGCTCGTCGTGCCCGTGCTTGTCACCTGGATCTCGCTTTCGCTCGCCAGCGCTGCATACCAGGCGAGTGTTGCCGGCGTCCAACCCGCCGCGGTGCCGGAGAGCTTTCAGCAATTGTGGGAGCGAGGCTTTGCCGTCGCCTCGGTGCAGTATGGCGTGCTGCATCTGCCGCTCGTGATCAATGGCTGGCGCTGGTTCACGTTCTCGTTCGTTGCCGGAGTCGACGCGACGCTGGTATTCTGCGCGGCGGTGCTGATCGCGGCCACGTATTGGGGCGACCAACGTGTTGCCGCTCGACTCGAGCGCCTCCGCACCGAACTCGACGACGAATTGGCGGCGCTGCACGGTGCGTTGAGCCGCTACCACGCCGCCGGGCGAGAGAGTGATGGGCGCCGGATCGAGCGCCTGCTCGCCCAGTCGATGGGGCAGTTCGCGCGCGCGGCGAACGGAGCCGTCGGTGCGTTGGGGACGACGGCCGAGCAGATGAGCCGGTTGGTCGCGAGCCGCGAACGCCAGGAAGCGGCGCTCGAGCGCTCGGCCGACACCCTGCGCTTTAGCGTCGACGGGCTCCTCGCCTTTACCGCCGAAGTCGACGAGCTCTTCCGGCAGCAGCACGAGGCGATCGCGTCGGTGAAGGCATCACTCGCCGAAGTGCTCGAACAGCAGAACAAGAGCCGGCACACGCTCGAGGACGCCGCCGCCGGTATCACGGCGGCGGCAGCGGCGATCGGCGAAACCGGCCTGCTGAACGCGCGGCTGGTGGGCCACCTCGACGTGTCGCTCGCCACCGCACAGCAGACCAACCTGACACTCGAGCGCCAGACTCGCTCGCACCTCGAGATTGCCTCGTCGCTTCGCGCGCGCCTGGAATCATCGACTGCCCACGCCGAGCTGATCCTCGAGCAGCTCCGCGAAGTGCTCGCCGGCCTGCTCACCGCCGCGCTTCAGTTCCGCTTGACCGAGTCACGCGCCGCCGATGCCGCGAGCGCAGTCTACCGGCGGCCGGCCATTCTTAGTGCCAGGCCGGTCACGAGCCAGCTTGCGCCGCAGCCCCACCAGCCGGGGCAGGAGCAGGTATCCGATGCCCTTGCCGAAACGCTTGGGGAGTTCGAACGCTTGACCGACCAGGTCACGGGCCTGCAGGCCAAGATGCAGTCGCTGGTACAGCGGCTCGATCCGACGCGCGTGGCCTAGAACGAAAGACAGAAAGCACAGATGCACACCGATGCACACGGATAGCTGTTCAAGGCACATGGCGTGTACGGGCGCTCATCGGTACTCTGTGGTACCCAACCTAAGCAATGGCACGCATTGGGAGTAGCGGAGGATACAACGCGCTCGGCCCCGCCGGCTGGCTGTTTGCCGACGGCCTGCTGGGGCTGGTGATGCTGTACCTCGCGGTCGGAACGCACGCAGCGCCACCGCCCCCCACTCCGACGCCTCCGATGCCAACGGCTGCGCCTGCCGTCTCGGCGGCCGCGCCTACGCGCGTGCTGCCGACACCAACTCCGGCGCATGCCTGCCTCGACCGGCAGCCGGTGACCGCCCGCGTGCGGTTCTCGCCGGCGCTGCTCGCCTCGCCGGCAACCCGCGCCGCGGTGGTCGCCGAGGTACGCGCTCAGCTCGCCGACGCGTTCGCCGAGCACACCATGCGCGGCCGTGAGGCCGGCATGGTGCTGACCTTCGGCGGCGCCGGCGGCGCCGGCGGCGGCCTGCCGGCCCGCGGCAACGAGCTCGCGCGCGAAGTCAACGCCGTGCTGGCGCAGGCCCCGGCCTTTGCCACCGCCGCCTACCGCGAGTTCCACGACCTCGACGCTCCCGAAGGCACCGCAGAAGTGGCGGTGTACTTCTTGAGTGGGTGCTGAGTGTTGTTACATTTCGTCGCCGAAGTATCCTGTAATGGTGGCGTGGGGGAAAAGACGATGATTGGCGGTGATGCGGTGATCGATCCGAAGTCGGCCGGCGAAGAGGGGATCCGGTGGTGGTCGCCGAGCGGCGGGTGCTGCACCGTGTGCTGGGGTCATCTCGGGGCGAAGGGCCACCTCGCGCCTGCCCTTGTCGGTGAAGGTGTAGAGTTGCTGGACGATCTCCGGCCCGGACTTGGCGACGTAGAGCTCGGTGGGCTCGAGCGGCGGCCCGTCGTACTCGTGGAAGCCGTAGCGCTGCGCGACGTCCCGCCAGACCTGCATGATGTAGGCCCGGACGGCGAGGTCCTCCGGAGGGAAGTCCCGGAAGCCAGGAAGCGACGCAAAGCCCGCCATACGCCGAATGTAGCCCACGTGCGATACCGTCTGCAAGCGCCGCGGGTGCCGGAGTTCGCGGCGCAGGCGCCGTGGGTGAAGGCGTCTCTGGGGGAGCTGGTCGGGTTTCCGGATCTGCCGCATGACGATCGGTGTGATGTCACCAGTACGGCGCTGGCGATCCTAAGGACGGGGGTGGAGGCGGCGCGGGCGGGGCGGCGGAGCCAAAGTGAGACATATGGAGTGAGACAGCGGCGGCCAGACGGCGCCCACGGCGGCCGGGCCGCCCGGCAGCGGGCGGCGCCGCGACGGGCGCCGCGACGGCGCGTGTCAAGTCACTTGACACCGGAACCGTGTAGGTCGCCTCTCGTGGGTCGGCGCCGGAGCGGCGCGGGTCCAGTGACTAGAGAACGGAACCGTGTACGGTGCCGTTTCGCAGTCGGCCGAATCTGTCTCACGTGGCGCGGGGCGCGGCCCGCGAAAGAGGGCCGCAGGGGCGGTGCCGGGCAGGGGGACTCGAGGGGACTCGGCGGCAGGTGGTGGGACACCGGGCAGCCGGTCCGGGGGCTGCGTGGCGCCGCCGACGATTGGCACGTGACGACTGCACCGCGTGTGCCTGGCGAAGGTGCGGTGGGCGCCGCGCGTGAACCCGCCTATCATACGGCGGCTGGACGAGACCGGCCCGCTCGGGATCGCGGACGAGGACCTGGTGAACCGGGTCGGGTACGCGCTGGACGCGCGGTGCCGGAGCATCCTACGGGCGACGACGGCGCAGCACGGGCGAGTAACATGTCCGCGATGCGAGTGCGTGATCGCACTCCAACGGCACGCGCGCGGCGACCGGCACAACCGCGGCGAGGCGATCGCGTGCGCGGCGTGCGGCCGACGCTCTGGTCATGGCGGCGGCCGTTTCAGACTTCCGGGTCGCCACGCCGGCCACCCAGAAGATCAAGAAGGCCAGACGCAGGCTCGTCCTGGAGTTGGTCGAGAACGACGACTTCTTGTTGGAGCTGCGCGATGACTTCGTGAAGGTGGGGTTCGCGGCCGAGACGGAGGATCTATTGGTAAATGCCTGGGGAAAGCTCGCCAACAAACGGCTGGCGCTGATCTGTGCGAATGATGTGACCGCAAGCGCGGCTGGCGCATCGAACCAGTGCCACGCCTGCCCCACCACCGCGGCGTCCACGCTGGCGTCGGGCAACGGCAGCGCCTCGGTGGTTCCCTCCAGGATCGCCACATCTGGGAGGACCCGGCGGAATTGAGCGCGCATCGCAGCCACCGGCTCGACTGCGACGAGCCGCGCCCCGGTGTTCAGCAGTTGCCGGGTCAGCTTGCCCGTGCCGGCGCCCACGTCCACGACGAGGGTGCCCGACCGAATGCCCAGCACTGCTGCTAACTGGGCGAGCGCGTCTGGTGCGTAGCCAGACCGGCGAGAATACCTACGCCGCCGACTACGAGCGGCCAAGCGTACCCCGTCACCATCACCCTGGTGAAAGCCTCAGGCCGCCTCACCTCTGGGAGCTACAGGAGGGGCATCCTCATGCCGTCGGGATCGAGCAGGCGCAGGAAGAAGTGGCCGACCCCCGCCGCGCCGCACAGGAAGTCCGGCGACGTGGAGAGCGGGTCGTCGCCCTGCCAGACATCCCCCTCGGGCGTGCTCTTTCGGTAGATGAGCGTGCGCGCCGCGAAGTCGTGCGCCCGCTCAAGCCAGAGCGCGTCGCGCGTCAGGCGGTACAGCTCGACCAACACCTCGGCGTTGCCGGCCAGCCCGTGGCACTGGCTGGGGTTGGCCCGCACATCGCCGTGGGCGTACATCGTCTCCCCCGCGGCCTTGGCCGTCTCGATGTATTGGGCGTCGCCGAGCACCTCGTACGCCTTAACGAAGAACAGCCCGACCCCGGGGGAGCCGTGGCACCACTGGCACTCGCCCGTGCGGTCGCCCGACCGCAGCACAGCGCCCCGGGCGTCCACCCATCGCCGCAGAACGGCCGGCCCGGTGCGCTGCACCAGCGGACCGCAAGGGTGGCTCGGGTGTGTATGCGGCGTCGAGCGTCCAGCGGCGGTACGGATTGCCTCCGACAAAGAGGTACTCCGTCGCTAGCAGTCTATCAGACCACGCCCCACACCCCTGGAGTCGCCAACTCCACCAGGTGCCCGTCCGGGTCGCGCACGTAGAGACTTCGCACGCCGGGGCGCCAGTCGATGGTGCGCTCGATGGCAATGCCCATCTGCCGAAGCCGTTTTTCCCACGAGCCGAGGTCCTCGTAGGCGACGGCGAAGGCCACGTGCATCTGCCCCCGCGCGTCGTGGTGCAGCACCCGGCGACCCTTGGCCTGGCCCTCAGCGGTGGGCGGCACGGCGGAAGCGCCTTGCCGAAAGAGGATCAACACCTGCCGTTCGCCCACCCGCAGCGCGGCGAGCCGGTCGCCCGCGTCGACCTCCGACCCGATCAACTCAAAGCCGAAAAGGTCCCGGTAGAAGGCATACGAGCGCGGTAGATCCTCCACGTACAGCGAGGTCTCGAACACACCCGACACCGGCGGCGTCATGCGTCCTGCTTGCCTGGCCTCTCCCGATATCATGCGCTCAGCCTAACACGGGGCAGGGATGCCGCCACCGCTCCTGTGGACAGGCCCGCACCTGTCCCTGTGGACAGGTGCGTGATAGCACGGTCAACCGTACAAACTACGCCGCGGCACGCTGGCGCGCGGCCGCCGGCGCGTGACCAGGACCATGACCACGACGCGTATCAGGTATTGAGCAGGCGGAGATCGGCGTCGAGTTGGGCGAGGATGCGACCGCGGTAGGCGTCGTCGACAGGCTCGCCGGGGACGCTCGTCTGCAGCATCCAGAGGCAGTGCACGGCAGAGCGGAGCGCAAAGTCGCGCTCGCTCAGGCGGTGGCACTCGCGGTAGCGCTGAAAGAGCAGCGGCCGGTCGAGCTGGACCCACTGGTAGACAGTGAAGCGGGCGAGGCCGTAGTGCGGGTCGTGCCAGGAAGCGTGCGCGAAGTCGACGAAGCCGGTGAGCCGGTGGCCGTCGGAGAGGAAGTTCGCCGGATTGGTGTCGCCGTTCCAAAAGCAGAGCGGCTCCTGCACCTGCTCGACGAGCGGCGGCAGCACCTCCATGGCGCGCTCGACCGCGCGGTGACACTCCGGATCGCGGACCCGGGAGCCGTCTGTGGTGGCCAGGTGCAACTCGTACGCCAGCCCCCCTCCGTGGCACGAGGTCGCCGAGCCCTTCTCGCTCCAACAGTGCGGTCAACGGCAGGGTCACTTCCTGGAGCCGCCCGATCGCCTCCAGGAGCAGGTCGGCCAGCGCCACCTTCTCGCTCCTGGAGGCGTGGTAGATGAGCTGGAGCAGGTTGCGGCCGGGCAGGACGGAGTAGACGGCCATCGCGCC
Organism: Chloroflexota bacterium; assembly: GCA_016199265.1. Classification (GTDB taxonomy): domain Bacteria; phylum Chloroflexota; class UBA11872; order UBA12225; family UBA12225; genus JACQGX01. The sequence continues at coordinate 2,028 of JACQGX010000425.1, read as the reverse complement.
CAGGTCGGTCGCGCCCGGATCACAAACGGGACCGGCGAGTACCTCGGCGACGGGGAGACCGGTCCGCGCGAGCAGCGGTAGCAGGCGGGCCTCATGGACCACACCCTCGGCCCACCGGTCGAGCCGCAGAATGAGCGGACAGAGGGCACCGCTGGGCAGCGCGACGCGCACCCACACGGGACGGAGCAATTGCCCCTCTCGGGTGTAGCGCGCGTCGACGATGGACGACCCGCGCGGGCAGGCAGAAAGGATGAGGTGCTGCTGAAAGGGCGACAGCGTGTAGGCCGGTCCCGCCGGCACCGCGGGCTGGCCGTTCGCGGTCACGTTCGCGGTCACATGGGCTGGATAGTACCACGCGCTGCGGCCCATCCCGGGCGTGCTGAGCCGCTGGCCAGGCGCAACGCGGCCCCCCTGCCGTTACCATCGGCGTTCGCCTCCAGGTAAGCCGGTTTGGAGAGATCCGCACACGCGTAGCGACGCAGTCAGACGAAGGGCGAGCGGGAGCTCGCCGGCGGGCGCGACGGTGCCCGCGAGTAGCGAAACGGCGCCGCGGTAGCCGGCGCCGCACACCTTTGAAAGGACCGTGATGATGAGGACCTTGGCTCAACACGCCCTGCGACGGGCGCGCAAGTGGTGGTGGACACGCAATACGACCCGGATGTACGTGGTGCTGCTTGATCGGCGGTGGCTGGTGACGACAGGTGGGGCGGGGGTGAAGCCGTGAGCAGAGAAATGCGGTACGCGCAAGGTGATGTGACGCCACCACCTGAGGTGGGGGCGGCGGCGTTTCTGCGGGCGGTTCAGCCGAGGCCACGCGAAGAAGAGCGGCTAGAAGCACGGTTCATTGCGCCGGAAGGGCGGTGCATGCGGCGCTTCAACGCGAATGCGGAGCAATTGGTCGCCGAGACGATGCGGCGGGCGAGTGGGTGGAACTGTTACTTCGGGGTGGGGCTGCGACGCAGAGAGAACGGGACGGCCGCCGGAGTGGGCCGGGTTGGGGCGGTGTGGTGGGAAGTGGACGCGAAGCTGTTTGCGTTGGAGAAGGACCCGAAGGCGGCGGCGCTGGCGGCGATTGACGCGTTTCCTGTGCCGGCGAGCGTGGTGGTGGATAGCGGGGCGGGTATCACGGCTATCACTGTCTGGACCAACCGTGGTGCGTGGAGCGATCAGGAGAACGCGAGCGGCTCGAGGCGGTGAATGACGGGTTGAACCGCGCCGTATGCGGTCCGTCGATCAAGCCTGATCGGGTCTATGACGCGCCGCGGATCTTGCGGCTGCCGGAGACCTACAACTGGAAGTACGAGGCGCCGCGAATGGTACGGGTGGTGCGGTGGCGGCCGGAGCTGAGGTACTCCGTCGAGCAACTGGAGGCGGTGCTACGGGAGCGGTTCGCGTGGGTAGGCGAACGCGCTGCGCCGCCGGCAGCAGGAGCGCGGTCGGTGAGACCAGCGGTGAACCTGACGCGGCCGGGTGACGACTTCAATGCGCGGGGAGAGTGGGCAGAGGTGCTGGTGCCGCATGGCTGGCGACTGGACCACCGCTGTGGAGAGGTGGAGCATTGGTGCCGACCGGAAAAAAGACGGGGAACGAGCGCGACGGTGAACTATGCCGGCAGCGGGCTGCTCTACGTCTTCAGCAGTGACGCGCCGCCGTTCCAGGCCGACGAGTCGTACAGCAAGTTCGCCGCCTATTGCCTGCTCAGTCACGGCGGTGACTGGCGAGCGGCGACGCGGGAACTCGCGGCACGGGGGTACGGGAGGCCGGCTAACGGCGGACTAAGGTTCGTCGTAGGAACCAACCAACAACACAAGATTGCGGAGGCAGCAGAAGTGACGGGCGTTCGGGTGCGGATTCTGGCGAGACGGGCAGCGAGTGTTTCCGAAACGAGGCCCTCCACAAACGTTCGTGACACCAGACGCAAAATGCGTAACAGCCGCTACGCCGCGGGGTCATCTCCGAGGGACAAGCGCCGGCTCATGTCCAGCCGGATGATGCCGTAGGGGTTGACGTTGCGGTAGTGGAGGGGCG
>JACQGX010000417.1 GCA_016199265.1 Chloroflexota bacterium | reverse complement strand
CGGCTGGCAGTGATGCTCTCGGCGGGCGTGGGCTTCTGCGTCCGGTCGGACTCGACGACGACGGCACCGTCGTAGCCGGCATCGCGCCAGAAGCCGAAGAGGGCCGGCCAGTCGACGCAGCCCTCGCCGATCTCGGCGAAGACGCCGCGGGCCGACGTTTCCTGGTAGGAGAGCTTCTCTTCGCGCGCCTGGCGCAGAACAGCCGCGTGCATGTCCTTGATGTGGATCGACTTGACGCGGTCCATGTGCCGCCGGAACCAGGGCAGCGGATCGATCCCACCCCAGACCATATGCCCGACGTCGGGGCCGAGGGCGACCAGGTTGGGATCGGTGCCGGCGATGGCGCGCTCGAACTCGTCGCCGGTTTCCCAGAACATGCCGGCGTGGTTGTGCAGGCAGAGCCAGACGCCCTCGGCCCGGCAGGCTTCGCCGATACGGTTAAGCGTCTCGCAGTGCACGGCCCACTGCTCGTCGGCGAGGCCGTCGGGCCGGTTGCCCTGGGAGAAGTGGCCGGCGGCGGCCCAGCGGTGGGGCGCGCTCGGCGGCATGATGAATAACGCGTCGAGGCCCAGGCCGCGAGTGTACGCGGCGGCTTGGCGTGCGCCCTCGACGGCGGCCGCGCGTTCGGCAGGATCGAGCAGCCCTTGCCCGCCGATCGAGCTCGGCGCCGGCTGGAGACCGTGATCGGCGAGGAACCGGAGGAGGCCTTCGGGACGTTCGAAGGCCTCCTCCTGGCCGGCGGACGTACGACCGGCGACGACGTGGGTGTAGCCGGCCTCGCGGATCTCGTCGAGCAGCCGGCCGAAGCCGGCGCGGCCGGCGTATGGATTGTCGGGTTGGCGCCGGATCACCGTCCAGGTGATCGGGCTGCAGGCAAGGTACATCGTTCTGACTGCTCCCTTCTCTACGGTCTAAACTCAGTCCAAAGTCCAAGGTCCAAAGTCACGGGCCCATGCTCCCGATCGAAACGACTTTGGACGTTGGCCCCTTCGGCGTAGTTCACCCTGAGCGAAGCCGAAGGGCTCAGGGCATGCTTGCGACTGTGGACGCGCTGTAGGGCCACTCGCCGCCTCAGAGGGCGCGGTCCGGCGCCTCGATGCGCCTACACTGTCGCCGGATCGAACAACCCGGCGCGTTGCGCTTCGAGGAGGCGCGCGCGCTGGGCGGTAAGTCGGGATTCGTCCCAGGGCACGTTTGGCGCAGCGACGTATGGGCCACAGATGCCGAAGGCGTTCAGCGCCCCTTTGATGGCGGGAATCCAGCCGGGTCCGATCGCGCGGGAGAGGTTCTGGTAGCGTTGGTGCAGCCGCTTGGCGCGCTGCCAGTCGCCGGCGCGGCCCGCCTCGTAGAGCGCCACCATGACGGCGGGCGCGACTTGAGCCATCACGCTGATGGCGCCATCGCCGCCGTAGGCCATGCCCGCAAAGAGCAGGTTGTCGCTCCCTTGCAGCGCCGCGAAATCGGCCAGGTGCCGTGTGCCGTCGACGACGCGCTGGAAGTAGCCGAAGTTGCCGGCGCTGTCCTTGACGCCGCACAGCGTACCTTCCTCGGCCAGCGCCAGCAGTGTGTCGGGCTCGATTGGCACCTTGGTGAGCGACGGGATGTGGTAGGCCACGATGGGCAGACCACCTGCCTCGCGCACCGTCCGGTAGTGGCGCCTCACCGCCTCCTGGTCGAGCGAATAGTAGAACGGCGGCACGACGATGGCCGCGGCGGCACCGGCGTCGCGTGCGGTGCGCGTTGTTTCGGCGGCCAGCGCGGTGCCCGGCTCGCCGGTCCCGGCGATCACCGGCACGCGCCGGTTGACTGCTTCGAGCGTCACTTCGAGCATGCGCCGGCGCACGCTCGGGTGCAGCAGCGCGGCCTCGCCGCTCGATCCCAGCACCACCACGCCGTGCACGCCACCCCCGAGCACGTGCGCGATAAAGCGGTGAACGGCAGGTTCGTCGACCTGCCCGTCTTGGGTCAATGGTGTGATCAGCGGCGGTGCGATTCCCGCGAAGCGTCTCATTTTTCCCTCCTCCGGAGCGCCAGGTTCCTGCATCCGCGGGCCTCTCTACCGTGAACTGGAGAATGCAGCGGCTGTTAGGACGCATGGCGCCGTGCGCAGTACTCTAGCACAAGGGTAAGATGGTGTCGCATCTCGTCTCGGGAGTCTGAGCGTAGTCCAAGGTCCAAGGTCTGAAGTCCCAGAAGGAGACTACCGGCGCGGCGCGACTACGCGCCTTTCAGGAGGTTGTCATGCGAATCACCAACGTTACGCCGTGGATTGTCGAGATCCCAGTCGACACGAGCGCGGGTATCTGGGCCAGTCAGAGTCTCGCCAGAGGGGCGGGCGCAGCGGCGCCGCGTCGCGGCCGGCAGTACGTTTTCGTGCAGGTGGAGACCGACGAGGGCATCACCGGCTGGGGCGAGATCACGACGTACCCTGGCCCGGTGGCGAACCGGGCGGTGTGCGCCATCTTACGCGAGCTCAAGGACTTCGTGCTGGGCGACGATCCCTCGCACATCGAGGCGATTTGGCAGAAGATCTTCCGCACCTTCACGTACGTGGGGACACGCGGCGCGACGGCGGCGGTGATCAGCGGGATCGACATCGCGCTGTGGGACATCCGGGGGAAAGCGTTGGGGCTCCCCATCTACGAGCTGTTGGGTGGCCCGGTGCGGGAGACGATTCCTTTATATACGCACTTCCCGTACGCCTCGACACCGGAAGAGATGGCGCAGAACGCGCTCGTGCCGGTTCGCGATGGGCACCAGGCGATCAAGACCGATCCGTTCTGGGAGGGCATGGCGGGCAGGGGCACGGCCTACCTGGACGGGCAGATCAGCGCCGAGGGCGAGCAGAAGGGCGTGGAGATCGTCGCGGCGATCCGCGAGGCCGTGGGGCCAGACGTCGAGGTGCTGATCGACGCGCACGCGATGTACAACGTGCCGACGGCGATCCGGCTGGCGAACCGGCTGGCGCCGTACAACATCACCTGGTTCGAGGAACCGGTGCCGCCGGAGAGCTACCACGCGCTCAAGCAGGTGCGCGACCAGGTGCAGACGCGGCTGTGCGTCGGCGAGCGGCTGCACACGCGGTTCGAGTTCGTGCCGATCTTCGAGCAGCACCTGGCCGACTTCATCATGCCCGACGTGACGTGGACGGGCGGCATTACCGAGCTCAAGAAGATCGCGACGATGGCGGAGGCATACTACGTGCCGGTCTCGCCACACGACGCGAGCGGGCCGATCAACGTGCTGGCCGGCGCGCACGTGATGCTGACGGTGCCGAACTTCTACCGGCTGGAGACGATGCGCAGCCGGATGGACTTCTACAACGCCTTCATCGATCAACCGCTCGACGTGCGCAACGGCGAGCTGCACGTGCCGAGACGGCCCGGCCTCGGACTGGAGATGAATCTGGACTATCTGCGCGCCCACGCGGTGCCGGGCTGGGGCGGGTAAGCTTAACGTAGGCGGCTGCCCGGAGCTTGACATGGCGAGAACGACGCTGGCGCAGCAGCAACGCACCAAGGAACAGCAGATTCCGGCGCGGACGGTGGAGGCGCTCCAGAGCGCGCTTGGCGAGACCCTCGTCGCGGTGGTCCTGTTCGGCTCGCGGGCGCGCGGCGACGCGCACGAAGCGAGCGACTGGGATGTCCTCGTCATCGCCGAAGGGCTGCCCGACGGACCACTAGAACGGCACTTCTTCTTAAACCGGCTGCTGCCATCCGAGTACGGTGACGCCGTTTCGCTCCTGGCAAGGACGCCTGCCGAGTTCGAGTCGCATATCGCATCGTTGTACCTGGATATTGCCCTCGACGGACAGATCCTTTACGACCCTCGATGGTACGCGGCCGAGCGTTTGGCTACTCTACGGCGGCTGATTCGGCAGTTGGGACTTCGGCGCGAACGAACCGAGGCAGGCGACGTGTGGCAATGGCAGAAGCAACCCCCGCGGGTTTGGTCACTGGAATGGGAGAAGTAGGCGATGGCCGTCACGGAAGAGGCTCGGTATCGGTTGCGCCTGGCACACGGCTTCGTCGAGGAGGCGAGGCAGGATGTCGGACTGCAACGGTGGCGCTCTTGTGTAGATAACAGTCAGCTCGCAGTCGAGAATGCTGCCAAAGCCGTGCTGGCTCTGTTGGGGCCGGTCGGGCGCAACCCCACGCCCCAGGCATGCTCTTGCAGGGCGCACTGGAGGCGCAGCGCTTCCCGGAGGCTGCGCGCGAATCGGTCCGGAAGCTGGCTGAATGCGCGAGGCTACTCGGTCCAGCTATCCATGCTGAGAGTGATTATGGTGACGAAACCCAGTGGCGGACGCCCTGGGAGATCTTCGGTGAGACGGATGCCCAACGAGCATTTGTAGTCGCGGAGGAAGCGGTAAGCCTCGCCAACCAACTCATTGCAGAAGGCACATGAGCGCGAAGCGTGGGCATGAGGTGTTCGTGCCGCACGTCGAAGTCTGTGCAGGTAAACGCCACGACTAGCCGCTCGTCATGCGAGAGGGCGAGTTGCACGTGCCCCAGCGTCCCGGCTTCGGCCCGGAGATGAACCTGGACTGCCTGCGGGCGCACGCAGTACCGGGCGGGGGCGAGTAAGCACTCCCGCCTCCAGTATGCGTGCGTGGTGGCCGACGCCCGCAACGGCCGAGCCAGGCTTCCTCAAAGAGCTCAGCCGCGAGATGCAGGTCATCCTCGACAGACCCCGCCGGTAGCACGCTTCGCCATAGTCTCGTCGGCCACTGTCCTCTGCCGACGACCGACGACCGTCCTTCGACAAGCTCAGGACGAGCGGGTGAGGGACGGCCGCTCAGGGTGAGCTTGTCGAGCCACGACCGACGACCGACGACTGACTACAGCGTGACCGCCTCCAACAGGTACGGCGCCATGTACTCCTCGTCCAGTTCCACGCCGAGTCCCGGCCGTTCTCCGGCGAGGACGAGGTAGCCGTCGCGCGCGTCCAGTTCGTAGGCGTGGTCGACCATGCGGTAGTGGTCGTCACCCTCGTAGGAGAACCACTCCTGTATGAGAAGGTTGGTGGTCGCGACGTCCACATGGACGGTCGCCGCCGTACCGATGGGTCCCCAGCAGTTGTGAGGCGCGATGGACAATAAGTAGGTCTCGGCCAGCGTCGCGATCTTGCGCGTTTCGCTGATCCCGCCGGTGTTGCCCACGTCCGGCTGCAAGATACGCATCGACTGGTGCTGCAGGAAGGGGAGGAAGCCCCAGCGGGTGTAGATCTTCTCCCCGGCGGCCACCGGCTGCGGCACGGCGGCCGCCACCTGGGCCAGCGCCTCGGGGTTGGTCGAGTCGGCCGGCTCCTCGAAGAAGAGGCAGTCGAACTCGGCCAGGCGCTGGCCCACCTCCACGGCGGTGTTGACGTCGAACCAGCCGTGCCCTTCCAGCAGGATGTCGACGTCCGGTCCCACCGCGTCGCGCACGGCCGCCACGCGCCGGGCGGCCACCTCGATCTCCCGCCGTTCCCAGATGCGGCGGGGCCGCCAGTGCTGCCATTCGCTCACGTGCTGGAAGGGATCGAACTTGAGCGCCGTGAAACCGTCGCGGAGCACCTTCTCGGCGTCGCGGGCGTAGTCTTCGGGCGGGCCGCCGGTGCGGTACCAGCCGTTGGCGTACAGACGCAGCCGGTCCCGCACCTTCCCACCCAGGAGGGCATAGACGGGGACGCCCAGCGCCTTGCCGGCGATTTCCCACAGCGCCTCGTCCAGCGCGCTGATCGCCGCCATGAGCGCCGCGCCGCCGCCGCGCGCCCAGCCGGACTCGCCGTACATGCGCTCCCAGTGGCGCTCGACCAACAGCGGGTCCTCGCCGAGGAGGTAGCGCCGCGCGAACTCACCGATGATGAGGGCGACGCCGCGCATCCCAAAGTGCATCCCCGCTTCCCCGACGCCGGTGATCCCCTCGTCGGTGCGGAGCTGCACGATCGCCGTCTGCCGCGGCTTCGAGGTCGACAGGTAGAGCCGCGCCTCCGTGACCTTCATCCTTTTTCTTCGTCCTTCGTCTTTCGTCCTTGGTCTGTAGCCCTTCGTCGTCCCACCGCCGCTACCGGATCGCGGCCAGCACGCGCCGGATCAGCTCGCGCCGGACGGCCGCCCCGTCGAGGACCCAGTAGACGCGGCTGGTTCGTACGACCACGAGGTTCCAGTCCGGCACAACCAGGGCGATGTTCAGGCCGTTGCCCGACAGGACCACGGCCGTCCGCGGCAGATCGGCAGACAGGCCCAGTTGGTCGTTGGTCCCGAAGCCCAGGCCGTAGTCGATCGGCTGGGCCTCGCTGAGCCGCACCACCTGCCGCACCTCGTCCATGTACCACGCCGGCACGACGCTCCGGCCACCCCACTGCCCACGGTGAAGGTGGAGGTAGGCGTAGCGGGCCAGGTCGCGGGCCGTCAGGTGCGGCCCGCCCGAGCCCGGCATGTACCGGCCATCCGGGTCCTCGTACCCGAAGTACTCCCCGTCCGGCAGCCGCCAGGCGGCCGATTCGGCGCCGATGGGGCCGAGGATGTGGTCGCGCACCTGCTCGTACAAGTGGCGCCCCGTGACGTGCGGCGCGGCGACGGCGAGATGGTTAAAGGCGACGCTGCTGTAGCCGTAGCCGGTGCCGGGATCGAAGGCGAGTGGCGCCGAGTCGGGATACAGGGCAGAGTGGCCGACGGTGTACTCGACGAAGCGGAAGCCCTCACCGCCGCGGGTGTCCCACTCTGGCTTGATACCGGACGTGTGCGTCAGCACCTGCCGGAAGGTGATCGCCGCCTTGCGCGGGTCAGAGAGCGGGAAGCCCTCCGGCAGGTAGCGGCGGTCGTAAACGGGGGCATCTAGGTCGAGCCGCACCGCCGCCTCGCCCCGCCGGCCGGCCTCGAGCCACTGCCCGAAGGCCAGCGAACTGAGACTCTTTCCAATGGAGGCGATGCCGAGCGGCCGGTACCGGGTGCCGGGCTGGTCGTACCGCTCGGCCACGATCCAGCCGTCCTTGACGACCAGGAGGCCCCACGGCGATGGCGGGTACGGCGCCGGGTACTGGAGCGTGGCCATCCAGTCCGCCAGTTCGTCCAGCCGGTCGGGGTCGAGGCCGCGGGCGGCGATCTCGCGGCGGTCACCGAGCACCCGCCAGCCGCCGGCGGGCTCCGGCGGCGGGAAGTACGCCGCCCCGGTCCCGGCCACGACTCCGGGCGGCGAGACTGAAACCGCCGGGTCGGATGATGCCGTCGCGTGCGGCTCCGTGGGTGCCGTGGGTGCCGCGAGAGGGCTGCATGCAGAAGTTCCGGCGGCCCGTGCCGCTCGCCCTGAGCCTGTCGAAGGGCTTGGCTGTTCGCCCTTCGACCGGCTCAGGGCGAGCGGGGTCTCATCTGGATGTTCTGCCTGCACACTCGCGGGGGGCGTAGGTGTCGGTGGCTCGCCCAACTCGCCGACCACGACGTAGCGCGCCAGCCGAGGGCTTGCGCCCGAGCCCAGCGCGCGGACAAAGCCCAGCACGCGGTCCCAGCCGTCGGCCGCTGCCTCCGGAAACTCGTCCGGCCGCCGGTCCAAGAAGCCGGCGCCCGTGCGCCGGTACATGGCCAGTTCGTGCGGCACGGCGGCGTTGGCGAGCGCCTGCTCGAAGGCGATGATCCAGGTGGGCGAGACGCCGGGGTCGAGCCACCCAAACAGCCCCAGCACCGGGCAAGCGAACTCGGCCACCCGCTCGATGGGCGCGGGGGCGCCGTCGGGCAGGGGCGGGTTCGGCCAGCCGCCGACGCCGACCACGCCCGCGAGGCCGTGGCCGCCGGCGGCCTGCAGGAGCGATTGGGTGCCGCCGAAGCCGAAGCCGACGCTGATCACCGCGCCGGCCGCGCCGCCGTCCGGGGAGCGCAGGTAGGCCGCGGCCGCCGCCACCGCGGACGCGACGTCGTCGCTGCGGACGAGGGCGAAGTGCGCCTGCCACTCGAACGACTGCCGCCAGTCGCGGGGACCAGCCGTCCGGCCGAAGTGGTCGACGACGATCGCGTCCACGCCGGCGGCGGCGAATCGCCGCGCGACGGCCACGTCATCGGGGTGCAGGCCGCGCGCATCCGGGAGCACGACAACCCCTGTGCCGGGTGAGTCCGCTGGGCGGCCCACAGGCGCAGCACGGACCAGCGCCGCCGCGAAGAGCGCGCCGCCGTCTGCACGCAGCGCAACGTCCTGCGCTTCGAGGGCCGCGCTAACGCTCATTGGAAGAACTGCCGCCCGCCGTCTACGACGAGCACGGCCCCGGTCATGAAGTCTGCGCCGGCGGCCAGGAAGAGCGCCGCCTCGGCAATGTCCGCGGGATAGCCCACGCGCTGGAGTGGCGTGCCGGCCGCTGCCCGCTGGCGCATCTCGTTCAGATTCGATGCCTCGAGGTCCGCGTTCCAGCGCGTCTCGTCGATAAAGCCCGGCGCGATGACGTTGACGCG
>JACQGX010000051.1 GCA_016199265.1 Chloroflexota bacterium | reverse complement strand
GTCCGGCATCTCGTAGCGCAGCGTCACCTGGGCGTCGGCCACGGCCTGGCCGGTACGCTCGTTCACGACGTACACGTCCAGGTTGGTGCGACCGGCCGGCGGATAGGGAGCGAAGAACAACTCCGCGGCCAGGTCGCCTCCGGCCGGCACCCGCATCCCGTTCTCCAGCGGCAGCAGCAACCCGCCGAGTCGCAGCGCCATCCGATCCGAGCCGGCGGCCGGTGCCGAGGCAGTGGCGGCGTCCGCCGCACCGGCGGCACCGGCCGCGCCTGAGGCGCCGGCGGCACCGGCACCGGCAGGCAACCCGGCGGCCGCCGGTGCGTCCTGGGCGGTCGGGCTTGCCGCCGGTCGTTGCCCGGACACGACCAGGAGCACGGCGGCGGCCGCCGCCGCGAGCACTCCGGCAGCGGCGAGGGCGACCAGCCCGACGCGCGGCGGCTGCGCTGTTGCCCTCACCCGCGCGCCGTCCACTTGGCCAATTGCCGCCATCGTCTTACCCTCCCAGCGCTAGCCTCGCCAGCGCATCGGACACCACGTGATAGCGGTCGGTGAGCAGCAACACCGCGAAACCCAGCATCACGGCACTGCTGGCCAATGTCAGCGCCGGCACCAGGCGCTGCAGCCGGTCGAGCAGCGGCAGCACGCGGGCCATGAATATCGACCCCACCACCAGCGGCACGGCGAAGCCAAGCGAGAAGATGAGCAGCGTGCCGGCGCCCATCAGCACCGAGCCGGTGGAGGCGACGTAGGTGAACATGCCCAGCGTGATGGCCGCGCCAAAGCACGTCATGCAGCCGGTGGCGAAGGCAACGCCAAGCAGCATCGTGCCCAGCGGGCTGCGGCCCAACCGCTCGAGCGGCGAGAACATGGGCATCTGGCACGCCATCGGCGCGCGGGCCCGCAACGCCATCCGCACGGCCATGGCGCCGATCAGCAGCGCGCCGGCGATCGACAGCGGCCGCCGCCACGTCTCGAACAGACTGCGCGCGCCGGGCGTCTGCACCGCATAGCCGGCGGCGGCGCCGGCCAGCGTGTAGACCAGCACGATCCCGATCACGAAGAGGAGCGCGGTGCGGACGACGCGTGCCCGCACCGCCGCACCGGCCGGCTCGTTGGCATTGGCCATGGAGAGGCCGGCGATGCTGGGAATGAAGTACGCGGTGAGCTGGAACAGGCACGGCCACATCGCGGCCAGCAAGCCGCCGAGCAGGGCCAGCACCGACCCGACCGCCAATGGCTGCCGGCCGGTGTCTGCCTGCGCCTCGACGATGGGGAGTTCCCAGCGCAGCGCCGCGGCACCGCCACGCTCGCCGGCCGGCAGCAGCACTTCGAAGCTGCCCACCCCATCGTCGAGCAGCGGGCGGCCGGCGGCGTCGACCTTGGGAAACCGCACCACACTCGTGCGGTGGTGCACCGCGTCCATCAGCACGAGCGGCGGCTCAGACGGGACCAGCCGCCCGCCGGCGGAGAGCACCGGCTGCAATGGAGGCTGCAGCTCGTCGGTGTGGATCGTTTCGGTGACAAAGAAGAGCAGATATCGATCCTGGCCGTAGCGGGTGGCCAGCGCCTGCTGGCCGCTGCGCTGGAAATAGCCGGGCGTGGCGTACAGCACGTCGACGTCCTGGCCGCCGGCGGCGCGAGCCGAACGCGTGAGCGCGCGGGTCAGCGCCAGCGTGGTCTGCAGGGGCGCCGCCGGGCCGCCGGCAAGTTGGACGGCCGCGGCCGGCGCCTGGTCCTGGCGTGCGGCCGCGAGGTTCAGCGCCGGCGCCAGCGCTGGGACGACAGACGGCGCCAGCGCGTGCCACGCGGATACAGCCAGCGCGACGGCACCGGCCGCGGCCAGCGCGAGGGCGATGGTGAGGGGAAGCCAGGAACGCCACGCGCGCAGCGTGCGGCGCCAGACCGGCCGCGGCCGGCGCGCCTCGACGCGACGGGGACGGCTGCGCGGTCGCTCGAACGATCCCGTTCCCATCCCGGTGGCGCCGGGCTGGCCCGCCGTCGCAGACGTGACGCCTGCTCCTAGCTGCGCTGCTTCCACGGCCATCACATTCACCTATACTTCCCGTCTGAGTAACCAAGTGTCCTGAATGTCGGATGAGTGTCGGAATGGAGGGCCGGCGAGCCGTCGCGGACTGGGGAACGGGCACACCTTGCGGTGTTGGCCCGCTCCCCAATCCCCGGCATCGGCCGGCCCGCCACGACCCTTTACTTGACGTTGAGCGTCAATTTCATCGTGGGATGGAAGAGGCAGATGGCCTCGTAGCTTCCCGCCGTTGCCGGCGCCTGCCAGGTGAAGGTCCCCGTCTGCCCGCCGCCGACGGTCGGCGAGACGATCTTGGCGTCGGCGCTGACGATGTTGTGGTTCTCGTCGTCGCCGTTGACCAGCGTGATGCGTACCGTCTCACCCGGCTTGGCGTTGATCTCGCCGACGCTGAACTTGTTGTTCAGTGTCTTGATCGTCAGCTCACGCTGCCCGTCCATCGCCGGGGCAGCCGCCGCGGGCGCTGCGGCCCTGTCGGCCACGACGACCGTCAGAGCGCGCTTGGGATCCGCGGGGTTGACGATCTGCATCGTGCCCGGCTGGGCCGGCGCCCTGACCTCCACCGTCTTGCGCTGGCCTGAGCCTAGCTCGAACACCGGGATGCCGAGCTCCTTGCCTTCAAGCTGGATCGGCGGGCGGCTGGTCCCGTTGCCATTAGTGAAGACGAGCTTGGCGACGGCGCCAGGGGCCACCGTGATCTGGCTGGGGCTGAAGATTCCCGGAGAGGTAACCGTGACCACCGCCGGCCGCTCGCCGGCGAAGAAGGCCGCTTGCGCCTTCCTGGCGCTGCCGTGCAGGCCGGTGTAGCTGGCCACCACCTCGCCCCAGATGCCGCCACTGCCGTCGGCGTGGTACTGCACCCAGGTGCCGCCGTGCGTGTCGCCACCTGCCGGCATCTTGATGATCTGCTTGAGTTGCTCGGTATCGGTATCGACGACGTAGATGGCGTGTTCGGCGTTGGAGGTGGCCCACACCTCTTTGCCGTCAGGCGAGATCAGCACGTGGTCGGTGGTGCGCCCGATCGGCACGACGTTGCTCACGATGCTAGCCGTCGTGTCGATAATCGTCATCGTCCGGCCCTGCTGGCCGTAGCCGCGCGCTTCACCCTTGTCGGCGACGTACAGCTTCGTCTCGTCGTACGACAGCTTGGCACCCCATGGTCCAGGGCCGGTGGACAGCTCGGCCACGACCTTCATCGTCTTGGTGTCGACCTTGGCCACCTTGCTGTGCCCGCATTCGGTGACCCAGACGAACGCGCCGTCGTGCGTCGGCTCGGGCCAGCAGGGATCGCCGACCGGCACGGCGTCGACGACCTTCCACGTCTTGAGATCGACCTTGGCAAGCAGCCCCTCCACGTCCTCACGCAGCGCCGACTTGGCCGCGGGCACGGTGACGTACATGAAGCCGCCGACGTCGCCGGAGGCGACGTACGGATGCCCCGAGAAGTCGGCGCGACTCAGCCCGCCGACGATCTGGTTTTCGTTGCTGGGGTCGATGACCCAGATACCCGAGCCGGCCCAGTTCCAGCCAAAGTCGGTCACCATGATCACGTCGCGACTGTCGGGCAGCGTGATGTTGTTGATGTGGTGCGGCCGGCCGAGCGACTCATACACCTTGGCGATCTTCAGGGTATGCGCGTCCAGAATGAGGACAAAGTTGCGCTCGGCGCCGAGCGCAGGGAGGTAGACCCACTTGCCGTCCTGCGACACGGCCATGCCATGACTGGCGTAGTTGAGCGAGTACTCTTCCGCCACATCCGAGCGCGCGACGACCTTCTTCGCGTTGGCGTCGATGACTGCGACGTTGTTGCGCGTGTTTGAAGCGCCCCAGGTCGTGCTCTCGTTACTGAAGAAGTACTGGTCGCCGTCTTTCGGCGTGTAGGCCGGCGGGCCGCTGGGATCGCGCGTCTCGACGAGCCGCACCCCCAGATATTCCATCCACTGCTCCGGCGTGCGCTTCTCCGCCGGAATGAAGGCGACGGGACCCGGCTCCGCCACCGCCGGCGGCTTCACCGACGGCTGGGCCGGCGGCTTGGCCGGCTGGATAGCCGCGGCTTTGCCGGCGCCCGTCTGCCCCGACGCTATTGGGCGCAAGCCCGGACTCGCGCACGCCGCCGTCACCAGGGCGAGCAATATCACCGCGGTGGCGGCCGTTGCCAGCCAGCGCCGCGGTGGCCACTTGATATCTGACCGCTGAGAACTCATCATGCACCTCCTGCCTTGATCCTTGTGGCCGTATACCTTCGCGATCGCTGCGTCCGGGACACTCTCGGTACGTGACGAGCGCCACGGCCTTGCTCCTAATCTACGCCCTGCGGCGCGCGCCCGCTACGGGCGGAAGTGGGCAAAACGGCGTCCGTTCGGGCGGCCCGCGGCGGCCAGATGGCCGGCCTTATGGACGGCCGGGCATCGTGCAGCGCTTGAGGCGGGCGGCCGCTTGCCGTTGCCGCTTGCCATTCCAGCCGAGCGGAACGTTTAGACTTACTACAGATCTGGCGAAGAAGCGGAGGGCATCGGGTTAGACATGGAAACGGCTTGGACTGCTAGCGTGGCAGAGCACGAGGAGCAAAGCGATGGCAGATAGGGCGCTGCTGATCGGGGAACTGGCGGCGGCGCTGGGGCTCAACCCCAAGACCATCCGGTACTACGAGGCGGTCGGGCTGCTGCCGGAGCCGCGGCGGACCGCGGCCGGATACCGGTTGTACGGACCGGCCGATCTGGACCGCCTCCGCTTCATCGGCAAGGCCAAGGCCATCGGCCTCTCGCTCGAGGAGATCGGCGACATCCTCCGCCTGCGGCGCGGCGGCCAGGCGCCATGCGAGCACGTCCTGGCGCTCGTGGGCCGCAAGCTGGAGGCCGTCGACCGGCAGTTGCGCACGCTGACGGAGTTCCGCCAGGAGCTGGTGGCGCTGCGCAGGCAAGCGGCCCGCACGATGAGCGCCGGGACCGCCGACGCCTGCGTCTGCGGGATCATCGAGCAGCACGAGCCGCAGCGCGGCGCGGCGCCGTTACCCGTGGCCAGGCACAAGCGGTCCACGCAGCAGAGGCGGTTCGCGCCCGGTTGAGCCACACCGCCTTCGCGCCGGCCAGCCGCGCCGCCCATCGGGCACGCGGGCAGAGCCGCCTTGCGCGGCGATGGTGCACATCATCGTTTTGCGTCCGGGAGGGAGACCTACCCCCCCTCCAACGGCCCGGCCCTCTGGCTATCGGCATTCACCCGCCCTCCCGACGCGGGAAGGGGGAACGCCGGTCGGCCGAATTCGCCACCGGTAGCCTTGGGTTATTCGGCGCAGCACGAGAGCACGGCAACGTCTTTGTCGAAGGTCTGCGCCGCCAGCTTGAGCCCTTCGGCCATCGTGAGGTACGGCGCGAACGTGCCCACCAGATCGGCGATGGTCAGGCCGAACTTGAGCGCCAGCGTCGCCGCGTGGATCACGTCGCCAGCGTTGTCGGCCAGGATGTGCGCCCCGAGCAGCCGGTCGGTCTGCGCGTCGGCGACCAGCTTGAACAGGCCGTGGGTTTCGCGGTTGACCAACGCGCGCGGCACGGCGTGGAGCGGAAGGACCGACACCTTGACCTCATGCCCCTGCTCGCGCGCCTGCGCCTCGGTCAGCCCAACCGCCGCGATTTGTGGGGAGGTGAACGTCACCCGCGGCACCGCACGCAGGTCGACACGGCGATCGGCTCCATTGAGGCTATTCTCGGCGGCGAGCGCGCCCTCGTACGCCGCGACGTAGACGAACTGCGGCGCCGGCGTCACGTCGCCGGCGGCCCAGACACGCAGGTTGGTCGTGCGCAGCGTCTCGTCCACGACGATCGCCCCGCGGCGATCGGTCTCGATCCCGGCGCGCTCCAGGCCCAGGTCCTTGGTGTTGGGGCGGCGCCCCGTCGCCACGAGAATCTCGGCCACCTCCCACGTGCGCTCGCACCCCCCGACGGTGGCGACGATCTGCTTCTTGTCCTCGGCGCCACCACCGACGCGCCTGATCTGCGCTGCTGGGACCACCTCCATCCCTTCCTCCTGCAGCGCCTCGGCCAGCGTCTCGCCGATCTCCGGCTCCTCAAACGGCGCGATCCGAGGCAGCACTTCAAAGAGCGTCACCCGGCTGCCCAGATGCCGGTAGAGCTGGCCGAGCTCCAGCCCGATGGCGTTGGCACCGATCACGGCGAGCGAGTCGGGCACCGCTTCCAGTTGGAGCGCGGTCGTGCTGGTGAGGTAGCCGGCCTCGGCCAGGCCCGGGATGGGCGGCACCGCCGCGGAGGCACCGGTGGCGATGAGGTAGGCGTTCGCCTGGAGCGTGGCGCCGTCGACATGAAGCGTCGTCGCGTCGGCAAAGGTCGCCGTACCCTGCCTGACCTCCCAGCCGTAGACGCCGATCAGGTCTTGGTACTTCTCCTTCCGAAGGGCATCGACCAGCTCGCGCTTCTGCGCCACCAGCTTTCGTAGGTCTACTGGTCCCACCTGCGCCTGGAACCCGGCGAAACGGTGATGCTGCGTCTGCCAGTACGCTTCGGCCGCCCGGAGCAGCGCCTTGGAGGGGACGCAGCCAGTATTGACGCAGGTGCCGCCGAGCGTGCCGCGCTCGACCATCACGACCCGCGCGCCCGCATCGCGCGCCTTGATCGCCGCCGCAAACGCGGCCGAGCCCGACCCAATGATCGCCAGGTCGTAGCCGTCGTCCGCACCCTTTGCGACTCGTGGGCGCTGGGGCGCGGGCAGCCGCACGTCGACCGGCGCCTCGGCCGGCGCCCCGGCCGGCCCGTCGCTCAGTACCTCGACCGTTCCCGGCCGGTAGCCCACAGCCGCCACCCCCTGCGCCAAGGGCGCAACGGCAGTCCCACGATCGACGGTGAAGACCGCCTCACCGTTCCGGTAGTCGGCGTGCACGTCACGCGCACCCGACGCCGCCAACGCCCGTTCGACGTGGCGATTGCAGCTCTCGCACGTCATCCCCTCCACCGGCATCCGGAGCCGCTGCTCGTTCATTGCGTTCATCTCTCCTCTGCTCCGTGTCCGTGATAGCGGCGCCTCTGTCACTGTAGGAGCCGCTACATATACGTCTGTTCGTATGTATTATAGGTCGGACATGAGAGAGTGTCAACAGGGGGTGAGATGCGGCGCTGAGGCGCCGCCTCGGTTCGTGGCCGGTGGGAGCGTCAGCTTACGGCGTCCGGCTCGTTCGGCGCTTCGATCACGGCACAGGCGGCGAGCGACTCGGCGTGGTCGCGGCGCATCGACTGCGCCAGCCGCAGGATCTCGCGCACGCGCGGATCGGTCACCGAGTAGTAGATCCACCGCCCCTCGCGGCGCGTGGTGACGTAGCCGCACCAGCGCAGGCACATCAGATGGCTCGAGATGCGCCCCTGTAACCCGCCCAACGCCGCGACGATCTCGGAGACCGAGCGTTCCCCCTCCAGCAGGAGCTGCAGGATACGGAGCCGGGTGGGGTCGCCGAGCCCCCGAAAGAAGCGCGCGTCCAGCTCGGCGGCCGCGACGGCCTCACGGGCCTGGAGCCGCGGCCGACTCTGCCCGCGCCCTTTCGGCGCCGCGCCGGATGTGCGAGGCACCCGGAGCGCAGGCGCCCGCCTGGCCGAGCGAAGGGGTACTGCTGCGGTTGCCACCTGCTGCCGTTGCTCTACCGACTCTACCTGCTGCGCTGTCGCTGCCATATGTGGTCTCAAACTTACTCGTTTTCGTCGTGTACGTGCCGTCGTCCACTGTCTGTCGGGCACCCTGTCACACCAGACAGACAGGGTGCGCACAGACACGGCTGCCCGTATGCCCAAGAAATGGTACCGGTGGCTCAGAGAGCAGGTCAATGGTGGAGACGTCAATGGCGGAGCGCCGAACGTCAGCGGCGGTGCACGGGCCAAGAGGCGACTGTTGGATCTACCCGCACAACACGGTCCACGCTGATCGTATTCCCGATGAGGCGACTCGTGGCATGGTTCCGAGAGTCGCGCTGATCCGAAGTCGGTTCGGCGTGAGTTCGATCGCCCGGTGGCCCGCAGGCGGCTCACGACTACCGTGGATGTATGCCGCACGCGCCGGTGGAAGTCGCGCGGCGACCTCCCGTGGCGTCACCGGGCACAGCCGCTATCGCCCGGCACTACTCCGTCGGTAATGCAAAGTGAAAAATGCAAAATGCAAAATGAGTAGAGGTGTGAGTCCCACCGTGGTTTTGGTGGAGAACCTGGGCCCACGCATTCGGAGCCGGATCACCGAGGTGGCCCCGCAGGGATGGCCCGATAGACCGAAGGTGCGTAGCCGGCACGGTCGAGAACGCGCCACAGGTCTGCCACGGCGACTCTCGGTGGATCGTAGCCGACGGTGACGCAGCCAAGGCGCACGTCGACGCCGATGTGGCACACACCGGGGAGCGCATGGAGCGCCTCCATCAAAAGCAGTGGTCGAGGCAGCTCACGTGGCGTCGTACGCCGGTTCGCCGCGCGGCGCAGCTTGGGGACGGAGAAGGTCACGCAGGCGAACGACTCGGATGCGTCACTGCTTTCGTTGCCATTGCAGAAAGAACCCATGGCTACTCACTCCTGACGAACGTAGCGACACGTACCGTGCGCGCTGCTTTCTCGCTCATGTGCTTCACCGGCTTCCTGCCCCGCGCCGTCCGTCCCCCCGGAAGTTCAGGGGACGGACGGCGCAGAGTGAGCGAAGGAGGCGGAGGCTGCAATCGACGATCAATCCCCCCGTTTGCGATCCGGAGGTCCCGGGTCTAACCGGATCGAGCGCGACGGCGGTGCCCGGCTTGCGTGGCTCCGTGCCAGGGAGCCGGCGGTCTTGTTGTCGAGGCCACGGCCCGGACGACGCCGTCCGTTTCTTCCAACACGACGCGGCCCGGGTCTATTCCCACGACAGGTCAAACGGGGCGAGGCGCGAAGCTTCTACTCGGGTGTCCCTACACCAAAGCCACGGTGGAACCCGCATTGCCCCCTCACTTTGCACCCTTCGGCTGCGCTCAGGGCATGCTTTGCATT
>JACQGX010000429.1 GCA_016199265.1 Chloroflexota bacterium | reverse complement strand
CTTTGCACCCTTCGGCTGCGCTCAGGGCAGGCTTTGCACTTTGCATTTTGCACTTGGTTTAGTCGTT
The DNA here is from genome assembly GCA_016199265.1 of Chloroflexota bacterium. Taxonomy (GTDB): domain Bacteria; phylum Chloroflexota; class UBA11872; order UBA12225; family UBA12225; genus JACQGX01. The sequence continues at coordinate 20,717 of JACQGX010000429.1, read as the reverse complement.
CGTCCCTATTCTGCCCAGACGCGGAGCTCGCCGATGGCTGAGGTGTAGTTCCAGCCCATGGCGGCGACGTCGATCCGCTGGATACGCCACGGTCGCGGTACGAGCGACAACAGGTCGATATCGACGCGGTGCCAGTCGGTCGACGCCAGCAGCTCGCCGTCGCGCACGGGATAGCCGTCCTGGTTGTGGAGATAGAAGCCGCGATACCAGGTGGTCACGTTGCCCTGGGCATCGCGGTAGACCACGCGGAGCAGGAGCGGGTACTCGGTTCCCTGCCAGCCGCCTCCGGAGAGGGTGTGATCGAGCACGCGGAGCTTCGCCGACAACAGGACCTTGTCAAAGTCCCACAGATCGACGTCGAGCTGTTGCGAAATCAGCGTCTCGCCGTGGCCTCCTCCGGCGCGCTCGAACGTCACCGTCCCCGCCGTGCTGGACCAGGCGATCGTGCCGGGCGGGTCCTGCTCGGAGCGGTCGCGGAAGAGCCACCCGGCCGGGAGCGTGCCGTCGCGCTGGGCAAAGAGGCCGTTCTCGACGAGATCACGCCGCGCGGGCAGGCCGCCGAGCGGCGGCTGCGCGGCGTCAACCAGCAGCCGCTGGCCGGGTTTGGCGACGGCGGCGCCGTGAGACGAGTATGCCGTTGCTTCCCCGAGGCGTACCGCCACCTGGGTCGTCCCCTTGCCGAAGTCTGCCGAATAGCTCCCTTCGCTCAGGTGGACCTGGCTGTTCGGCGTGCGGAGCTGGATGAACGCGGCGCCGTCGTCGGGCGGCGGTGCGACGCCGATGCGCGCACGTCCCTGCATAAGATCGAGCACGAGCACGCTTCGCTCGGCTCGGAAGCGTCCGCGCTCCGCCCGCAGAATGCGGAGTGTCGAGTCGGGGTAGAGCAGGATGGTGCTGTGGTCGAAGAGATCGACAAAGGCGCGCGCGTTCGGTGCGGTGCGCAGGGCATCACCCGGCGCGATGCGCTCGTCGGGGTTCGCCATCAGCCAATCACCACCGCCGCGCCGCTGCACGAACACGACGCCGTCGATCGGCGTCACTTCCGACGAACGTGGCTCGATCGCCGCGTTGACGTACCAGTTTCCGGCGAGCGGCACGCCGACGACGAGCACGACGAACAGGATGAACGCGGCGAGCGTGACGCGCCACGCGAGGCGCACCGCCGACTCGCTGCTCGACGTATACGGACTGAACGTCGGCACCACGGGGGTGTAGCGGGCCGGCGCCGACGGGCTGACAGGCGTGTCCATCACTCGGTCTCGCGGTCGTTCTCAATCCGCATGCAGTCGATCTCGGCCGGCTCCGGTCAGTCTGGCAGGATCAGTCCGGACGGCCTCACCGTCCCCGGCGGCTCCTGCCGTATGGCCGTCTGCTGGGTGTCTGCCTCCACGAGTGGAAGGCGCCCGGGTTCGGCTCCCTCGGAACCAAGCGCGAGGGCCAGCGCACGCTGCGCCAGCGCGCGCACCAGCGGATGGCGGCGCGCCGTTTCGAGTGTCGGTGGATCGAGGGCGAGCGCCGCCGCGAGCGCGCGGCGTCCGTTCCGGAGATCACCGCTGCGCAACAGAACGAGCGCGTTGTCCGCCAGGCGACGCTGAAATCCTTCGGCCCCACCGGGGCCAAGCACGTGCTCGACGATGTGATCCATCACCGCCTCGCGGCGCTGCGCGAGCACCGCCGGGGGCAGTGTCAGTGGACCGCGTGCCACACGCCGCCACTCTGCGGCCAACGGCTCGATCGGTTCGAGCGGCGGCAGCCACGTAACGATCTCGGGTCGCTCCTCGAGCAGTGCATCGGTTTCGTCGACAAGATCGGACCGGTAACGGAGCCCGCGAGCCTCGTCATCATCGAAAGCGGGTGGTAGTGGCGGCACGCGCTGCTCGTCTTCCCCGACCGCGAGCGCATCACGGAAGGTGTGATGGGCAGGCGGGAGACCGCGGCCGGTGGCACGGGAGGCCTCCACTGCCTCCGCGATCAAGTACCGAGCGTACGCCGGTGGGATCTCTGCCCAGGCTGCGCCTTCGCGCGCGCGCTCTTGTTCCAGGAATCGCTCGAATTGGCGCGCGCTCGACTCGGCCGCTTCGAAGCGCTCGAGGCCCTCTACCTGCGAGATGACGGCGCGTACGAGGTAGGCGCCGCTGGTTGGGTGGTCGAGCAGCAGATACAGGCCGCGGCCGCCTCGGCCGCTCGCCAGGCTCATCATGGCGCGGCGGATCCGTTCGCGGCGCGGCGCCGCGGCGGTGGGCGGCGCGGGGGCGTGCTCGACTGCCGGCCGGATTCCCTGCTGGCCCAGTTTGAGCAGCGCACGCCGCGCCGCTTTACGCAGCTCTTTCGGCGCGCGGTCGGTCGACCACTTTGCCGCCAGGTCGGCGGCCTGCTGAATACGCACGTCGCCGAGCGCTTCGATCGCCGCTGCCTGAAGCACCGGCGCCGTGCCGCGCTCGGCCAGGCCAGAAAGCAGTCGAAAGACCGCTTCGCCGTACGCCCGGGCGTACCGGCGCAACGCGGCAAGCGCCTCGTCTGGCGACGCCGGCTCGAGCAGCGCCGCGGCGGCCGGCGGTGTCAGCTCGTGAAGCTGCTCCGGTTCGATCGTGGCGGCCGGGCCAGCCGGGCACGCAGTCCCAACCGCTGCCGGCCGGCCGGCCGTATCCTGGCTCGTCGGACTGTTCACACGCGGCCGGCCGGTTGCCGGCCGGTGCGGGCGGCGGGGGGCCGTTAGCCGTTCTCCTCGCGTGATTTCCGGCGCTTGCCGATCACTTCGACGGCCGATGCAGACGGTGGCTCGCTGACCGCCGATCGAACGCCTTTGGCGGCGGCGTCCTTCTTGGGTTTCTTCTTCTCTTTCTTGGCCGGCGCACCCTGAGGCATATGCGGATCTTCCTCCTTTCATCCCAAACCGAGAGTCTTCCTGATTATAGAACGGTCGAGGCTTGGCACGTGGCTTGCACCGAAAGCGTGCGGGGGTGCAGGCACCTTCGCCACCTGGAGGTCTGCGGTAGAATTAGTCGGTTCCGCTTGGTCGAGGTCAAGCGCAGACACGGCTCGCCGGGATGGCGAAATCGGTCGTCCACGATTCCCTTACCGGTGATCTTGGTGGCGGAATCAGCCTACCAGAGCCACAAGCTAAAGCGCCGACTTCTTGCGGCGGGCATACTGCGAAGGGAATGCGCGGGATGCGGCAATACCGACTGGCAGGGGCAACCCATCCCGCTCGAACTTGATCACATCAATGGCATCAGGACCGACAACAGGCTTGAGAACCTCAGGTTGTTGTGTCCGAACTGCCACGCTTTGACGGTAACCTACCGAGCGAGAAACAAGGGTCGGTTGGCCGGAGTGGTGGAATGGCATACACGTTCGTCTTAAAAACGAATGCCCGAAAGGGATTGTGGGTTCGAATCCCACCTTCGGCACCGGAACACTCAATGCTTCCAGAGACGTCCTGTAGCATATGAGGACCATCTACCAGGGAAGGCATCCTGCACGTAATCCGTGGGAGCAATAAGGGCGCCAGTGATGGCGCACAGTTCCCGTGGCACCCTCTTTCGTGTCTTGCTGGTGAGCAACGGGCGATGAATCAGGAACCAGCCGATCTTGCCGAGTCATCAATCACCGTTCATTCCCCAACACTGTCCGTCGTCCTGCTGGTCAACCCAGCGGCTGGGATGCGAGCGGCAGCGGTGGAACGCGTCGAGGCGGCGCTGCGATCACGCGGCGCCATCGTTGAGACGGTGTTGACCAGCCGCAGCGGCGAGGGGATCGAGATCGCCCGCCGGGCCGCCGGCGCTGGTGCTGGCGTGGTGCTCGTCTGCGGCGGCGACGGGACGATCAACGAGGCGGTGAACGGCTTGGCTGGCACCGAGACGGCGCTGGCCGTTCTTCCGGCCGGCACGGTCAACGTCTGGGCGCGGGAGGTCGGCATCCCGCTCGAGCCGGCTCGAGCCCTCACGCTGCTGTGGGAAGGCGAGCGACGCTGGATCGATCTCGGCCAGGCCGGCGAGCGCTACTTCCTGCTGATGGCCGGTGTCGGCTTTGACGCTTACGCGGCGGCACAGGTGACCCATCAGGAAAAGCGCCGCTGGGGGGCGCTGGCCTACGTCCTCCGCGGCCTCGTCACGGCGATGCGCTGGCCGCGCCAGCGCATGTGGTTGCGGCTCGACGGCCGGTCGCTGCGCCGCCGGGCGCTCTTCCTCGTGGTGGGGAACACGCGGCTCTACGGTGGTGTCGTCAACATCACGCACCAGGCGGTCGCCGACGACGGCCAGCTCGACGTCTGCCTTTTCGGCGGCAGCGGTGTGGTGGAAAAGCTCGCCCACGCGTTTCGCGTCGTGACCCGCAGCCACCTGGGCGCGCCGACGGTCGAGTACTATCGCGCCGGTGAAGTCACGCTGGTGACGCGGCCCCGCGTGCCGGTGCAGGTCGACGGCGACACGATCGGCCGGACGCCGATGACGTTCCGCGCCGTCCCGCGCGCGCTCAAGGTCATCGTCCCGCGTGGCCAGGGCCGCGGCCTCTTCCTCCGACCCCCGGAAGAATAGCCTGGGGTATTCCCCGCCGCCGGACAGCCTCCCGTTCGCCCTTCGACACGCTCAGGGTGAGCGGACGGGATCGTGTCCCAGGCCGTAGTGGAGAAACCGCTCGGTTGCAGGAGAGCGGCCGGCGAATCTACACCACGGCCTGGGATACGATCTGAGCGGCGCTCACGCGAATAGTCTGGGGCAGCCGAGTCGGTCTGACCCTGGCGCCGCGCAGACAGTACCTTCTGCCTGTGACGCCGCCAGCGCGACGTAAGACTTTCATACTCGTAGCGGCGTTATACAGGCGTGCCCCGCTCGCGTGTACCCGGCTGCAGCTTGCCCGTGGCCAAGCCACGTAGAGCAAGTCCAAAGTCGAAAGTCCAAGGTCCAAAGTCGCTTCCTTCGGGAGTTTGGACTTGAGACTCTGGACCTTGGACCTTGGACTGAGTTTAGGTGCGGTGTCCCGCCGTTGCGGCCACCTGCCGATCCCTCTCGCTGGCCACGTGCGGCACGCGGCGAAGCGTCCGAATCGAAGTTCGCAGGAGAGAAACAGCCTATGCCCCGCATGCGCCGGCCGTGGATCCTTTCGCTGGTGGTTGCGCTCGTCGCGCCGCTGGCAGCGAGCATGGTGAACCCGGCCGCCGTACCGGCGGCGAGCGCGGAGCCGCTGGAGATTACGGGCGGCCGCCATTTCACCGAAGCAGGCGGTGGCACCGGCCGGGGCTTCGACGTACGCGACCACCACGAAGCGGCCTTCGGGGAGGCGCAGTTCTGGAGCGCCATCCAGGCGCTGGGCGACGTCGACGTCGCCGGCTATCCGGCGTCGCGGCCGTTCTCCCGTACCGATGGCTGCGTTTACCAGCTCACGCAAGCCGTGGCGCTCCAGAGCTGTCCCGGCGCCGGGGTGCGGCTGGCCAATACGTTCGAGATCCTCGAGAAGGCGGGGCGCGACGCCTGGCTCTACGCCCAGAAGCAGATCCCACGCCCAATCGCCGACGACGGCAGCACGAGCTTCGAGGAGGCGGTGCAGATCCGGCTCGGCTGGCTGACCAACCCGGAGATCGGCGATCGCTTCTTTCGGGCGCCGCACAGCTCCGTGGCCGCCAACTGGACGGCGGCGGACGCCATCAACCTCTACGGCCTGCCGATGTCGCGGCCCGAGGGTTTCGGGCCGTTCATCGCGCAGCGCTTTCAGCGCATCGCCTTCCAGCTCTGGACGGAGGACGTGCCGGGCATGCCCGCTCCCGGCACGGTCGTGGCGGTCCTCGGCGGCGACCTCCTCAAGCAAAGTGAATTGGTGGCCGGGCTAGCCGTCGAGCCGCACGCGGCGGGCGAGTCGCTCCGCGCGGCGGCGCCGGTGGCGCTGGGTGACTGGCCGACGTCTCCGGCGCTCCAGGCGCCTCGTGTGGCCCAGCCGCCGCTGACGGCGCAGCCGGCGCAGGTCCCCCTCACGTCGCAGGCGCTCCTCACGGCGCAGCAAGCCCAGCCGACACCGCAGGTCCCGCAGGCCTCGCAGGCGCAGCCGCCCCAGCAGGCCCAGCCGATGCAGCCGGCGCTTGCGGTGCGCCGCCAGCCCCTGGCGCATGGCTTCCAGGCCGACCTGATGGCGCCCGCGGCGCGCCCCAAAGCGATCACCTTGACGAAGGAAGCGGGGTTTGGCTGGCTCAAGCAACAGGTCATTTGGAGTCAGTACGAGCTGCGTCCCGGCAGCTACGATCCCGAGCGCATCAAGTGGCTCGACGGCGTCGTCGACGAGGTGCACCGTGGCGGCCTCAAGCTCTTCCTCAGCGTGACCAAGGCGCCGGACTTCTATGCCGCGTCGGCGGCGCCTCTCTCGCTGGCGCCGGGCAGTCCCCTCTTCCGGAACCCGACCGGCCCAGCATCGCCGGTGCCGGCGAAACTCGGGGATTTCCTGCGCTACCTCGCTGGCCGCTACCGCGGCAAGGTGCAGGCGTATCAGACGTGGAACGAGCCGAATATGGCGGTCGAGTGGGCGATGGGCCCGCTCTGGCCCGACGGGCCGCGCGACTTCGTGCGGCTCCAGAAGCACGCCTACGAGGGCGTGAAGGCCGGCGATCCGGGCGCGCTCGTCGTCTTCCCGGCCCTCACCCCGACCGGCGTCGGCGAATGCGACACGTGCGATCGCAGCTTCGCCATCGACGAACGCGTGTACCTGGACCAGGTGTATCAGGTGAACGGCGGCGAGATCCGACGCTATTTCGACGTGCTGGGCACGCATCCCTACGGCTACAACAACCCGCCGGGCGACTGGAGCGACGTCAAGACCGTCCCGACCACCAGCTTCAAGGTGCACCCCAGCTTCTACTTCAAGCGATTCACCCAACTGCGGGACGTGATGCTGAAGCACGGCGACGACAAGCCGGTCTGGTTCTCGGAATTTGGTTGGAGCGCCTGCTTCAAGGCCGTGCCTGCCTACGAGTACTGCCGCGACAACTCAGAGGCCGACCAGGCGCGCTATCTGGTCGAAGCGTTCGCCATGGTGCGGTCGTCGTACCCCTACGTGACGAACATGTTTGTGTGGAACCTCAATTTCCAGATGGTGGTGACCGAGCACGATCAGATGTGGGGCTTCGCCGTCGTGCGGGGCGACGGCAGCCCGCGCCCCGCCTTCACCGCGCTCAAGGCGATGGTCAAATAACCCGCCTGCTTCACAACCCGCGGGTGCCGCTCACCGGCGCCACGCGTTCTATCGGCCCGTTGCAGGATGTGAAGGGGTAGTCACGGGGACGAATGCGCCGGCCGATAGGAGCGTGTTGGAGCCGTATCCTCGTTGCCCTACTCCTCTTCGTTACTGCGCTTGGGACCGCGTTTGGGCCGCTCGCCCAGATCGCCCAGATCGCCCAGATCGCCCAGATCGCCCAGATCGCTCAGGCGCGCGCCGGAGCCGCCGCATCCGCCGCGATCCTGCGCTCGCACGATTGGCGCACGCCGGGCTACGCCGCCGCGGCCGGCGGCCAGCTCTTCGACCCGGACTGCCTGCCCCTGCGCTCGGCCGGGATCAACGTGCCCAACCTGCTCTTCCGCCGGGGGCTGAACGAGACGCTCGAGTGGATGCGCCGCCATCACCTGCGCTGGATGCGGGTGTTTGCCACCGGCCACAACCTGCCGGCCGATCGTGCGCCGCGCGACGCAGGAACCGTCGCGGCGGCGCTGCGCGCCCTGCTGACGCGGGTGGAGGCGTTCAACGCGGCGCACGACCCGGCCGAGTCGATCTACGTCCTCGTCGCCCTGACCGATTACTATCTGCCCGGCGTGCCGGGTGACCGCCATGCGTTCGACCACCCAGGCTTTCGAGAGAGCCCCGTGCTGGCCGCGCGGTGGTACCGCGCCGGCGTGCGGCAGTTCGACTTCGACCAGGAGCACGGCTTCGGGCGATTGACCGGCTTGCCCAATTACCAAGTGTTCTACAAGCCGTGGGTGGAGCAGATCGTGCCGGCCCTCACCGGCAGCCGTGCGCTGCTGGGCTGGCAGCTCGGAAACGAGCTCAAGGCGCGCAACAGCCCGCGCAACGGCAACAGCCCCGACCAGGCGTACGACTGGTATCTCGCCTTCACGCGCGACATGGTCGATACCATCCGCGCGCTGGACAGGAACCACCTCATCTTCATGGGCGCACAGTACGTCGCCGAGCTGGTCGACTGGGAGTACCGGCCTGTAGGCGATCCGGTGCCCGATCTCCTGCCGACGTACCGGAATCTGGTGCAGCGTGCGCTGGAGGCGTGCGGCGAGCACTGCTGGAACGTGTGGGGGCTGACCGGCTACGACTTCAACCTCTACCCGCTCGACGACGCCGCGCTCTTCGCCCAGGCCGGCGTGGCGTCGATCTACACCGAATACGGCTTCACGCTGGGTACGCTGGAGGAGATGCGGCAGCGCTTCGGCGGCGATCGGGCCACCGCCGTGCAGAACGGCCTCAGCCGTCCGTGGCGCGACCTCGACGGCCGACTCCACGACGGGTTGTGGGGCGTGCCGGACATGCTCGCCCGTGCGCCGGTGGCGGGCGTCGCGCCTTGGGGCTCGCCCGCGCCGGGTCCCGAGGCGTGGCTCGACGCCGATTCGCGGCGGGGAATCACCGGCGCGCCCGACGAGGCGGCGCTGTGGAGCGCCTGGGGCGAGATCGCCGGGCGGCTCGGGGCCGCGAACCACGCCGCCGATGTATCGCCGGCGTGCCTGGCGCTTTCGGGCTCCACTCTCCCCGCTGCACCGCAGGACGCCCGCTATTTCTCGCCGACGGGCTTCCGCATCGACCTCGACCCTTTGTGGAGCTACTTCACGAGCATGGGTGGCGTCGAGACGTTCGGCTACCCGGCCAGCCGCACCTTCCTGTTCCTGGGGTGCACGACGCAGTTCTTCCAGCGCCAACTGCTCCAGCAGTGCGGAGTGGGCGCGCCGGTGCGCACGATGAACTTGCTCGATCCGGACTTGATGCCGTACCACCAAATCAACTTCAGCACGTTCCCGCCGCACGATGCCGCGGTAGCTGCGGCGGCGCCCGGGCCCGGAACGCCCAACTACGGGCAGGCGGTGCTCGAGCATGTTCAGGCCGTGGCCCCCGACGACTTCGAGGGCTTGCCGGTGCGCTTCTTCGCCACGTTCGTGAACACCGTGCCCGGGATGGACCCGAAAGCCGACCCGGACCCTTCGACACGCTCAGGGCAGGCTCTGGCGGCGCTGGCCAATCTCGAGATCTGGGGCTTTCCCACCAGCAGGCCACAGTACGATCCACGTAATCGCGGGTTCGTCTACCAGCGATTCCAGCGGGGCATCATGCACTTCGACGCCTCGACCGGCGCGACGAAGGGCATCCTGCTGGCGGACTACTTCAAGGGTATCCTGGGCGGCCGGCCGGGGCCGACGCTCCCTCCCGACCTGGCACACCAGGCGCAGGGCAGCCGCTTCTTCGGGCAGTACTGCCCCGCGCGCCCGCAGTGGCTCCGCCGGCCGGAGCAGTTGCCCGGCACGGATACGACGTTCGCGCTTGAGGCGCAGTAGCGCTGGCGAGCGTCATTTACCCGCGACGGGGCACGCTTCTTGCAGTGCCATCTTCGCCCTCGTCGCTGGTGCGGCCGATGCGGCCGATGCGGCAGGCCACGGCGCCTCGGTTGAGGCTTTGAGGCGCTCATTCGCGCAGCTACCATGACGGGGTCGGTTGTCGAGGTGTCAGCTTGATTCGTAGCCGAAACTGGGGTTCGATCGTCAGCGGCGTGGTGATCATGGGGCTGACGCCGAACGCATTCTGGTCTTCCGCCAATCTCGTCTGGGCGAATCAGCAACTCGGCCCCGCTGCCGGCATCGTGATGGGATTCGGCGGCGTCGCCCTGTTTGCGCTCGGCTGGCTGCTGGTCGGGGCCGGTCTCCGGCCGGGGCGAAGCGCGCTGCGGGGCGCGCTCCTCGGCGCTGCATCCTATCTGGGCGCCGGTCTGACGTGGGCGGCGGTCTACGCGTCGACCAACTCCTTCGGAGACCGCCTCGGCCCTGACTTGCTGGCGGTCGTCCCGGTCTGGCCCCTGCACGCCTCCTTTGTGCAGGGATTGTTCGGCCTCGGGCAGGCCTAACGAGGGGTAACGCGGGCTTGGTCGTCGGCCTCGCGACTGACCAGCAGAGGCGTGCAAGGTCAGTGCCGCCTGAGACTGGGCCGACGGCCCGCTCGCCCTTCGACAAGCTCAGGGTGAGCGGGGCGTCGGCCCAGTGCGGAGCAGTTTGCGCTGCCGCGCAAAGCGCCATCGGCCGACCTGCGCGGCGAGGGTCACAGATCGGCGAGGCTCATCAGCCAGTGGACGTTGGCAAGCACCCAGCGTTTGCCGTCCTCGAGCGATGCCACGGGCTTGACACACAAGCCGTCGAGGCTCGACCAGGCGGCCGAGGTGGCGAGCAGAAGGGTGGCGGCCAGTGGCCGGCGATCGGCATCGAAGAGCATCACGCCTTGCGTGACGAGCGCCTGCAGCCAGAGCTCGGCATCGGTCGTCGAGCGGAACCGGTGCGGCCGGCAAAAGAACTGCACCGTCCAGCCGGCGCCTGGCTCGTGCACAAGCTGCACGCTCGACGGCAGCTCCGATCGTACCCCCGGTACGCCCTGGAATACGACGTCGACGTAGCGGTCCGCCGGATCGGCGCACGACCGAAAGGTGACGATCGCGTCTCGCGCCTCGGTGGTCGTCGTGGCTGCTGTGGATGCGCGGCCGTACGGGGAGGGTGCGGGCGGCGGCGCGGATAGCGCCGCGGGCAAAGCGTCACTGGCACTCCACGTTAGGGTTTGCATCCGTCATGCCTCCCTAGCATTTTGTGCCGGCCGCAATAGGTGGATACCGGAAATGTTCATACCGTTGTCTCTCTGCATCTTGTCTTAGTCTTAAGTTTGCTTACAGTGCCTCACAACAGCGGCCAAGCAGTGTGGCCGCCGTGCAGCGTCTTCCTGGACTATCGGTGTGCATCGGTGTGCATCGGTGTGCATCTGTGGTTTCTGTGTGTCGTTGGTCACGCGATGCACATTGAGTGGACTGTCGGTACACGCCTCCTTTCCAATCGTCGACGGGGCCGAAGCAGAGAGAACAAAAATAAGTACGGTAGGGCTACGACTATGGGCGACCAAGCTTCGGCTACGTCGCTACGACCTTTCGTGCTGTTACCTACAGTCTCGCACTGATAGGCGACGGTCAAGTGAACGTTGGGAGTCGAAAGACGCACAATTGGGCTACGACTCCGTGGCAAGTGCCATAGCCGCCCGGTAACGAGACGAAAAATGCACTGCCGCCGGCATTTCACGGCCGCTCGACGCTACAATCGCGGGTATTCGAACAGCCGTTCGGAGTCAAATGCCTGCCGGACCCACTGACTGCTGATGATCCTCGACCAGCTCGTCGAGCAACTGCAAACCGCGCGCGACTTTATGGACCACGTCACCGCGTGGCGCTATGCGCCGCCCCGCGACGCGCAGTATGGCGCCTGGCCCGGTGACCTCGACGGCCGGCTCGTTGAGGCGCTGCGCCGCCGCGGCATCGCCCGGCCGTACACGCACCAGACGACGGCGGTCGAGGCTGCGCTGGCCGGCCGCGATAGCGTCGTCGTGACGTCGACGGCGAGTGGCAAGACGCTGTGCTACAACTTGCCGGTTCTGCACGAAGTGCTGCGCGATCCGAGCAGCCGCGCGCTGTACCTCTTCCCGACCAAGGCGCTGGCGCAGGACCAGTACGCTGAGCTGCACGACCTGGTCACGCTCCTGAGCGCCGACGTGAAGACGTACACCTACGACGGCGACACGCCCGCCTCGGCGCGGCGCGCCGTCCGTCTGGCCGGGCACATCGTGATCACGAACCCGGACATGCTCCACTCGGGCATCCTGCCGCACCACACCAAGTGGCAGCGCCTGTTCGAGAACTTGAAATACGTCGTCGTCGACGAGCTCCACCAGTATCGTGGTGTCTTCGGCAGTCACGTCGCCAACGTGCTGCGCCGCCTCCAGCGTATCTGCGCCTTCTACGGCTCGCAGCCCCAATTTATCTGCTGCTCGGCGACGATCGGTAATCCCGCCGAGCTGGCCGAGCGTCTCACCGGCCGGCGGATGCAGCTTGTGGACAACGACGGCGCCGCGCGCGGCGCGCGGCACGTCGTCTTCTACAACCCGCCGGTGATCAATCGCGAGTTGGGGCTGCGGCGCAGCGCGCTGACCGAAGCGGCCAGAATCGCGCAGCGCCTGCTCGCCAACGACGTGCAGACGATCGTCTTTGCCCGCTCGCGCGTGTCGACCGAGGTGCTGCTCTCGCGTATCCGCGAGGGGAGTCGCCTGCCTCCCCACGCCATCCGCGGCTATCGCGGCGGGTATCTGCCGCTGCAGCGCCGCGAGATCGAGCAGGGGTTGCGGCGAGGGGAGGTGCGCGGTGTCGTCGCCACGAACGCACTCGAGCTCGGCATCGACATCGGCCAGCTCGAGGCGGCGGTACTGTGCGGCTATCCCGGCACGATCGCCAGCACGTGGCAGCAGTCGGGCCGCGCCGGGCGCCGCGCTTCGACGTCGCTGAGCATTCTGGTCGCCGACAGCACGCCGCTCGACCAGTTCATCGCCGGCCATCCGGAGTACTTCTTCGGGCATTCGCCGGAGAGCGCGCTCGTCAACCCCGACAACCTCTACGTGCTCATGGGCCACCTGCACTGCGCCGCCTTCGAGCTGCCGTTCCACAACGGCGAGCGCTACGGCACGCAGGACCCGGCCGCCACGCGCCACGCGCTCGGGTTGCTCGAAGACGCCCGCGTGGTATTGCGCGAGGGCGACACCTGGTACTGGAACGCCACCGACTACCCGGCCGAGCGCATCAGTCTACGCTCGGCCACCCGCGAGAACGTCGTCATCATCGACGTGACGGAAGCGAAGCCGTCAGTCCTCGGCGAGTGTGATCCGTTCGCCGCGCCGACTCTCGTCCACCAGGACGCGATCTACCTGCACGAGGGGCAGCAGTACCACGTCGTCGAGCTCAACTGGCAGCAGAAGAAGGCCTACGCCAAGCGGGTGAACGTCGACTACTACACCGATGCTTCTTTAGAATTCAACGTGAGCGTACTGCACGACGAGGCCCAGACGGCGGACGCGCCGCTCGCCAAGGGTTGGGGCGACGTGCGGCTGACGTACACGCCCTCGATCTACAAGAAAATCCGTCTGCACACGTACGAGAACGTCGGCTGGGGCACGATCGACTTGCCGTCTCAGGAAATGCAGACAACGGCGTACTGGCTGACCGTGTCGAATGACCTGGCGCAACGGCTAGGCACCGAGCGGCTGCAGAGTGGGCTGCTCGGCTTGACGCATCTCCTGGGCAACGTCGCGCCGCTGTTCCTGATGTGCGATCCGCGTGACCTCATCGCCGTCCCTCAAGTAAAAAACCCGCTGACCGGCAAGCCGACGATCTTCCTCTGCGACTACGCTCCCGGCGGCGTCGGGTTGGCCGAGCGCCTCTTCCAGCGTCACCGCGAGGTGCTCGAAGCCTCCCGCGAGCTCGCCACCACCTGCGCCTGCGCCGAAGGCTGCCCCTCGTGCGTCGGCCCGTCCGCCGAAACCGGCACCGACGCCAAGTCCGGTGCGCTGGCGCTCGTCGATGCTGCGCTGGGGGCGTTGCCGGGTGAACCAGGTGCACACGGTGCGCCGGACGAACGACGAATGACGAACGACGAAGGAGTCGCCGGAGTCGCCCCGACGTGAAATTCGTCGTTCGTCGTTCGCCGTTCGCCGGCCGATCGGTTGGCACATTCCGCAATTCCTGCCGACCAGTCGGCGTTCGTCGACGTTCATCGGCGGCTCCGTTTCGCTGCTGACGCCCATGTCACGTACCAGCGGGCCCCAGTGGCCATCGAGCCAGGCTGTGACACAGCCGTTCTGGTGGCCGCTGCCGCCGCTGCCGGGATCGCCGGCGCCGCTCGAGGCGCTCGTCGACGGCGAAGTCGTCGAGACACGCCACGGGGCTTTCCACCGCCGGCGGACGATCTTCGCGCTCGACGACCGATACGGCACACGCCGGCTGGGCGACGCGCTGCGCCTGAACCCGCGCGCCGCCGCGACGTTGTGTCGCGATCCGGAGCTGGCCGAGCTCGACGTCGAGCGCCTGCTGTTCCTCGATACCGAGACGACCGGCCTCGCCGGCGGCACCGGCACGTACGCGTTCCTGGTGGGGCTCGGTTACTTCGAGCGAGAACACACCGCCGGCACGTTGCGCTTCGTGCTCGAGCAGGGCTTCATGCGCTCGTACGGCGAGGAGCGGGCGATGCTCTCGTGGGTGGCCGATCGCCTCGAACGCTTCGACACGCTTGCCACGTTCAACGGACGGACGTTCGACGTGCCGCTGCTCCAGACGCGCTTCATCATGGGACGGATGCGCGTCGACGTCGAGGGGCTGCTCCAGTTCGACCTCTTGCCGGCGGCGCGGCGCCTCTGGCGCCTGGCCATCGGTAGTTGCGCGCTGCAGAACCTCGAAAGGCACGTGCTCGGCGTCCACCGCCACGACGACGTGGAGAGCTTCCTCATCCCGGCGATCTACCACCAGTACCTGCGCGACGGCGATGGCCGCTATGTCAAGCGCGTTTTCGACCACAACCTCGCCGACGTGCTCGCCATCGTGGCGCTCGCGATCCGAGCGTGCGACGTGTTCGAGCAGGGATCGACGGCGGACCTCCCTCCTGGCCCCCGCCCTCAAGGGAAGGAGAACGGCATGGCCGCGTCGAGTGGTGGTTCGGAGACGCTGTCTGCGCCTCTCAGTGCAGCCGAGTGCGTTTCGTTGGGCCGGCTGCTCGAGCAGCTTGGAGATGCCGGTGCGGCCGAGCGTCTGTACCGCCGGGCGCTCGACGGTGCGCCCGCACCGGAGCTGCGTGCCCGCGCGACGATGGCGCTCGCTGCGTTGCTCAAGCGCTCTCGCCGCCACGACGACGCGGCGCAGCTCTGGCAGCGGCTTGCCGACGAGGTGCCGGCGCTCTCGGTGCCCGCGCTCGTCGAGCTGGCGAAATATTGGGAGCATCACCGGCGCGATCTCGAGCGCGCCCACCACCTCACGCTGCTTGCGCGCGAACGCTGGCAGGTCGTTGCCGCCGCCGGACCGTCTCTTCCCGGTCTGCGCCGCTGGGCCGGTGGCGACACGGCGCCCCCCACCGCACCCGACGATTTCACCCACCGTCTCAGCCGGCTGGAGCGGAAGCGCGCGGGGGATGCAGGCAAGACAACCGGACTGGCCCCGCTCACCCTGAGCGTGTCGAAGGGCGAACCGCCAGGCCCTTCGACACGCTCAGGGTGAGCGGGAGGGAACGAGGGGTGAGCGGGAGAGCCGCTGGAAGTTCTTGCCGGCACGCGACGTAGCGTGAACGTGTGACTGCACCCGCTTCGGGGGGATGTCCTCTCATCGCAACCCACGCGACCCGTCCGTAGTGGTATACCTTGGGCAACCGCCGTGTCGATTCCAGAGCCGCCTTCCACGACAACCGTGGCCAGTGTGGCCAGTGTGGCCAGCGTGGCCAGGCCGTCGCTCGCCCAGGCGATGTCGTACCTCGCCGCCGGCGAGGGCGCGATTGCGGTGCTCGAGCTGCAATGGCTGCGCCAGGCCGAGCCGGAGGCGCTCGCCGGCGCGATGGCGCACTACTGGCTGGGGCTGGCCTACATCCAGGCCTTCGACTGGGGGCTGGCCGCCGCCGAGTTCCGTGCGTACCTCTCCCGGGAGGCAACCGGCTGGCGCGCCGGGTGGGTATACCTGCACCTGGGCCGCGCCTATCAGCAGGCCGGTCGCGACGACGAGGCGTCGCTCGCCTACCGTGGCTGCCTTGCCACCCAGGGTGCCGAGCGCGCCGCCCGCAAGCTCGCGTTCGACCTGATGAGCCGGTTGGCCGGAAGCCTACCCATGGGCTACGGGCAGGCTACGTCGAGGCCGGTCGAAAAGCGCAAGAGCTGATCCGCACCACGTACTGCGCTGGGTGGGGTGGGAAAAGGCCTCGCGCGTTTCGCAATACGCCGTACGCCTCTTAGCGGCTCGTCACAAGCTCGCCGGATGCGTCCGCGCGTTCGCCCCTCGACCGCTCGGCGGTTTTCGGCCGGGGGAGAGCGACGTAGAAGGTGCTGCCGTGACCGGGGGTGCTTTCGGCCCAGATTCGGCCGCCGTGGCGGCCGACGATCTCTTTGCTGATGTAGAGTCCCAGCCCCAGGCCGGAGACCTGGCCCATGGCGGCGTCCGGCGAGCGGTAGAACAGGCTGAAGATCTGGTCGAGCTCGGTGGGCGGAATGCCGACGCCTTCATCTTTGACGCTCACCAGCACCTCGCTGCCGGCAGCGCGAAGGCCGGCGGTGACCGTGCGGCCCGGCGGCGAGTACTTGATCGCGTTGCCGATCAGGTTGTTGAGCACCTGTTCCAAATGGTCTCGATCGGCGTTGACGATCGCCCGCTGGCCGGGCGGCAGATCGGCGAGCCACCGCAGAAGATGCTGGCCGGTGGTGTGCTGCATGCGGGTGACGACGTCGGCGCCGAACTCACCCAGATCGAGCGGCTCGAAGCGAAGCTCGATCCGGCCGGTCTCGATCCGCGAGACGTCGAGGAGCTCGTCGACGAGGCGCGCCAGTCGCATCGTCTGCCCGTTCACCTTTTCCAAATGGTCGACCTGTGTCCGCTGTTCCTCCAGCCACTCCTGCTCGCCGGGGTACCCGGCATTGAGCCGGCGGCGGGCCTTGCGGAGCGCCACCTGCAGGTAGCCGGAAATGGCGGTCAAGGGCGTTTTGAGCTCGTGCGAGGCCATCGAGAGAAACTGTGACTTCAGCCGGTCGAGCTCGTGCAGCTCCTGGATGTGCTGTTCGGCCTGCCGGTGGAGCTCGCCGATCTCGTCTTTGGCGCGTGAAAGATCGGCGACGCGCCGGCGCAGCGTGGCCGTCGCCGCATCGACGCGACGCTGGAGGTTCTGGTTGAGCGCGCGGATCGTGCGGTTTGCCTCTTCCAGCTCCTCCATCCGCTCGCGAAGCTGCTGCACGAGGTAGCGCCGCTCCAAGCCGCGCGCCACCGTGGCCTTGAGCTCTTCGACGTCGCAGGGCTTGAAGAGGTAATCGTAGGCGCCGTCACGCAGCGCGCGGACGGCCGATTCGAGGCTGGCATACCCAGTGAGCAGAATGACGACGGTTTCCGGCGACGAGCGTTTGATCTCGGCGAGGAGCTGCAGCCCGTCGATGTCGTTCAGGCGCAGGTCGGTCAGGACGACGTCGAAGGGCCGTACGTGGAGCAACTCGAGCGCGTGCGTACCCGTCTGTGCGGCGTCGACGTCGTGGCCGTCCTGCATCAGGATGGCCTGCATGGTCATCAGTACGCTCTCTTCGTCGTCGACGAGCAATACCTTGCCGCTAGTCATGTGTCGGTGGTCCCCCGATGGGCAGTGAGATGGTGAACGTCGTATGTCCGGGCCGGCTGCGCACCTGAATATTGCCGCCGTGGGCGCGCACGATCGTCGCCGAGACCCAGAGTCCTAATCCGGTGCCCTTTTGCGCTTTGGTCGAGAAGAATGGCTCAAACACGTGCGTGATGACATCATCCGGAATGCCGCTTCCGGTATCCTCGATCTGGATTTGCACCGCCTGCACCGCCCGTACTGTCTGCGCTGCCTGCGTTGCCTGCGTTGCCTGCGTTGCCTGCGCTGCCTGGTCCCCCGGCTCGGCCGAAGCGCCGGTGGCGCTGCTCGAGATGGCGATCGTCCCCCCATCCGGCATCGCCTGCTGGGCGTTGATGAGGACGTTGAGCAGCACCTGTTTGAGCTGGTCGGCCGAGGCGACAACGGGCGGCAGCGTGGCGCCGAACTTGGTGACGAGGGGCACGCCCTGCTGCTCGAAGCGCTTGCGTACCAGCGCGATCGTGTCCGCGATCAGCGTGTTCACGTCGACGGCGGCCATGCTTGTCACCGGCCGATAGAACCCGAGCATCTGGCGTAGAATACTCGAGACGCGCTCGGTCTCGGATTGGGCGATCTTCAGGAATCGGTAATTGGCGTTCTCCGGCGGAAGGCGGCTCACCAGCAGATACAGCGAGTTCTTGATCGCCTCGAGCGGATTGTTGATTTCGTGCGCGATCTGCGCTGCGAGCCGGCCAAGCGCGGCGAGCTTCTCAGATTCGAAGAGCGACTGTTCGACGCGCCGCTGCTCGAGCTCACGCAGCGGCGTCAGGTCCTGAAGCACGACCACGATGCCGGAAACCGCGCCGCGCTCGTCGCGCATCTCCTTTGCGGTAACCCACATCGCGACGGTACGCTCGGACTCGGGATCGAAGAGCGCTAGCTCACCGCTCTTCTCCTGGGTGCGCTCGCGCCACAGGTCACCCAGAAACGCAGCCAACAGCGCGCGATTGCGCAGCGATGCGCTGCCGGCGGCCTCGTGCGCGGTTGTTGGTTCAGGCATATGGAAGAGTTGAGTCGCGAGCTCGTTGCTCCGCACCACCCGGTTGCTCCCGTCGACCACGAGGATCGGGTGGGGCACGCTGCGCAGAATGAGCCCCAGGTGATCTCGCTCCCGCCGGAGCTGCGCGTCGTCGAGTGCGCTCGTCGCCTCCGGCGGCTCGACGGCCCAGTCCAGGGCATCACAAAGGGGCAGGCCACCAGCACCCTCCTGTGCCCGATGCGCCATGCCTTGTCCAACACTCTGGGTAGGCACCGCAGGCGGCGCCGCAGTCCCCATCGGGCGTGCCGTGGCAGTGGCAGGTGCGTTGCCGGTTTCCCGCATCGTCATGACCCCATTGGCCAAGGGCAGGCGCCGGCGTTCTCTTCTCGCAGCCAAACACGCGACACCACCCTGTTCCACCGGCCCGTGGGCGGTGAAGCATCGCTGGACCTGTGCACGAACCGTGCCGCGACTCGCCGGTGCCGGGATCAGGCGTTTTCTGGCACCGGTGCGACGTAGATCGTGCGCTCGCCGCGGTAGTTGACGAGGCCGGGTGGGGCGCCTTTGATGCGGTCGACGTATCGGCGTTGGGTGTAATCGACGGCAACGGTGGGCGCGCTGCGCGCCTGGCTGTGCGCGGCCGCAAGCGCCGCCACTCGTTGCAGCACCGGCTCCGGAACGTCTCGGCCACGGCTGCGCACCAGCACGTGCGCGCCTGGTACGCCACGGGCATGCAGCCAGAGATCGGCCGGATGCGCTTCTCGCCCGAGGAGGGCGTCGTTTCCCTTGCCGCTCCGCCCGACGAGCACCTCGAACCCGTCGAGCACGACGCGCTTGCAACCGGCGGCCATGGTCTGCCCGATACGCCCTTTGCCCGTGCCTTTGCCTTTGGCGCCGGTGGCGCCCTTTGCCTTGCCGGGCCTGCCGGGCCTCCCGGCCCGGACGTACCCAAGCTCGGCCCACTCAGCGCGCAGGTCGGACAGCTCGCCGGGGTTCGTCGCCAGGTCGAGGTGCGTCAGGGCTTCGTCGAGGTAGCGCCGCTCCTGCTCGACGCTTTCGAGCATCGCCGGCACCTCGTGCGCGGCGGCTTTCAGCTTGCGATAGCGGGTGAAGTAGCGTTGGGCGTTCTCGATTGCGGTCAGCGATGGATCGAGCGCGATGGTGAGATCGTGCTCGGGGACGACGATCTGGCGCTCGCCGGGGCGAACCGTGCTTGCCGCCGTCAGCAGATACTCGCCGGAGCGGCGCAGGCGCTCGATTTCGGCCGGGTCGACGAGCCCACGCCGGAGCGAGAAGCGCTTCGCCCGCAGCCGGTCCTGCGCCGCTTCGAGCGCCTGGCGCAGCGCCCGCTTGCGCGCCACGTCGCCGGCCGCTTCGGCCGCTTCGGCAGCGCGGCCGTACCAGGCGTCGACGGCCGCGCTGATGCTCGGCACCGGCCGCACGCCGGTGAACGAGCGCAGCGCGTACGGCGCGTACGCCACCAGCCGTTCGCCCTCGAAGGCGCCGGTCGGCGTCCAGTCGTGTCGCGCGGCGGCCTCCCAGTAGCGACGGATGGCGGCGGCGATCCGCTCCCAGCTCACAGCATCCGCCCGCACGTCTGGCGCATAGCCGGCAGATACGACCGCCTCGCGCGCCAGCAGCGGACTGCAGGCGTTCACTTCACGGACGAGCACCTCGGCGGCCGGCTGTTCGTGGCGTTCGCCGGCAGAGGCTGCGAGGCGGCGGCCGTCGAGCGTGCGTGGATCGAGCTTGTTGGGCGGCGGTGGCGGCTCGTACCGGAGCTGTGGGAGGACGGTACGCACGCGGCTCATCGCCGGCGTGATGCGCTTCGCTGCATCGAGAATGCTCCCATCGGCGTCGAGCAGGATGAGATTGCTCTGCCTGCCCATCGCTTCGACCACAAACTCGGTCTCGGCGAACACGCCCTCCGGCATGCGCTTGCGGAAGCGCAGGTGGACGATGCGCTCGAGCGGCGGCTGGAGGACATCCTCCAACCAGGCGCCGTCGACGTACTTGCGCAACAGCAACAACAACGGCGAGACGGCGTCAGAGGTGCGCGGTGGCTTCGCCTCGACGAGGTGCAGGCGCGCTCGCTGGGGGTGTGCCGAGCAGTAGATCCAGCGGCGCTCGCCGGCGGCGTACAGCTCGAGCGCGAGACCGAGCTCATCGGGATGGTGGACGTGCTGCATGCGCCCGCCGAGCACGGTGGCGCGCAGCTCGTCGCAGATTGCGGCCAGCGTGATCGCATCGACGTTCATGGTGGTCTCCCCGTCACCCCCTGGCCCCCTCGCCCCACCATGGGAGAGGGGGCCAGGGGG
>JACQGX010000416.1 GCA_016199265.1 Chloroflexota bacterium | reverse complement strand
GGTGACGCTCGCGCCTCGGTGGCGCTACCCCGTGAACGACTACTCTTCGATGATCTGATCGAAGACATCCGAGCAGTCCGAACGCCAGAAGGCGGCGTCGTACACACGGGTGTTCCAGCGGTCGATGAAGCCTTCGGCCAGCACCCTCGCCGCCGGAGGAAGTAGGTCCACCGTGCCGTTGACGGCAGAATACAACTGCGCCGTGCCTTGCCTCCGTATATGGTGCTGGATCAGTTCGGCGTACCGCCGCCCCGCGAATCCCGCGCGTAAGCTGTTGAGATCAACGGGCGCCATGGATGGTTCCAGCGGTGTAAGCGGTCATCACGCACCACCGTAGCGCTCAAGGTAGACGCGCGCCAGCCCCATGCCGGTGATCCCTTGCGCCTCAAGCTGGAAATGCTCGTCCAGTAGCTTGGGGTCGGACACCACCTTCCGCGCCGTCCTGTTCCCAAGACCGAGCCTAATGATGTCGCCCTCGATGCGGTCGATGTCTTTTGCACTCGCGCCGTGCGCTGTGAGCACGGCCGCGATCGCCGGCCGCGCGGCAATCACTGCGTGCTCACGCTTGCTTCGCTCCCACTGGCTTCTAAGCTCATCGAGCGTGGGAACGGCGGTCTTCTGCTGGCGTTCCCAGGCCGCGGGAGCGCCAAGGTGATCTCGGAGGCCGACACGGCTGCCGGCACGCATCAAAGGGAAGAGTGCGATGCCTGCGAGTAGCGGTGCAAAGAAGAAGGCGACCGCCGCCATAGCCAGCGCGCCCTGCCAGCCGGCGACCATGAACGCGAGTAGGATGGTGGCGACCAGACCCGCCTGCCCCGCCTGGTTGATGGCGGGACTAAGCGTGCCCCGTCCCCTGAGAGCCAGTTCACGCACAAGGGCAAGGACACACGCCGCGACGACCACCGACAGGAAGGCCATGCACTACTCCTCAGATCGGGGGGCTTCCAGAACCGCAATTGCGCGCAGGCACCAGTGTACAGTGCCCACCATGCCTAGACGACTTACCACGCTGTTGCTCGGCGCCGACGGCGTCTGGGATGTCGCCAACGGCGTACTCGCCTACCTGGCGATTTAGGCGGCCATCGCCACCTGGCGGGATCACCCCGCCGCGACGGCGACGCTGGTTGTGACCATCGTGTCGCTGTACGCCTACTAGTTTCAGTCCCCTCTTCGGGGCTTTGGTGAATTCATTGCGCGTTGCTGGCCGAGTGGCCTAAGGCGTGTGATGTGGGTTGAGTGGACAATGGCAGAGACCTCGGTGGCACAGTGTGTCTTAGAGAGGAGACGCACCAATGCCGACCGAGGCCGAGGTAATCGTACCAACCGAAGACTGGCTGATCGCGCGGTACGTGGCGGTGGACACCTGGTGGCAGCGGGCGGGCTGGTGGCAGGTGCCCCCGCGTCCCGGCCTGCCGCCCGCTTGGAAGTGCTGGGCTGGTTCACCACGCGCAATCCCGATCTGGCGCTATGGAAGTGCCAGCACATCTTTCATGAGCGGCCGGACTTCGGTGAGCACGCCCTCGACATTGGGCAGCGGCGAGACAAACGTACCGAGGCTGCTCTGCCAGTGACGTCTGGTCTCCGCAAGGAGTTCTGGCGTGAAGAAATCGTTGAGCGATTGATAGCTCACACCCCGATGGGCCATTTTCCGCGGCACGATCTCTCGAACGGCCGCCGCATCTAGTTCGCCGGCGCGATCGGTGAGCACGCGCCAGAGGTCGTAGTAGTCACGGGGACTGCGCGGTCGATTCCAGCCCCGCGCCTCCAGGCGCTGATGAGTCTGCCGGAGCGCGCGCAGTTTCTCGGCGATGATCTCCTCAAGGGCATACGTGTCGACCACCACGTCGGCAAGTGTTTCGCCGAGCGCCTCAAAGTCGTGGTGGATCGGACGTGCCGCTGTGGAGAGGAGGACCGGTTCATCGTGGGTGATCTCCAGTTTCACCCGCACCATGGGGGTGCTTTGCCAGGGAAAGGCGATCCGCACGCGAAACGCGTCCTGTCCACCCGGATGCGGGCCGCGTTCGGGGGGTCGGTCGAACTCGAGCCGGAACCGTCCCCGCGACGTGAGCCGCGCCTCGGCGACCTGCACAGCCTGCGCGATGAGTGGCTCGATCGCCGGCCCTTGCGGGACGGCAACGGCGCTGAAATCGAGATCTTCGGAGGAGCGATAGGCGGCACCGAAGTAGACCTTCTTTAGTGCCGTGCCACCCTTGAAGCGCAACCCAGACAGTTGCGCCACGCCGGTGAGACCCGCGAGCAAGTAGCTTAGGACGTAGTCTTTCTCGACCACTTCGGCCGGCACGCCGAGTCGCCCGGCGATGCGGGTCAGATCGGCCCGGACGAGCGGCTGCCGGCCCGGCTGAATACTACCGGCACTTGCGTGTTGGGCCATGAGACCTTCCGGTGTCGTTATCGCCGCTGCGCTGTGTCACGACGCGTTATTGCCGTTGCTATGCCGCCAGGTTGTCGCGAATGTGCCACGCGCTCACATAAGCCCCCCGATCCGGCCCCTGCGGATCGAGCAGCCGATACCCGCGCACTGGTGCCTCGCGGAGCGGCGTCAGCAACCCCAGCTCGACGCCGAGTTGCTCGAGCACATAGCCAACCCGCTTGATCGTCGCGGCCTTGCCGTAGCGCACCGCGTACGCGACCAGGCGCGGCACGTCGACCTCCGCCAGGTGCTCCTCGAGCGCGCCCACGACCTCGTGGATCGAGCCGAAGACCTCGGAGAAGACGAAGCCGTCGAGCAGCGTCCGCTCCCGGTCGGTAATGGGCACGCGGCTGAACTCGTCCACCCACACCTCCTCGATGCCCCAGAACTGCTCCGGTCGCACCCGGATGTAGCGGATGGTCAGGCCGTCCACGTCCCACGTGCTGGAGGGGATGGCACCGGCTGGCGTGGCATCCCCACCGCGCATGCGCGGCGTGACCACGTCCTTCGTCGTGCTGGCGGTCACGACGCGGGGGATCTGGGTGGTGAGACCGTGGTGCGCCAGGGCCGACCAGTGGCTGATCGCCGACGGCTCGACCAGCGCCGTCGCCACGGCGAACGGGTGCGGCGCCGGCCCGCCGCGGCTGGTCTCGTCGATCAGGTACAACCCGCGCCGCGCGCGGCGAATCCAGCCGCTGGCCGCTAAATCGTGGAGTACGCGCGGGAGCGTAGCCGCCGGGATGCCGAGTTCCTGCGCGAGCGCGGCCGCTTCGGTACTCTGGAAGATGCGCTGCCCGCGGGCGAGAAACGCATCGAGCAGGTGGATGCCGGTCCGGCGCGCATACGAAGACGTGAGAGCCATTTTGACCTGCGTAGTTTGCAGAAGTTACAAACTACGCAGGTCAAAGTATACCTGAAGTAACGGCGACCACAGCGGTGCACGGTCACGTGAGCACCGCACCGGCAAGAGATCACTCCTGATCGGTCGGTACTCCCGGACCACGCTCGGACTAAGGCGCGTGATGGGGGTTGATCACGTCGGGATCAAGTCGAGGGGCCAGAGCTTGGCGAAGGTGGAGGCGGCGATCTTGGCCGCCACGCGGGTGAGCAGGCCCCAGAACTGGTGGGCGAGATGGGCTTCCAGATGAAAGCGGTCCTTGAGCGTGTCGTTGACCGTCGCAAGGCGATTGCGGAAGGGCGCGACGAACTGCGGCACGGCCGGCGGCCGGGTGTGGGCGGCGCGCTCCTGCCGACTGGGGGCGAGCAGCACGTGCACGTTGTGCTCCGCCGCCCAGGTCCGCGCCCAGGCGATCGAGCGGAACCCTGGATCGGTCAGCAGAGGGATGTCGTCCTCGCCCGCCCGCAGCCCATCGGCCACCCGGCGTTCATCGACGGGGGCGGGCACGATGGCCCAGCCCCGGAGCAGGCCGTCGGTCAGCCCGGTGCGCAGCGCCAGCCGGCAGCCGGAGCACCAGCGATCGAGCGCGCTGCATGTGCCGAACCGCGGGACGAGGTCGTTGCCTGGCCCGGCCCAGTCGCCCGACGTCGTCCCGTGCACCCGGCTGGGGGGCTTGATCGGCAGGGGCGCGGTAGCGATGGCCTCCCAGCCACCGGGGGCGATCGGCAGCGGGCGCAGCCAGGACGCCCGCAGGGCGTCGAAGGCGCCCCACCGCCAGCGGGTGCGTCGGTTCCACTCCGCGTGCTTCGGCACGTCGGGGAACCAATGGGCCCCATCGGCGATGACCTCCGCCCGCCAGGCGCGCTCGCTGCGCCGCGCGAGGAACTCGCGGGCCAGCGCCAGCGCGATCAGCTCCTGGTCGCTCATCGTCGGTGTCGGGCTCGGTCGCGGCGGGAGCGGCCACCAGCCCGCCCGCTGCCACTACGTCTCCACCGCCACGTACAAGCCGCTCAGCCAGTCCTCTGTTGCGACCATCGCTTCGGCCTCGGTGGCAGGGTGTCTCCTCTCCACGAGACACCCTGCCACCGAGGCCCCCCTTATTGTCAAGGCAACCCCCATCACGCGCCTTAGGCCATTGGTCTCAAGTTAAGGTGAATCGCACGATGTCAAGCGGGCGGCAGAGGGGATGGAACCGTAAGATTTGGGGTGAGCGAATCGATCTCCCCGCCGTCCGTCGCCAGGCCACCAGCGCCCCTGGCGACGGCGAAACGCACGAAGCCCAGCAGCGTGCGGCATACGCGCGCGATCCAGCGCGACCGCAGCAAGCGCCCCACGGTGGCACCGCCGGCGGCCGAGTTCCAGGCGCACCTGGCCGAGTTGGTGCAGCCAGCAGTCTATACCCAGGTAGCGGCCTACCAGGCGATGGGGTGGCGGCACCGGCTGCTGACCCTGCCGGTGATGGTCGCCTTCGTGCTCAGCCTGCTCTGGCGGCATCTCGGGTCGGTCGGCGAGGCGGTGCGCGTGCTGCGACAGGAAGGCGTGCGGTGGACACCACCGCTCGAAGTGTCGCCGCAGGCCGTCAACCAGCGCCTGCGGACCCTGCCCCCCGCGCGGTGCGAGCGGG
>JACQGX010000413.1 GCA_016199265.1 Chloroflexota bacterium | reverse complement strand
CATACGCTTCCTCCTCGTGCGCCGTTGCAACGGCGCTCGTCCCCAAGTATCCCCCCTCCACCCGCCCCGCTCAAGGAAATTTAGATGCGATTGCCCTGGCCTCGACGGCCTTCAGGCCAAGGAGATCGCAAGTCACAAACGCGTTCAGTTCAGCGCGGTCGGACTCCCGGGCATCGGTCTGATCCAGGAAAGACACCAGAGTCGCCACCACTTCGTCGCGGAGCTTGGGATGGGACTGCGCGATCTCGGCGAGGCCGTTACCGGCGTGGCTGCGGGTCCAGGTGTCCCGCGACGTGTCGAAGAGCAGCGCGCGCAATGGATCGAATGCCGGCCGGCCGATGCGGCCGAGGGCTTCGGGGAGCAGGGTATCGAGCCAGTCGTCTTCCAGACTGAGGAGCAGCAGCGGCGGCTCGACCGCCTCGGCGGCTTCAAGCTCGCCGAGTAGCTGAATCGCGTGCAGCGGGGCCCAGACTTCTGCGCTGTCGGGGCCGGCATTATGGAGTGACTCGTCGGTCGCCATCTCGATCAGCGGCGGAATGGCGGCCGACCCTACGGCCTTGACGCGGTCGAGCAACTGACAGTCCGGCTCTTTGCCGGCGAGCCGGAGCTGCGCCAACAGCCTGTTCATCTGGTCAGTTCGGCTTTCCATAAACGTGTACAGGCAAGGTATGCACCTACAGCTTACACGGTTTTGAAGTCTGGCCGCGCGGGCTCCGGAGCATTGCCTGCACCCATGCTTCGATAGGGTGAAGGCGAACGGCCGGAAGGCCACTTAGCGCTTACTGAACCCGCTCAAGGAGGCGTCCTCGCCTCTTGGTACGTCGACCTCGAACATGGTGGTCATCCAGTGGTAGAAGTTGTCGCCAGCGGCGCGGAGTTGTCGGTAGAGCCGATTCATCAAATCACGGCGGACGGCGGCGTAGGCGGGGCTGTCGATCTGGTTGACGAGCTCGTGGGGGTCGGCCTCGAGGTCGTAGAGCTCGTTCACGTCGGGTGGATTGACGATCAGCTTGTAGCGCTCGGTGCGGATCATGCGCTGCGGATAGGGGAAGTGGTGGCCGTGGAACTCGGCGATGATGTCCTGGCGCCAGTCTGCAGGGCGCTCGCCGCGCAGAAGCGGCATCAGGCTGCGGCCGTCGAAGTGCTCCGGCACCGGCCCGCCGGCAGCGTCGACGTAGGTCGCCGGCAGGTCGACGAGCGACACGAAGTGGCTGTCTCGTTTCCCTTCTGCGCCACCCAGCTCCCGAGGTAGGCGGGCGAGGAAGTGGATGCGGTAGATATCCTCATACATCGCCGGACCCTTGTCCTGCATGCGGTGCGCACCGGCAAAGGCGCCGTGGTCGCAGGTGTAGACGACGAGCGTGTTGGCGGCGAGGTCGAGACGGTCGAGCGCGTCGAGGATGCGGCCCAATTGCTCGTCGATCAACGTACCGTAGCCCCACTTGGCGGCGATGACGCGCCGCCAGTCGTCGGGAGTGAAGCTCTCAAACGCCCAGTGCGCCGAGTAGTGGCGCTGCACGATGGGCTTGTGGTCGAACGTCTCGGCCATGGATGGCGGCAGCGCCACGTCGGCGGGATCATACATGCGAAGGTAGCGTTCGGGGATGTAATACGGCAGGTGCGGACCGAACCAGTTGCAGCCGAGGAAGAACGGTTGTCCGGATTCGTGGTAACCCCGGGCGTAGTCGCGCAGGCGTTCGATCGTGCGCTCGGCGATGAAGTAGTCGAACGTGCCCTCGGCCGGACCTTCGTAGACGCCCATGATGGCGTTGCTCGGACGTCCGTTGGGAAAGACGCCGCGCACTTCGTCGCGTACCGAGGATCGGGGCAGCTCCCGTTCGTCGAGGTAGCGTAGATAGTCCGGGTGAGTGACCGGCGGGCCCCAACCGGGGTAGTGCTCGCCCTCGAAGCCAAAGTCTGCCGGCCCTTTCTCCTGGCCGATGTGCCACTTGCCCACGTGTCCGAGCCGGTAACCCGCTTCGCGGAGGTAGTCGGCAAAGGTGACGGTATCATCGGGCAGCTCGGTGATGTAGCCGACGTTGCGCTCGAAGTTGGCGAGCAGCTTGTGCTTGTGGGGCATGAGGCCGGTGAGCATCGTCGCCCGGGCAGGCGTGCAGATGGCGGTGGGGGTATAGGCGTGGCCGAAGGCGACGCCGGTGGCCGCGAGGCGATCGGCCGCCGGAGTGCGCACAAGCGGGTTGCCATAGACACTCAAGCTGTCGCGCCGCTGCTGGTCGGTGCAGAGAAAGAGGATGCTGGGTTTCATTGCATCTCAGGGTAGCAGGCCCTGAGGTGCGCCAGGACCTCTTCGACTGGCAGTGCCGGCATGTCGCCGACGGGCTCGGCGCAGAAGAGGGCGTTGAGGATAGCTTCTTCGGTGGCTTCGACGGCGGCTTGGAAGAGGGGACCAAGGGCGGCGTCGTGGAGGACCTTCGTGGAGAGCAGCGGCGGGTTGGGGGCGGCGTTCGGCACGCGATGCGCGGTGCTCCACGCCAGTACGAAGTCGCCCGAGCCGTGGCCGGCGGTTACCCCGGTGCGGGCCATACCGAGTGGGGCGCGCCGGGCGAGGCGGCCGAGTTGGCGCGCATCGAGCGGCGCGTTGGTGGCCAGCAGCATGATGATCGAGCCCTCTGGCATCGGTCCTGTCGCTTCTTGTGAAGGGCCGGGCGTGGAGGCCGCTGCTGGAGGCTCCGAGCGATGGGAGGGAGTCGAGAGGGCTGAGGAGGCCGAAGGGGGTGGGAGTGGTGCGGTCGGCCGCGCGAGGCGCTGGCCGATCGGAACGCCAAGCACCAGGAGTTGCGCCCACTCGCCCATGTTGGCAAGGACGAGGGCGCCGACGGTGTAGGCCGGCTCGCTGCTCCGGGCACCGGTGCGGTCGGGTTGTTCGGCGTATCCAGTACTGATCGTCCGGCGGGAGGCAGTGCCGATTCCACCCTTGACGCCGAAGGCGACCATGCCGCGGCCGGCGCCGACGGCGCCTTGCGAGACTGGCCCGCCGGTAGCCGCGGCGATGGCGCGGTGAACGTCGTCGCCGGTCACACCGCGGCGGGCGATGTCGTTGAGGCGGCCGTCGTTGCACTCGAGTACGACGGGATTGACGCTGCGCACGCCTCGGTTGGAGGCGAGCACGTGGTCGATCAGCGCGTCGGCGCACCTTCCAACGGCGAGCGTATTGCACAGGGTCACGGGCGTCTCGAGGGTGCCTAGCTCCATGACTTGCAGGAGCCCAGCGGCCTTGCCGAACCCGTTCTGTACGAAGGCAGCGGCCGGCGCCTTTGCTTCGAAGATGTTGCCGGGTGCCGGCAGTATGGCCGTGACGCCGGTGCGCTCGTAGGTCACGTGGCCAACGTGTATGCCCGTAACGTCACTGATGGCGTTGAGCGGCCCTGACTCCAGCAGGCCAGGGCGCAAATTGTAGGTCCGAAGTGGCTTGCGTCGGTGTTCTTGCTCGCGCATGGCGGTTAACTCCGCGGCGGAGTGTAGCCGATTCCTAACCGGTTACTCGAAGGTGGGCCGCTATACTGAGAAGCGAAGGAGAGATTGCAGTGTCCAGCCTTAGGGAATGGGTCGCAGAGCGATCGAAGGAGGACGACCTCCTGTACAAGCGCTACGGGAGGCCGCTCGAGCCGGAACATCGCGGTGAATACGTCGCCATCAGCAAGGACGGGCAGGTAATACTCGGGAAGGACGAACTCAAGATAGCGCGCGAAGCCGCCGAGCGGTTTGGTCCAGGCACATTCGCTCTACGTCGCATCGGCTACGATGCCGAGATCCGCTGGCGCAGGTCAGCTTGATGCCGCCGAACCCGTTTCCCTACGTTCGGATCCACCGTCTTCACCGCAGGTGAGCATCTGGCAGAACGGCGAATCGATCGCATTCGGCGACCGTGCGACGAAGTCAGGCTCCGTGGGGTAGTATCAAGGCGCGCCCGGGGTGGCAAGGACGGCGCGCCGGGTGAGGTAGAGCAGAGGAAGGAGCAGGAACGAACAGATGGCAGAGGCGAATGGCCGGATCCGGATGGCGATCATCGGGTGCGGCGGGAATATGTCGGGGCACGTGAAGCGGCTGGTCGAACAGCATACCGACGAGGTGGAGATCGTGGCGCTGGTCGATCCGAGCGGTGCGAGCATCGAGCGGCTGATCGAGCGCAGCCCAGCGGTGGCCGATGTGCCGCGGTTCGAGTCGCACCGTGAAATGCTGGTGCGGGTGCGGCCCGATGCCGTCGAGATCAGCACGCCACACACGCTGCACTTCGAGCACATCATGGACTCGCTCGAAGCGGGCGCGCACGTGCTGACCGAAAAGCCGATGGTGTGCGAAGTAGAGCACGCGGTGCAGGTGATCGAACGCAGCCGCGAGCTGGGGAAGGTGCTGCTCGTCTCGTACCAGCGCCATTACCAGCCGCTGTTCCGCTACATCAAGCAGCAGATCGACGCCGGCGAGCTGGGCGGAATCACCTTTATCCATGGTCTGCAGAATCAAAACTGGTACCGCGGCACCCAGGGCAAGTGGCGGAGCAAGCTGGCGCTCTCGGGCGGCGGCCAGCTCAATGATTCGGGCAGCCACCTGCTCGACATCCTGCTGTACACAACCGGCCTGCAGGTGGAGCAGGCGCACTGCTTCCAGGAGAGTTTTGAGGGCGAGGTCGACATCAATTCGGCCATCTCCTTGCGCTTTCGAAACGGTGCGATGGGCACGATCTCGGTTATCGGCAACGCGCCCGGCGGGATGTGGGAAGACATCACACTCTATGGCAGCCAGGGGTCAATCTACTACCGTACGAGCGGCGTACGGGGCGAACCACACCGCTTTCAGCAGCGCTGGTTCGACCGGCCGGGGGTGGTGACTGAACCGGAGCTGCCGGCCGGCTCTGATCCGGACACGAACTTCGTCGACGCGATCAAGGGGCGTGCCGAAGTCGAATCGCCGGCCGTCTGCGGGCTGCGCGTCATCGAGCTCACCGAAGCGG
Organism: Chloroflexota bacterium; assembly: GCA_016199265.1. Classification (GTDB taxonomy): domain Bacteria; phylum Chloroflexota; class UBA11872; order UBA12225; family UBA12225; genus JACQGX01. Next base: position 3,647 of record JACQGX010000413.1, on the reverse strand, counting down.
CCTGGCGTTCGGCAACCACGGGTCAGCCGGCGACCGTGCGGCGGGTGGAGGTCTGAGGGCGGTTTCCCCCTCATCCCCCGGCCCCTTCTCCCACCGGGGTTGCTCCCCCTCATCCCCCGGCCCCTTCTCCCACCAGGGGAGAAGGGGAGAGGAGCCTACAACGGAGCCCCGTCTCCCCTTGTGGGCGAGGGGGTGAGGGGGCCAACCTACAGCCGGTATAGCCGCTGCGCAGTGGCGCCGAGGATAGCGGCCTGCTCGGCAGAGGAGAGACCCAGCTCCTCTTGGAGGAGGTGCAGGTGGCCGGTGTAGGTGGTCTTGGGGCACCAGAGCTCGGTGGGGAAGCCGGAGCCCCAGATGCAGCGATCCGGGCCGTAGGCGTCGACGAATTGACGGCAGGCGCCGTGCATGTCGCGGAAGGGGTATTCCTCGGCGGAGCCGGTAGGGAGGAAGGTGAGCTTGGCGTGGAGGTTGGGATGGCGGGCGAGCTCGAGCACGGCCGCGACGGTGGCGTCGTATTTCGGGCCGGCGGAAAGGGCGAGGCAGTGGTCGAGCACGACCGGCTGCTCGGGGTAGTCGTCGAGCAGCCGCGAGAGCTGGCCGGCTGCGTCGACGTTAAGGAGCGCGTTGATCACGATCCCCACTTCGCGGGCTGCGTCGTAGAGGCGGCGGTTGCCGGGGTGATCGTAGCTTCGGCCGGGGCCGGAGGCGTAGGTACGCAACGCCCGGACGTTTGACCGCTGCACGAGCGCGTAGAGTACGTCTGGACTGTGCGGGTCGTCCGGGTTGAGGGTGCAGACGCCGGCGGCCCAGTCTTGGCACACCGCCGCCGTGTCGCGCACGAACGAGTTGTCCCACCCGTAGAACGTGGTAGTCTGCACCATCATCACTTTGTCGACGCCGGCGGCGAGCATTTCGCGCTGCAGGTGCTCGGGTGAACCGGTACCGGCCGGCGGCCGGTATGGCCTCTCGATCGGCGGATACGTCGTCTCGTCCGGGCAGTAGATGTGGGCGTGTGTGTCGACGATCATGGAAGTTCCTCCTGCCGCCGAAGGATAACAGCGGGTCAGCCCGACAGATTGAACGACAACAGCGTGATCGAGTGCGGCGGGAATCGGTAGGTACCGTCCGGCAACTCCACCGCGCCTTTGTCCCGTGTAGCGACGCGATCGGGAACGCTCAGCGAATTGGATGCCAGGACGCACTCGACGTCGGCGCCTAGCTCCAGCGCACGTGCGTGCGCCGGCACATTGGACGCCAAGCCGTCGACGACCAGGCGCGCCTCCACCGACGCCGAACGGTGGCGGTTGATGGCGGTGATGTAGAGCGTTCGGCGGTCGGCGGAGAGACTAGCGGCGGTATCGAGGTAGGGCGCCGAGTTCGGGCGCGTGTAGAACTGGCCTTCGGCGTCGAGCAGTGGCCCCCAGCGCACGGGGCGCAGGACGCTCGGGCCCTCGACCGTCACCGGCAGAGCGATGGGGCCGGTGTGGTTCTGATAGAGGTCCCAGACGTAGTAGGTGGCGCTCTTGACCACGCCCGCGGGACGCGCGACGATGGGGGCGTTGGCGTTGATCAGGTTCACGGTGTTGGCCATGCTGACGGGAACGGAGTGTCCGCTCAGGCGCTGCAGCGCGTGGAAGACGCCAGCGTAGAAGAGGGCATCGGCGGCGGTGCGCGGGCTCCAGCGGTTCACCCGCAGAGGCCGCGCGGATGATGGGTCGGTGGCAGGCAGCTCGCGCGCGGCGGCGGCGTACTGCTCGGCGGTGCGGTGGCCCATCTGCCACGCGCCATAGACCTCGTTGCCCAATCCCCAATAGCGCACACCGTACGGCTCGGGGTGGCCGTTGGCGGCGCGCAGCCGAGTGTAGTGTGTGTCGCCGGCATGATTGGTGTACTCGAGCCAGCGCACGGCCTCTTCGACGCTGCGGCAGTTGTTATTGAGGTAGGGTTCGGCGCCGGTGGCGGCGCACCAGGCGAGGAACTCGTCGGTGCCGAAACGGTTGTCCTCTTCCGAGAGCGGATTGGGTCGGATGATCAGCGGCGCTTCGAGCGGCTCGCCGCGGATGAAGGCCTGCAGCCGGTCGATGGCCATGGCAGCCATCTGATGGCGGGGGATGTGCACCGTCGTGAGCGCGGGCGCAAGGAAGCCGCTCCAATCCATATCGTCGAAACCGGCGACGCTCAGGTCATCCGGCACGCGCACGCCTGCCTCGCGTGCCGCGCGGAGCAGGTACAGGGCCAGGCGGTCGTAGACGCAGACAGCCGCGGTGGCTCCGGCTACCCATAGGCGCACGATCGTGCCGGCATCGGGGTCCGGCTGGGAGAGGACGAGTGGAGGCGAAACACCGGCGGCAGCGAAAGTGGTAAGCAGTCCTTCGCGGCGCTCGGCGAACGGGATCGTCCAGCGCCGCGGGCCGACGATGGCGGTGCGCCGGTGGCCGAGTGCGAGCAGGTGCTCGGCCACTTGTGCGCCGGCGTAACGATTGTCGACACGCACGACGGCCGGATGCTCCTCCGGCTCGCCTGCACCGACGTGGACGACCGGCACCGGGAGGCGGCGCAGCGAGGTGCCGTCGCCGGGCTCGACGTGGCCGACGACGACGGCGCCGGCACACGACTTGGCCACGGCACGCAGCATCTCCCAACCGGAAGGGTTACCGGTGCGGACGAGGTGGAACTGCGTTTCCCAGTCCAGTGTGGTGGCCGCGTGGTCGAGCGCTAGCATGATGTCGGCCATGAAAGCGTCAGGCACACGCTCGGCGACCAGAGCGACGAGGATTGGGATCAGTGGCGACAGGCGGCCTCCCGACTGACCGTGCAGCAGGGGGACCCCAGCACGTGGCAATGGAGTACCACGCTGCTCGCGTGGTCGACCTGGGTGTGGAGCAACGGTGGTGAGATCCTGAGCAAAGATCTAAGAAACTGCACGCTGGACCAACCGGCCGCGGTCGAGGGCCTGCAGACAATGCAGGACTTCCTCCACCGCTACAAGGTGGCGGCGCCGCCCGGGACGCCCGGGACGCCCGGGCTGCGACCCGCGCTCGACATGTTCCAAGCGGGCCGGCTGGCAATGCAGTACAGCACTCGCGCCACCGGCACCAACAACCCGCAGATCCTGGAACGGCTCCAGGGCGGATGGGTCGCGCTGACGCAACTGCCCCGCGGCAGGGCCGGGCGGCAGCAGGGCGCACCAGGCAATGGCATCGCCATGGGCGCGACGACGCGCTGGCCGGAGGCGGCCTGGCGCGCGATCGATTGGTACGGCGGGACCGAATTCCAGAAGCTGCAGTACGCCAACGGCGTCGGGGGCGTCGTCGCCCGGCGCTCCGTCTCCTCCGGCCCGGAGTACCTCAATTCGGTGCTGTCGCCAAAGTGGAACCAGTACTTCATCGACGGACAGCGCGACCTGCGCCCCTGGCCGCCAACACCAAAGTGAACGGTAGTGAGCGCCCTGATCAACGACGAACTGGGGCCACTCATGCGAGGGGAGCAAAACGCGCGGCCGGTGGTCACGAATCTGGTGCCGAAAGTCAACAGCCTGTTGCGCGCGTACGGCGTGGCGGACAGCGCGGCAGCGGGAGACTGTCCCAAAGTGAGCAACGACCGGTGACGGAGCGACCCCGCCGGGGGCTGAAGCCCACCGGCTACGT
>JACQGX010000002.1 GCA_016199265.1 Chloroflexota bacterium | reverse complement strand
TACTGCCTACTGCCTACTGCTCACTACCTGGGATGGCCGGTCCGTCTGCCCGCTCTCCCCTCGCCGTCGTCGACACCCTCGCCACCCTCGCCGCCGGCGTCCTCCTGCGGGCACGCGGCGATGTGCTCCAGATAGCGCGCGACGTGGGCGGTCAACGCCTCGGCCTGGAAGGCGGTGACCGCGACCGTGGGCAGATCGCTCTCCTCCAGCCAATCGTGCAGCCGGCCCAGGAGGAACCGGACCAGGTGCGCCTGCTTCCACACGACGGCGCGCTCGTCGCCGTCGGTTAACTCGTGCAGTCGCCCGTGGACCCAGTCGGCCAGCCACGAGACGTCGTCCGGCGTATCGCGTTCCAGCGGACACACCGTGTTCTGGCCCGTGTCGTCGTCGGTCGGGCCGAAACCGCGCAGCTTCGCCAAGATCCGTTGCTGGCGAGGGTGGCCGGGTCGCAGTCTCGTACCGGTCCGCACGTGTCCAATCAGGTCTTCGAGCTCACCCCTGGAAAACTCGATCGTAACGCGCTCGTCCTCGCGCGTGAGGTCTCTCATATGCCCGCTCTGCTCACTGCGTAACTGCTCACATCAAGAGTTGCGCTCACGCCATTCTAAACCAAGTGCAAAGTGAAAAGTGCAAAGTGAGGCAGCCTGCGGATTCCCCCTCGGCTGTGGTTTAGAAGTAGGCAGTAGGCAGTGGCTCACAGCCCGGACGGGGTGGCGTGGGGAACTGCCCACTGCCCACTGCCCACTCGCTAATGGCCTCCCCGCCGGTCCCAATTGAGCACACCGCCGGCCAGAAACAGAAAGAACAGCCCTACGACTACGGCAGCCTCCCTCATTGCGGGTGCGAGCACGGCCACGATGCCAAAGAGCACCGCGATACCGGCGAGCAGCATGGCGTGGTGGCGAGCGGTCATGCGCATCCCTGTGGGATAGTGGCGCGGAAGAGCCACCCTCTGTCCGCCCGCGGCGGGACGCGCTGGGCCGGTCGAGAGGACCACACCTACGACCGGCCCAGCGCAAGCGGAGCCTGCATCGAAGCTAAACCAAAGCCACGGTGCGACCCGCAGGTTTCCTCACTTTGCATTTTGCATTTTGCACCTGGTTTAGGCGGCCGGGCCGTAGGCCTCCTGGATGTACTGCTTGAGCAGCGCCAGGTTGCGGCCGGCACCCTCGGTCGGGATCTCGGTGGCCTGCGTCTCGAACACCAGGTAGCCGTCGTACCCAATCTCCTTCAGCGTCCGCGCTACCGCGGCCATGTCCAGCGTGTTCTCCCACAATTGCGCCGAGCGGGCGCCCTTGATGTGCACCTGCGCGACGTTACCGTCCAGCAGCCGCAGCTCCTCGGTGGCGTCGTAGCCGAACGACGTGGCATTTCCGATGTCGTAGTAGGCCTTGACCGCCGGTGAGTCGACCGCGTTGATCAACTCCAAGATGGCAGGTGCGGAGCGTGCCGGCGAGCGTCCGACGTTCTCCAGCGCCAGGATCGCGCCCGTTTCCTCCGCCACCGGCGCGCAGTCCCGCAGCCCCTCGATCCAGCGCTCGACGCCGACCGCTGGGTCCTGGCCCTCGACGCCGACAATCGGGACGAGGATCACGTGCGGCCCCAGTTCAGGCGTGAAGCGCGACGCCTCGGTCACAATCGCGCGCGCGCGCTGCCGGTCACCCGCATCGTCCGACGCGAAGGTCTGCCCCCACAGCGCGCCCAAACAGACCGAAGCCACCTCGACCCCAGTCTCCTTCGCCAGCGCGCGCAGCCGGTCGCGCCCTTCGCTCGTCCAGAGGATGTCATGCTTATAGTCACGTGCCAGATCGAGCTCGAGCCCGTCGAACCCCAACTTCGCCGCCTCATGAAACACTCGATCGGTCGGCAGCTTTAGCACGCTGGTTCGCGTACCATATTTCACAGTGTCTAGTCTCCCTCTCCGAAGTATGCCTGGCAAGGTTAGCAATCGTGCCGGCGGCGCCGCTATATGGTCCGCCGAACCCCCCCTCACCCCCCAGCCCTTTCTCCCACGCCGGGGAGAAGGGGAGTAGATCGTCCCCCGCCCACCATTCCCCCTCTCCCCTTGTGGGAGAGGGGGCCAGGGGG
>JACQGX010000421.1 GCA_016199265.1 Chloroflexota bacterium | reverse complement strand
TACTTCAATCGGACGATGGCCAAGGCGTTCAAGTGGACCTACGCCGGCCGGCCACTCGCCGCCTAAACCGGAGAAGCATTTCCGCCACGCTGTACTAGGCCATCACCGATGCCTTTGAAGACTGGGCGAAAATGGAAAATAGCAAGGTACTATTAGTCATGGTGGTCGTAGGGGAGCATCAAGATGCGCGCGAATAGGAGCACGGCTCAGCCCAGGGTTATCGGCAGGGACTACCCGGCCGAGGCAGGCAGATCCAGCGCCAACGAGCAGGAGGCGGTGCCCGGTCTGAGCGCCGTCGAGCGGGATAGGCTTATCCGGTCGGTGATGTCGTCGCAGGCGCTAGAGGGAGTAGATGTCTCTTACGAGGTGACCGCACGGTTGCTCGACGAGGTGCTGCGCGAGCCGCTGGCTGAGATTGGGTAGTAGGCCGCTCACGAGTAGGCCTTGTGGAAGGCCCGCCGTTTCATGGCGTCGAGTGGGACGATGAGCTCGAGCGCGATCTGCGGGTGGTCGAGGCGATCGTCAAGGGACACCTACGGGTCGAGCGGTGGCTCACGCAGGAAGCCGACAAGGTGTTGCTGCGGCTCGATGTGGTCACCGGCTTCCATCGTGAAATGTTCCGCGGCGTGTTTCCAGAACTGGCTGGTCGGCTCCGGGGTCCCGCACCGGAGTACATCCCGCGGAATGTGAGCTTTGGGACCTTTCGCGGCGTCCACAGTGATGTAGTGTGGAGGGAGTACCGGGCACTCTGCGCGCGGCTCGAGCAGTACATAAAGCAACTGGATCAGCAACGGAGCCAAGCAGACCAGGGATGGTTCACCGATCAGGTCCTCACAGCAGCGGCGTACGCACACTGCGAGTTGATCCGAATTCACCCATTTGTGAATGGGAACGGGCGGGTGGCGCGAACGTGTATCAACTACTCTGCGTCGCGGTATGGATTCCTGCCGGTACCGTTTGAGCGGCCGAAGGGTGAGTATCTGGATGCGAATCGCGCGTGGCTGCGGTACAGGAAGATCGAGCCATTCAAGGAGTTTCTGCGGCCACTTTGGGATGGTCGGCCGGAGAATAGGTGATACGGCAGGACGACTGTTCGCCGCGTTGAGTTGCAGGATTAGCGGCGGGACTCTATGGGGACGCGCGGCACATAGCACATAGAAACCGGTCTACGCCTTGAGGTAGCGGTCCATGAAGTCGTAGGCGAGGCGGCCGCTCCAGACGTGTTCGTCGTCGAACTCGTCGCGCCAGAGCCGGTCTTCGGCGCCAAGCAGACGGTAGGCACGCTCGAGCATGCGGTGCGCCTCACGGCTGGCCTCGATGGGGAACGTGGTGTCGCGGAGGCCGGCCTCGACGAGCAGCGGGCGCGGAGCGATGAGCGCGGTAACGTCGGGCTGCTCGGCCCAGCGCAACAGCCCGGGCACGTACTGGCCGCCACAGAACTGCTTGTCCAGCGCGTACTGCTCGAACGTACTGAGGTACCCGCTGATCACCGTCGCGCGGGCACGATCGTCCAGCGCGGCGACGTAGGTCGTGCGGGTGCCGCCCAGCGAGAGGCCGGCGACGCCGATGCGCTCGGGATCGACGTCGGGCCGGCTCTGAAGATAGTCGATGCCCCGCCGGTCGTCCCACGTGGTCAGACCGATCAGAGCGAAGCCGAGCAGCGCGGCCTTGTTGCCGGCGCGATCGCACGGGTCGTAGCCCCGTGGCGGGTCATCGGGCGACCACCAGCCGGCGGCCCGCTCGCCGAAGACGCGCGCGTCGGGGCAGAGCACGACGTAGCCGCGCCGGGCGAACTGCAGGCCGTAATCGTAGTGGTAGTGGGCGATGTTGCGGCGCACCGTCTCGTGCTCTTCCGCCGCGCCGGCGACCTGCCCCTTGCCCCACCGGCCGCCGTGGCCGTGCAGGGCGAGGACGGCCGGGAGCCGCGCCGCCGCTGGCTGCATCGGTCGCAGCAGATAGGCCGGCACCCAGACTTCCGGCTCCGACTGGTAGACGACCTTCTCGCGCACGACGCCGTGCTCGGGCAGCTCTTTCCGCTCCGTCACGCGCGGGCTCAGGTCGCACGGCTCGGGCGGCGGGAGGAGACCGGAAAGCTCGAGGATCTTCTCGCGCAACTGGCCCTGCCACGTGCGCCACGCCTCGACGGTTTCCGCCTGAAAGCGCAGCGGTCGAACCTGCCGCCGGTAGGCGCGTTCTACCCAGCGTTGAAACGAATAGTCGATCGGAGTAGTCGTGCCGGTCGGGTCCCCGCTGGTACCGGCCGTGCCGGTTGTACCCGTCGCGCGTGTCATGGTCATGGTCCTTCAGGTCTCCTCACTTTGCATTTTGCACTTGGTCCAAACCAACGCCAAGGTGGCACCCGCACGCATCCTCACCCAGCACCTGGCACTCAGCACTTGAGCACTTGGTTCAGCGCTCCAGGAGTGCGTCAAAATAGCGCTCGAGCACGGCGATGGCGCGCGTGCGGCATTCGGGAGCGGGCAAGATGGTGTTGAGCTTATACAGATGGCCGGCGACGCCGAGCCGCTCGGCGGCGACGTAGATCAGGCTGTGCCGGAAACGGGCATTCCCAGGTTGGACGAAGATCTGGTGGCCGTCGCTGATGTCGCGCAGGGCCGCCGAGGTGCGTTCGTAGGTGGCGCGCCGGGCGGCGTCGGCGAACAACTCAGGCGCGACGACGTAGGGGCGGCAGGGGCGACCGGTCTGGAAGTAGAAGTGATATTCGAGGTAGCCGGTCGCCGCCGTGTCGCCTTCGTGCCGGTCGCCGGCGACCAGGCGCCACAGGCCCGCCGACTCGGCGCTCGACGGCCCGCCGTCCGCCGCGGCCCGGGCGTCGAAGAGCGGATTCTCGCCCCGGCTGTTGGTCATGCACGTGCCCAGCGCGACGCCGTCCGGGTTGGTCGCCGGCACGACGTCGAAGGTGAAGGCCTCGCGAAACCGTCTGGCAGGAGGAGTATCGGAGAGGAGGTATTCGAGCGCCCACAGACACGGAAGCTGGCCGCCCTCGGACGGCTGCGTCGTGCCGGTGAGGACGACGCGCGGGGCATCAGGCACGGGCGCGGGCAGGCGCACGCCGGCAATCGGACGGCCCTGTGCGGAATGGCCGGCGATGAAGGGCTGCACGTCGCCGGGCCGCGCGGCGGCGATCGCTTGGAGCCGCGCCTGCACGCGCGAAGGCGGGTACCAGTAGAAGTTGGAGACGTAGCGCACGCCGCCGCCGGGCACTGCGATGGTGGCGCGGAGCACGTCCTGGCTCGTCTCCATCTCCGATGCCGGGATCTGGCGCCAGTGTGATGGGTCGGCGCCGTCAGCTTCTTCGCCGAGCAGGATCAGCGGCGAGCCCAAGCCCATGCTCCAGCCCTGCCACACCGGCTCATGGTGGGCATGAATGGCGAGCGCAATGGAGCGCGCCGCCGGGTGTTCGTTGGCCACCCGGCAGCAGAAGTAGTACGCCCCGCCGTTGTAGTCATCACCCGGGTCGGCCTCTGGGCTCCAGGAAGCGGCGTTCGGGCCGTCGATGGCGACGTGCTCGCCGTTGCCGCACTCGAAGTCGCTGGTGAGAAGCCAGCCGTGGGCCCGCGCGGTGTTGCCCTTGGCCAGCAGGCCAAACCGGGCCAGATCGACAGCACTCATTTCGATGGTCACCTGCCTTTCAGCACCCAGCACCTGCCACCCAGCACCTAGCACTTGGTTTAGACTGCGCCGGCCGGCACAAATCAAAGTCTGGTCTGGAGCAGCGGATCGACTCGCTGCTTGATGGCCTGCGCCGCTTCGCGGGCCGGCTTCTTCCCGTCGCGCAGCAACCCGATCTCCTCGCCGAGCACCTTCTGCATCTCTCCATCCTGGACGACGAGTGGGTACGGCCGCGAGCGGTCGCCGAGCTTGGCCATCGCCTTGCCCATCGCCGGCGGCAGCGTGCGGACGAACTCGGGCGCGCTCGCCGCCGACTTACGGAACGGTTGACTCGCCCCGGCGAGCGCCTTGCGCAGCGTGGGGTTCGGGCCGGAGAAGAAGCTCTGCACCTGCCAGGCGGCTTCCGGCGCCTTGCTGCCGGCGGCGACGGCCAACTCGTGGAAGAACGAAACGGAGAACTGGCCGGACTGGCCGGCGGGGAGCAGCGTGGCGTCCCAGCGCAGCCCCTGCTGCTCGGATTCGCGGAACCTGCCCGCGCCGATCGCCGTCGTCCAGTCGGAGACCATCGCCACGCGGTTGTTCCGGAACATGGTGCGCCGGTCGTTCGGTTCGCGCTCTTTGAGTTGCGTGAGCTCGTCGGACGTGGGCACGTACCCCTGGCGGGTGATGGCGTCCTGCTGCCACTGGAGGGCCGCGACGGCGGCCGGCTGGTCGAGGGCGATCGCCGTCCCTTCCTTGTTCAGGAAGTCGCCGCCCCACGTCCACACCCACGCCAGCCAGATGCTCAGGTGGATGAGCGCGTCGTAGGCGCCCCACTGCTCGGTCGCGCCGCCGCTGCGCTTGGTGAGCTTCTTGCCGGCATCGGCAAAGGCGTCGACCGTCCACTTGCGGGCGTCGTCGAGCGCACCCGGAGTCTGCAGGCCGCTGCGCTCGAACAGGCCGACGTTGTAGAAGAGCACCGGCCCGCCGCCATCGGCGGGGAGACCGTAGAGACCGCCGCGGACGCGCCCCTGGTCGAGGATGCCGGGGAAGAAATCGTCGAGCTGCGCCGCCTTGGCATCCCGCCGGGCGTAGGGCTCGATGTTGAGCAGCAGCTTCTGGGACAGGTAGCTGGCGAAGTTGGTGATCCGCAGCCAAAAGACGTCCGGTGGCGTACCGGCGGCGAAGAGCGCGTACAGCGGCGTGTCGTAGTTGCCGCCGACGTCGACCGCTTCGACCTGGATCGATGGGTACTTCTGGCGGAACTCGTCGGCGATCGCGCCGTAGACCTCGCGCGTCAAGGTATCTTGGCGATGCGCCAACTGCACCGTCCCCTGGACCGTCGACGGCCTGGGCGGCGCCTCGCCGCCGGACGCCGGGCCACCGCCACCCGGCGCGCAGGCCGCCAGCCCCGCGAGCGCCGGGAGTGCCGACAGCGCTGGCGGCATGACCGCGCCGGCCGTCATCTGCTTACCGAGCCGCCGCCGCGTGAGCGACGAAACACCGATCGAACTGCCCATGCAATCACCCTCCGTTTCTTGCTGGTCACTCTAAACCAAAGCCAAGGTGGGATCCGCAGGCATCCTCACTTTGCACTTGCACTTCGTTTAGTGAGTACGGGTCACATCGTCACTTTCTCACTTGTGTCCAGTTGATTGCGCGTCGATGTAGGCTGGGCGCCAATCACAGCCCCTCGATGAACGCGAGCGCCGCTTCGTCCTTCGTCGTTCGTCCTTCGTCTGGCCCTGCTAGTGCGCCAATCACAGCCCCTCGATGAACGTGAGCTCCGCGCGGAGCTGCGGCGGCGTGGCTTTGTGCTCCAGGTGCTTGGTCGCGTCGAGCGCTTTGACGCGGGCATGAAAGGCGCGCGGCAGGGTACCGGTGCCCACGGGGAGGTGCGCATCCCTCCGGCCGCGCGGATCGCACAGCCAACTGTCCGACCAATGAACGTGGGCGATCAGTTCCGGCTGGGCCAGGAATTCGCCCAGTAGCTGCTCTGCCTTCGCCGGGTCGCTCGACCGCGCCGCGTACGTCGCGGCGTGGCTGGTATCCAAGCACAGGCGGAGCTCTTCACGCCCGACGGCGCGCCACAGATCGCGCCATTCCGCCGGGGTCGAGCCAAAGATGTGGTTGGTGGCGCCGCGATCGGCCTGCTCCGGCAGCGTCTCGTCGGGAATACCATCCCAGTAGTGCACGTTGTTCTCCAGGCAGAGCTGGAAGCCGGTGGCCCGCGCGTGGTCCACGACCTCGACGAGCCCCGCGACCGTCTGCTCCCAGGTGGCTTCCATGCTCCCGTCCCAGCGGGAGATGCCCATGGGGTGGATGATGCCGCGCTGGGCGCCCAGGAGTTTTGCCCGGTCGATCGCCGCCTTGACGCTCTCGATCGCGCCGCGCCGGACCGCTTCGTCGCTGGCTCCGACGTTAAACCGGCGACCATCGAGTGAGTAGGGAAGATGCACGCTGACCAGATACGGCGACGCGTGCTCCGGCAAGACCACGTCGCCGTTCGCCTTAATCGACCCTTCGACGCCCAGCCCCAACTCGACCAGGAGCGCCGGGTCGGTCTCGGCAATAGTGAGCATTGAATAGCGTGTCACGTCTCTACCTACGCGGTGCGATACGTTGTCGATGTGCTCGCTGTGCTGTCAGTGTACACGCGCGACGGCCGAGCGCGACAGCCGCGGCACGGGTCCACGCAGGACTTCCGGGCATCCAGCGGCGAAGTCCTCGCACAGCGGCAGCATCGAGGTGGGATTCCCCAGCGCAGAAAACGGTAACCGTTCAGTTGCTCTCACCGCAGAGACGCAGAGTCCGCAAAGTGACGCAGAGTGAAAGGAGGTGGCACACGTCTCTCTCGGCGTATCTCGGCGCTCTCTGCGTCTCGGCGGTGAACGCCAACCAGAAAGGGTGCCGGAGTTGCCTATCGCTTCGGATCTGAGATGCGCGACGGCAGGGTGTGACCAGTTCTTCCGGAGGTTTGACCGCTTGCCCCCTTCGGCGCTGCTCAGGGCTACGCTCAGAGCCAGCCCTGAGCGTAGCCGAAGGGGCAGATTCTGAGTGTGTGGATGCGCGCACGCTTCCTCGCATCCGGACCTTCTGGTTACACCCCGGGCTACAGGGAGTGTTGCGGCACGACCATGGAAGCCCTATAGTAACCGTTGCTTAGCAGTGCAGCCGCGCGCGTCGCGCGAACGACCGGGGCAACCATGAAGTGGGCGATCAACCAGATCACCCTGGCGGGCGGGAGTCGCCGGCCGCCGGACGATCTGCCACGAGACTTAGCGGCGATCCGCGCGGGGGGCTGGCGCGCGATTGAGGTGTGGCTGCCGCACTGGGACAACACGTTCGAGCGGCTCGGGCCGGCGGCGCGGCGGCTACTGGACGACGCCGGCCTGGTTGCGGCCGGCGGGTGCGGTTTTGGAGATGGCGGCAGCCTATTCTTCTCGCGGGGCGAGGCGCGGCGCCGCGCGCACGACTCGCTGGCGCGGCGGCTGGAGCAGTGCCAGGCGCTCGGTGCGAGCCACCTCGTCGTCGCACCCGGCTTCGAGTTGCCGGTGAGACCATCGCCTGGAAACCTGGAAACCGCGGCGGAGAGCCTGCGCACCGCGGCTGAGACGGCGGCCCGCCACGGCGTTCGCCTAGGAGTCGAGTTCCTGGCGGGAGCACGGCTGGTGAGCACGTTGCCGACGGCGGCGGCGTTGGCGGAGCGCGCGGCGCATCCGAACGTGGGAATCGTCGTGGACACGTACCATCTGTTTGCCGGGTTGAGCAAGACGGAGGATTTGGAGCTGGTGCAGGGCAAGCCGGCGAGGCTGTTCTTCGTACACGTGAGCGACGTGGACGGCACGAAGCCGCGGGACCTATGGCGGGTGGCGGACCGCGTGGTGCCCGGGGCCGGCGGCATCCCCAACGCGATGCTGGTCGAGCGGGTGCGGGCTGTGGGGTACGACGGCGACATCTCGCTGGAGCTATTCGATGCCGGGTTTGAAGCGCGGTGGCAAGAGGACGCGTCGGCCGCGGCGCGGCTGGCGTACGAACGGTGCATCGCGGTTGTAGCGGACGTACCCTTGGAGGCATGCCCTCGGCCTCCCACGGTGGACCAGTGACCGGCGATGATGGGGCGCCGCGGCGACCGATGGGGGATCGGGGGAGCCGGGCGACGCACCGCGACGTCGCGCGCTTAGCGGGGACGTCACCGGCAACGGTGTCGCTGGTACTCGGGAACAAGCACCGGGCGGTGCGGATCTCGGAGCGGACGCGGCACGCAGTGCTTGCGGCGGCGCGGGAATTGGGGTATGTGCCGGACCTCGGCGCGCGGCGACTGCGGGTGCGGCCCGGAGAAGGGGCGGCCCCCGACCTCGTCGTCGCGGTGCTGCGGCCCTATGGGCCGAACCTCGGCCTTGCGGGCGGGCTCGCCGGCCACATCTTGGAAGCGGCGAGCGCGAGCCTGCGCGCGCTGCCCGGATCGCCGCAGCTCGTGCTCGAGTATTTCGAGCCGGGGCGGCTGAATGAGCACCAAGGACTGCTCTCAGGGGCGCGGTTCCACGGCGCGATCATCACCGGACTCACGCCGGAGGATGAGGCGTTCCTGGACGCGGCCACGCTGCTCGTCCCGGTCATCGCCTACCAACGCACGCTGACAAGGGCGGCGAGCGTCGACGCGGATAACCGGGCGGGCGGGGCAGAGGTGGCGCGGCACTTCGCCGAGCGCGGGCGCCGGCGCCCGGCGGCGATCACGTACGCCGGCCCGCGGTCGCGTGCGGTGGAACAGCGCGTGGAGGGGTTCCTCCAGGCCGCGATGGACGCGGGACTGCCGGCACCCGCGGTGGCGACCATCCCGGCGCCCGACCCCGACGCGGCAGCAGCGGCGGCGGGCGAGCTCCTGGAGCGTGACGCGGTCGACGCGTTGTTTGCGGTGAACGATCTGCTGGCGGTGGCCGCGATGCACGCGGCGATCGCGAGGGGGAAGCGGGTGCCGGAGCAGGTAGGGGTGGTGGGGTACGACGACGTCGCCTACGCGCGGTTTCAGAACCCCCCTCTCTCGACGGTGCGGCTACCCTACACGCAGATGGGGACGGCGGCGGTGGACTGGCTGTACGAGGCGATCCACGGCCGGGAGCAGGCGCCGCTCCGACGGGTGTTCCGGCCGGAGCTGGTGGTACGTGCCTCGTCGTGACCGCCGCCCGGAGATGAGTGGGATTGGGGCTTGCGCAGCGGGTGAGGGGTGGCGCGCCACCCCCACGCGGGGCCGGTGACCAACCCCAGGGCACCCCTCAGCGCCAGCCGGCGCCAGC
>JACQGX010000412.1 GCA_016199265.1 Chloroflexota bacterium | reverse complement strand
GGCAGTGGGCAGTGGGCAGTCCCGCCCGAACCCAGGAGTGAGGTCTGACGGCTGCCCGGCGCTTGCTGCGTACTGCCTACCACCTACTGCCTACTCTTCAAGGGCGGAGGGAGTGGGATTCGAACCCACGAGGCTTTCGGCCTACGCGCTTTCCAAGCGCGCGCACTAGACCAACTATGCGATCCCTCCCTATTCAGTTAGTGCTAGGTGCCAAGTGCTACGTGCTGAGCGGCGGGCGCCCGTTTCCACCCAGCACCCAGCACCCAGCACCCAGCACGTAGCACTCAGCAGGGGCGGAGGGGGTGGGATTCGAACCCACGAGGCTTTCGGCCCACTCGTTTTCGAGACGAGCTCCATCAACCACTCGGACACCCCTCCACAGAGACGGACAGACACGGTGTCGGCAACGCCGCCGCGCGCCTCTAAATCTTACCCGATTTGGGGTCTGGCAGATGCGCGTTACGCGTTCTTCGCGGCGAGCTGCGCCTGCGCGAGCGCTTCCTTCGCGCGCTGCATCTGCTGGCGCCGCTCCTCGTCTTTCCGCCGAAGGTGGGCGAAGAAGGCGTCGAGCTGCGCGCGCGCCTCGTCACGCAGCACACCGCGCGTTACGTCGACGCGATGGTTGAGCGCCGGCGATTGGAGGATGTTGAACACCGAACCGGCAGCGCCGGCACGTTCGTCGTCCACCGCGTAGACGAGCCGTCCGATGCGCGCGTGCACCATCGCGCTGGCGCACATCGCGCATGGCTCCATCGTGCAGTAGATCGTCACGTCGGGCAGCCGCCACCGACCGAGGCGGTTCGACACCTGTCGGAGCAGCAGGATCTCGGCGTGGGCGGTAGGATCGCCCCACTCCTCTTTGTGGTTGTGCTGGCGGCCCACGACGGCGCCGGCCACGACCGCGATCGCGCCCACCGGCACGTCGCCGGCATCGGCCGCCGCCTGCGCTTCCTCCAACGCCAGGCGCATCAGCGCCACGTCACCAGTGCCCTCAACGTCGCCAATCATCGTCTTCCCCAAACCAGCCCAAAAGTATAGCAGTATCTATACCAGCAAGCTGTGCGATCGCCGCGCCGGCAGGACCAAAACGCCAAACCCTTGTGCCTCGTGTGGAGGAGGGCGTACACTCCGGGTACCAAGCTCTTCCCAACCGGCCGGCGACTCCTCCCACTCCGCAACGCTTTCTGCGTCGCTCTGGCCCTACCCAGAGGGTTCGCTATGGTCCAGACGCAGGAAGCCACGCCCGCGGCGACGATTCTCTCCAGCGGCCGCGCCAAGGCAGCAAAGAAAGCGATTGGCACTATCCCGCAGGCGCCCGGCTGCTACGTCTTTCGCGACGCCGCCGACGCCGTGCTGTATGTGGGCAAATCGGTGTCATTGCGCCACCGACTAACCTCGTACTTCGCGGCGAAGCCCGAGCCGAAAGTGCGAGCCATGATGCGCCACGCGCAGGCGCTGGAGTGGCATACGGTTGGATCGGAGGTCGAAGCGCTGATCCTGGAGTCGCAGTTGATCAAGCGCTTCCGGCCGCCGTACAACGTCCTTGGCCAGGAGTATCCGCACTATACGTTCCTGCACCTGGTCGACGTCGGCGGGTTTCCGTACCTCGAAGTCGCGTCCTCGGTCGACTCCGATGGCAGCAGCTACTACGGCCCCTTCTGGGGGAAGCGATCGGCCGAACAGACGTTAGAGTTCGTCACCCGCCTCTTCTCGCTGCGCCGCTGTTCGGGTGCGCTGCCGCCCCCAAGCGAAGGCGCGTCATGCTTCTACGCGCAGGTGCGGCGGTGCAGCGCGCCGTGCCTTAACCGGATCACCTCCAGTGATTACGCCGCGTCCATCCGTTCCGCCGGCGAGCTGCTGCGCGGCGACATTGCCCAGCTCATCGCGCGACTCGAGCACGAGCGCGACGCCGCCGCCGAGGCGCTTCGCTTCGAGCGCGCCGCCGAGCTCCAGCAGACGATTAAAACGCTGCGCTCGCTCCAGAGCAAGCGACGGCATCTCCGGTCGGCGACCAACCTGCTCAACTTTCTCGTCGTCGTGCGCGAGCGTGGCAAAGACGGCGCGCAGGTCATGGCCTTCTCTGCCGCCCGCCTACGCGGCCAGGTTACCGTCGACGGCCGCATCGAAGCCGAACAACGCGCGGCGCTCGAACGCTTCGTGCTCGACCACTTTCCGGTCAAGCGGCAACTGACGATCGATCTTGACGAGCTCGACCAGATGCACGTCGTCGCCGAGTGGATGGCCCGCCACGGCCGGTATGCCGTCCACGTTCCTCTCCCAGACGGCCCCCTCACCCCCGTCGACGCCTCTCGTGCCGCCGAAGCCATTGCGGAGGTCGTCGGTAGGCAGTAGGCGGTAGGCAGTTGCCAGTGATTCGATGCTCGCCGCCCTTGCCAGAGGCGGGGCGGGGAACTGCCTACTGCCTACTGCCTACCGCCTACTCTCCTTTTGACGGCTCTGCTAGGATCAAACTGAGCGCGGCCGGCCTACCTATCCGAAGGCGGCCACGCGAATTGTAGCCGCCGATCCGGGCGGCAAGAGAGAGGTTCCTAACTATATGGCTGTCCATCCGATCGAAGTGACCGATCAGGACTTCGAGACGAAGGTAATCAATTCCGACCAGCCGGTGCTGGTCGACTTTTGGGCCCCGTGGTGCGCGCCCTGCCGCGCGATCGCGCCCATCCTCGAAGACCTTGCCCAGGAGTATCAGGGCAAGATGACGTTCGCAAAGCTGAACACCGACGACAATCAGCGCACGGCGATGAAGTACGGGATCATGGCGATTCCGACGCTGCTCATCTTCCGCGGCGGTAACGAGGTCGCGCGCATCACCGGCGTACAGCCCAAGTCCGCCCTCAAGCGCCAGATCGACGGCGTGGTCGGCGCCGTCGCGTAGGGAGTTTCGAGTTCCTGGTTCCGAGTTCCCAGCAAGAGGCGCGGAGCACGTGGCTTCCAACTAACAGTGCCTAACAAAAGCGGCTTATCAGCGCTGCCGCCGCGCAGCCTCTTCCTGGACTCTCTGTGTGCATCTGTGGTTTCTGTTTTTCGTTCTAAGAACGTGGAACTCGGAACTACAGATCGTCGGCCGCCGGCGGAATTCCGCCGGCGGCCTCGTCGCTTTCGTCGCCCAACTCGCCGCTTTCGAGCTGGTCGACCATCTCGCCGTAGTCGTCGGGTAGATCGTCGCCCAGTTGCTCGCCCAGCTTGCGCGCCCAACGCGCGACGCTGCGGGGATCGTTCTCGTCGACGTCGGCGAACGTGCTCGGGTCGGCGAGGTCTTCCAGGCGCGACTCCTCGCTTTTCATCACCACTACGCGCGAGATCAGCTTTTGCATCCGTTCCGGCTTGGCCCCGCAGTGGGGACACGGCGGCGTCGCGATCGACGCGAAGGTACGGAACAGATGGCTCGAACGGCGGCGGCACGAGGCGCAACGGTATTCGTAGACGGGCATAGCTTACGTGACCTACGCTCGATTATAGCGACGCTCTCCATGCCCCTCTCTCCGGCGAGTGCAGGCAATACTTCCGGATACGCCTCCGCTCGTCCTGAGCTTGTCGAAGAGCCTGCCCTGAGCGGAGCGAAGGGACGCGCAGAGGCTCTCCGGAACTTCTGCCTGCACCCCTCTCCGGCAGTAGTACAGGTGTATCTCGGACTCGGCACCAACCTGGGTGACCGCATCCACAATCTGAAACGCGCCCTCCGATTGCTGGAACCCGACTGTGGCTCGTTTGCGTGCTCCTCGGTGTACGAGACGCCACCCTGGGGAGATCCCGATCAGCCACCCTTCCTCAACATGGTGGTGCGGGGCCAGACCCGTCTGAGCGCTGCCGAGTTGCTACGCCGTCTGAAAGAGGTCGAGACGCGTGTCGGGCGGCGGCCGTCACACCGCTGGGGTCCCCGCGTGATCGACCTCGACCTGCTGGCCTATGGCGACCAGATCGTCGACGAGCCCGAACTGCAGGTGCCGCACCCACACCTGCACGAGCGCGGCTTCGTCCTCGTCCCCCTCGCCGACCTCGCCCCGAACTGGAGGCACCCGGCGCTGCGCCAAACCGCCACGGAACTGCTGGCACGGCTTCCTTCACGGGAAACCGCAGACATCGAGCGCATTGGCACGCTGGCTGAAGCGTGAATCGTCAACTTCGGCACGGTGCAAGCTACTGTTCCGGGGACCCGGACGATGTGCTTGCACCCCACCGTCAGCCGTCAGTCGTCAGTCGTCTGGTCGAGCGATCTGGTAGATCCGCACGCCGCGCACCGTGGCGACGTGCTCCAGCTCGGGCGCCGCGGCGGTGCCCTCGTAGATCGAGACGAGATACCGCGGCGCCGCCGGCTCGAGGATGAGGTAGCGCGCGTCGAAGCGCTCGGCCGCCGCGACGAGCGCCGCCATCCCGTCGCTCGGGATCATGATCGTCGCGCGTCCCGACGCATACCAGAAGCCGGGCGGATCGATCGCCAGGACGCGCGCGCCGGCGCCGGCCACGCCGTCAAGCGCGGACGCGACCGCCCGATACTCGTCCAGGCGCGCCTGCCAGAGGGACGTGTGCAGCGCAAGGAAGTAGACGCTCGCCAGAACGCCGAATGCGACGAGCGCGCCGGCAAAGACGCGCTGCGCCTGGGCGACGTCCCAGCGGCGGCGCCAGCCGGCGAACGCCACGATTGCCTCGACGCCCGCGACTGCCCAGAGGTTGACGAACGGCAGCGTCGCGGCCAGCGAATGGAACAGCGAGCCGCGCGCACCTTGGAGTGGAAAAACGAACGACATCGCCAGATAGAGAGTCAATAGGTACGCCGCCGCCGGCCGGAACGCCGCCGTACGACGCAGGCACCACGCGCCGATCACGGCCGCCGGGACGAGGTAGTACAGCAGCGGCTGCCCGAGGATGCCGAGATTGGCGACGAGCGCACCCAGGCGCACCGCGGCCGCCGGCGCGATGCCGGCGTCGAGCCAGCGCTCGAAGGTAGGCGGCGTGAGGTACGCAAAGAGCTCGTCGTATTCGGTCAGCCACAGCGCGGCCCCGGCGCCCGGTGGCGTTGCCGATCCCCAGGTCAACCAGTTGCGAACAAGCCAGGGAGCGGCGCCGAGGGCCACGCCGGCGAGGACGATGGCGGCCGGGGCGGAACAGCGCCAAGCTAACGACGACCGACGACCGACGACCGACGGCGGCAGGTCAGCATCTCCCTCTTCTGTGGTACGGCCCGCACCTGTCCCACGCTCCAGGGAGGCTGTCCCATTTCCCCCAGGGAGAATCGCCGCCCGTCCCATCCCTCTCTGGGAAACGCGCCGCCCGGGCGCCTTCCCGCTCGCCCTGGGCCTGTCGAAGAGCCTGCCCTGAGCTTGGCGAAAGGGCAGTCGTCGGTCGTCTCGTGTGTTGGCAAGAACGCCCAAGGGCTGGCAGGACAGCACGGCAACGAGCGGCGCCACGAGCAACAGCAAGCCGTCCGGCCGGATCGCCTGCGCCAAGCCACAGAGGGAGCCGGCGACGAAGAGCAGACGCCGGTCGATACGTCCGGCCGAGGCGATCTCCGCTGCCAGCCACAGCGCGGCGCCGCCGGCAAGAGCGAACGGCGTGAAGCTATCGGTGGTGACCCAATACGGAAAGTAGACGCCGCTGAAGAGCGTTAAGCCGGCGACCGCGGCGGCACGGCGCTGCGCCCCCGGTCCCGGGAGAAGCCGCCGGCTTAAGAGATACGCGCCGACGACAATCGCGGACGAGCCGGCCACCGGCGCGACCTGCGCCAGCCGCCAAGCCGTCACCCCATGCACCGCATCGACATCGAGCAGCACGCCGGGAAGAGACGAAAACACCGCCGGCCCAGGCAACCAGTAGGCGCTGCTCGGTCGCGGCACCTCCAGCGGC
This sequence comes from Chloroflexota bacterium, assembly GCA_016199265.1. GTDB lineage: Bacteria > Chloroflexota > UBA11872 > UBA12225 > UBA12225 > JACQGX01. The sequence continues at coordinate 10,565 of JACQGX010000412.1, read as the reverse complement.
GGCGTCAGATAGTTCCAGATGACGTCTTCGACCAGCCCCCGGCCACTCATCAGACTCGCCACCACGTGGTACGTGTAGGAGGCGTCCATGTAGCCGGGATGGGTCACGAGCGCCGCGACCACGGCCCGGATCACGAGTGCGGTCACAAGCCAGCCGAGCGCCGGCCGCCACAAGACGCGCCAGCCGGGCCGAGATGGATGCTCGGCCTCGATGGCTGTCCCGTTCCGGTGCAGGAACTTGTGCCGGAGCCCCTCCGCTCGCCCTGAGCTTGTCGAAGGGCGCCCTTCGACAAGCTCAGGGCGAGCGGTACGTTTCCCGGAACTTTTGCCTGCACCCGTCCCGTTCAGGCCGGGTTGCGATAGACGCGGTACGGTCCAGACCGCCACGCCTGTGGCCACGTTTCGATCTCCGCGACGAGCTGGGCGACCGGCGCGACGTCGGACGCCCACAGATCCCAAAACGGGTCTAGGACGACGTAGCGCGCGGCGCGCAGGGTAGGAGGGTAACGGAAGCGCTCTGGCGAGAGCCCCGCCGGGTAAAACGCGATCCCTTCGCCGCGGTAGGCGATGGTCTGCAGAAAGTCGGCCGTGCGCGCCCCGTAGAGCCAACTGGCCGCCGGCGACACGAGGACGATATCCCCCGTCGTCGTGTTGGCATTGACGTATGCCGCCGCGGCCCGCGCCTGCTCGTGTTCGTGCAGCAAAGCCCAGTCGATTGGCAGCGAGAAGCCCGTCGCCAGCGAGCCTGCCGTCCGACCGATCTCCAGTCCGAGCGGAAGGACGACGACAAAAGCGGCGACGAGCGCAGGAACCAGACGAAGGACGAAGGACGAAGGACGAAAGGACGCAACCAATGAGGCACCCCCGATTCGTCCTTCGTCCTTCGTCCTTCGTCTCTCCGACGGCGCAAGCGTTTCGTACGCCGCGTCGATCCCGCGGTCGAGCAGCGCCCCCAATCCCCACGCGGCCGGCAGCAGGAGCGGCACGCCGGTGCGAAAAAACGGATGGAGCTCGCGCAGCGCGAAGATCGGCACCACCATCAAGCCCGCGAGCAGGAGCAGCAGCCGGCGGCCGGCTGGTGGCCGAAGGGTGAAAAGACCGGCGACCGCGGCCGGCCACCACCATTCGGCGCGCAGCAGGTGCAAATAATTGACCACCCAGCGCGCCAGCGCCACCAGAGCGGCGACACCGGGAGCGCCAACGCCACCGGCGCGCAGGAGCGACTGGCGCCAATCGACCAGCGCCGCTTCGGGGTGCCAGGCGAGCGCCACCGCGGCCGCGATGAGCGCCGGCACGACTCCGATGAGCAACGCGACGGTCGCCTCGCGGTGGCGCGGCCACGCACCAAGCGCGACGAAGACGGGTAGATAGATGCCTTCCTGATCGGTAAGGAGCCCGAGCGCCGCGGTCGCGGCCGCCGCCCAGAGCCAGTGCCGGACGCCGGCCTGCCGGTACGCGACGACGAAAAAAAGGGCCAGCGCCGACCAGAACAACAGCAGGTTGTAGGTGTAGCCCAGCCGGTTGTGCGCCACGACAAACGGCGCGCCGGCAAACGCCACGCCGGCAAGCACGGCCGTGCGCCGCGTCGACCCGAGCGTCGCACCGAGGCAGATCAGGCCGGCGGTGAGCGATCCGGCAACGGCGGTGAGCGCGCGCAGCACCCACAGCTCTCGCCCGAACGCGCCCAAGAGCGGCCCGAGAACGGCGTACGAAAGGACGGGATGCTGGACGAACGCGTAGGACATGGCGAAGGCCTGCGCGCGCCCGTGCCAGAGCTGCCAGGCGATTTCAACGTTATAGCCTTCGTCGCCGTCCCAGCCGGGCGTCTGCGTCAGACGCGGCAACCGGAACAGCGCCGCGAACAGCACGAGGGCGCCGGCCAACAACCAATCGGTGCGGCGAAGCGCAGGCACCGACAAGGGGCGCGTTGCCGCCGGCGGGCCGGTCCCCTCTGCGTTGCGGGGTCCCGGGCCGGGAAGAGAGGACGGCGGCGATGGGCTAAGTCGCAGGGTAGTCGTCACCGAAGAGAGAGGTCCGCGACGATTATAGTGTCCACGTTCGTATGATGGATCGCGTGCCCCCGCGCCGAGCTGCCTTCTTGATCTTCTGTGTCAGTCTCCTGGCGTATGGCTACTTCGTCTACCGCGGGCCGCACCACAACCCCGACAGCCGCCTGGCGCTGACCTACAGCCTTGTCGAGCGAGGCACGCTCGCCGTCGACGACTACGCCGGCACAACGCGCGACCTGGCATACGCGCGCGGCCACTACTACACCGACAAAGCGCCCGGGCTCTCATTCGCGCTCGCGCCGCTCTACCTGGGGCTGCGCCTGGTGATTCCACCGGACGGCCCGGCAGCGCAATGGCTCTACGGCGAGGACCGGTTCCTGGTCAGACATCTCCTAACGTTCCTCGGCATCGGCATCCCCGCCGCCGCGTTCAACGCGCTGCTCTTTCACTGGCTGCGCCGGCTCGAGCCCCGCGTCGGTCCACGCCTGGCGGTAACGCTGGGCTATGCCCTCGGCTCACCGGCCTACCCATTCGCCGTCTCCGCTTTCGGCCACGTACCCGCCGGCATCTGCCTCTTCGGCGCGTTCGCGGCCATCGTCTCCCGTCGGCGCGTCCTCCTGGCCGGCCTGCTGCTCGGACTCGCCATCGGCATCGAATACCCGGTGGTCGTGGCCACGATCCCGATCGCGGCGCTGGCGATTGCCCGTGCATGGCGGGCAAGATGGCGCGCTGCGGGCGCGCTGGCGCTCGGCGCGCTGCTGCCGCTCGCCGCCTTGGCCGCCTACCACTGGGCCGCGTTCGGTGCGCCGTGGCAGCCCGGCTACGCGCATCTCGCGCCCGGCAGCGACTTCGCCGGGGGGCAGGCGCAAGGGCTGCTCGGCGTCGGGCTGCCGGATCTTCGTGTCGCGCTGGCTTTGCTCCTCGGACCCCACCGCGGGCTGTTCGTGCACGCTCCCTGGCTGATACTCGCCGTCGTCGGGAGCTTCCGGCTCTTGCGCTGCGACAGCGCGCGGCCGCGGGCGGCGGCGAGCCTTGCCGTGTTTGTGGCGCTGCTGCTCGTCAACAGCGGCTACGCGTTCTGGAACGGCGGGGCATCGTGGGGCCCGCGGCACCTCGTGCCATCGCTTCCGTTTCTCACATTCCTGGCGCTGCCGGCCGCGGCACGCTGGCCGAAGACCGCCTGGCCCCTGATCGGAGTGAGCGTCTTCATCACGATTGCGGCGGTCGCCACCGGCCCGCTGCCTGGACCGGACGTCGCGGTGCCCATCCGCGATGCGCTGCTCCCCGACACCCTCGCCGGCCACGTCGCCAACAACTGGGGTCAGCTCCTGGGGCTCTCCGCGTGGCGCGGTTTGGTGCCCGCGCTCGCCATGGCAGGCATTCTGGCGCTGTGGCTGACCGGTTGGCGCCGCTGGGCCGGCGTCGCCGTCGCGGCCGCGTGGGCGCTGGTGGCGATTGCGCGCCTGGATCGCCGCTATCTCGACTACAGCGAGGGGTACTTTCTCTACCTCGGCGCGCGCCTGGCAGACGGCGCAGCGCTGTACGCGGACACCGCCAGCACTCAGCCGCCGCTACTCCCGCTCGTGATCGGTCTGCTGTGGCGTATCCAACCGGACGTGGTCCTGCCGCGCTTGCTGGCGATCGGCTGCTACCTTGCCACCGCCGTACTCGCCGGCCGGCTGGCCCGCAAGATCACCGGAGATGGTCCTGGAGCAACGCTCGCATCGGTACTCGCGACGGCGATCGCCGCCGTTCTGCCGCTCGGCGCCGGCGCGCCGATGCTGCTCGACGCCAATGCCGTACTGGCGCCGCTCGCCGTGATACTCGCGCTCGTGTGGTGGAGGATCGATCTGCCCATTCGCGCGTCGCCGCGCTCCCGCGCCTGCGCATCACGGTTGGGGTGGGCGGCGCTGGCAGGCATCGTTGCCGCCGCCGGGCTTTCTGTCAAGCTGACGTTTGCGCTGTTTGCGCTCGCACCGCTCGCCGCGGTGCTTCTGTTTGGCCGGCACGCTCCACGCGGTGACCGGTACGAACTGCTCGCGTCAGCGCTCTCGTACACGGGCACGGCGCTCCTCGTGGGAGCGCTGCACCTGGCGCTGTGGACGCTCGTCGCCGGCCGCGCGGTGCTCGATGGTTTCATCGGCGAACTGGAGAGCCCGATGATGCTTGCCGGCGCGCTCCTGGCGGTTGTCCAGTTCGTGCAACTCGAGAACGTCGCGCTGGCACTCGCGATCTCCGGCTGGTGGGTGGCGCGCCGGCGTGGCGCACCGGCGGCGCTGCTCGTGTTTGGCATCGCCGCGGCGGCGATGGCGTTGCACGCCGTCCACTACGGCACATTCGTCGGCGTGGCCCGCCCGGCAGAGCCGTTCATCGCCGCCTTCGCCGCGGTTGGCCTGCTGGCAGTAGCGGACACCATTCACCGTTGGCTCAGGCGAACGCGGCGTATGCATGCCGACGAATTGCGGTTCGAACACCTCCCCGCTTTGCCGTTCAACGTCTATCGGCGCGCGTGGACGGTCGCGGTCCTGGCCGCGGTCACGCTGGCGTTCCCCGGTGCAATCAGTCTGAGCACACTACTTTGGCCGGAGACAGTTGATCCAGCGCCCGTGCTCGGCGCGCTGCAGGCGGCCGGCCAGGGCGACGTGCTTGCGCCGCCGTACTACGCTGCGCTGGCCGGCCGCCGCACCCTGTTCGACTATGCCGACTGGACGGTGTGGGGCATGCGCAGCGCGGCCCGGCGCGGCCTCGAACACGCGCTCGAGGCGCAGGCCGCGTCAATACTCGACCGGCGTGAGGTGCCGCTGGTCGCCGCCGATTTTCGCTTACGGCACCTCCCCGCGGTGCAGCGCGCGCTAGAGCGCAGCTACGTCGCGCTCTGGACCGACGGCGACGTACCCGCCCGCAGCATCACCCTCTACGCGCCGCGGTAGCACGGCCACTACCGTTCGACGCTGCAACACCCAACCGCCGAGCACCAGCGACGGCCAGATGAGCCGGCTCTCCGAAGGCCAGCGCACAACGGCGACGATGGTCACGGCGGCGGCACTAGCGAGCACAAGGTACGGACGAGCCATCCGCAAATGCGCTGCCAAGCGCCGCCCCCTCGTCCCGCCTTCCCGCGTCGGGAAGGCAGGTGAATGCTCGGAGGGTAGAGGGCCGGCCCCTGGGAGGGGGTGGGGTGAGCATCTCCTCACCCACAATACCAGAGGCACCAGCAGGAGCACCGAGTTCCACTCATAGAGCGGCGGCACAAGCCACGCGCCGAGCAGCACGCCGGCGGCCAGCGCATCTCCGGTGGTGCGCGCCGATCGCCGCCAGCCGGCCAGCACGGCAAGACCGGCGAACAAGCCAAAGAGCGCCGTCAGCCCAGGACGCAGCGCCGTCACGTCGGCGACACCCGCGTTCCCGGCAAGAGATGCGACCACCGTGGCTGCCAGGCCCGCGGCGCTCGTGGCGCTGGCGACACGCGCATAATCGACGGTCGAACCCCAAAACGACGCCGGCCAGGTCGGGATCGCGGCCAGGCTGGCGGCCAGCAGTACGGCGGTTGCCGAGGCCCACGCCAACACGAAGCGCCAATCTCGCCGGTACAACGCGCGGGTCAGCAGCGTCGTCGCCGGGAGCAGCGCCACCGATGGCTTTACCAGCGCCAGGGCCAAGACAGCGCCCGCCACACAGACCGACCCGCGCGAGACCAGGTACCAGCTCGCCGCCACGGCGGCAAACACGAGCGCGGCGAATTGCCCGAAAAGCAGGTTGAACAGGCTGGCAGGGAAGAGGACCGCCATGGCGATCGCTCCCGCCGCGCTGCCCGCAGGCAGGGCGGACTCGCGCTCGGCGGCCCGCCAGCAGAAGAACGTCCCCAGGCCGACGCCCAACTGCGCCAGCAGAAGCCAGATCGTCGCAGCGTGCTCGAAGGGAACGAGCGCGAGGGGAGTCAGCAGCAGCGCGACGTAGGCAGGATACACAAACCCAAACACAAAGGCGCTGGTGGGTTCTCCCGGCACCCCGCCCATGGCATCACGGATCGCATCGCTTACCGCCTGTGAGTAGGGATCGCGGCCGTCGACCAGCCAGGCGTGGGTGCCATACCACCGAGGGAAGAGATCGTTGGCCGTCCCCATCGCGCGCGCCAGCGCGGCCGTCGCGACGACGTCGAGCCCAATCGCCAGCGCCATCAACAGGAACGGCAGTAGGCGGCGCCGCAGCAAGGGAAAGCGAGGCGCGGGACGCGCGACCGCAACGGACTGCATCATCGCTCGCCATGTGTCGCGAGCTCGGCCGTGGGTCGCGGGCGCGCCGCCGCCGAGCCCGAGTGGTTTGGAGAGGTGCTCGGTCGCGACCAACCCTCGATCGACCGCACCAGCGGCAGGGAACGGATGTCCACCAGCGAAGGCAACCCGGCGATGCGCCAGAACAGCGCGCCGAGCGCCAGCGCTCCCAGCGCCCACACAAAAGAAGCTGCCGAGGGCACGACGAACGACGGCAGAACGTGGTCGAGCGCCACGCCCCAGACACGGGAGAGGTAGCGCAGCATCTGACTCTCTCCGTCGGGGACGTTGTAGCGCAGGCGAGGCACGTCCATCAGCAAGTGGGCGATGCTCCACCCCGCGACGAGCAGGAGCGTCGCCAGCAGCCTGAAGCCGATGCCGCGCCACCGGTCGAGCGCGAGCGCGAGCGGGACGACCAGCACCGGCACGACGGGCACGAGCATGCGCGCCGGCGGACTGAACGCGCCGTACCAGTAACTGAAACTCCCAATGAACAAAAAGTAGACGCCGCACACAGACGGCACGAGCCAGCCTAACGCGGTGAAGCGCGCCCGCGGCACGAGTGGTAGGCCGAACAGGGCGACCACGAACACCGGTGCGTAGACCAGCAGACCGAACTGGCGGTCGAGCAACAGTCCAGGTAGCCCGACCAGCACGTTGAACAGGCTTACTGTGCCATACTCGTCGACACGCGGGATACCGCCAAACAGGCGCCAGTCGACGACCAAGAGCGCCAGCCCGACGAGCGCCGGCGGCAGCGCCGACCAGCGCAGCAGCGCCCAGCGGCGAGCCAGCGGCCAGTACCGAACGAGCGCCGTCAGCGCGAGGATCGCCGCGAGCGGGACGTACCGCAGGTGGAACCACGGTAGGAGGCCGATGGCCGCGCCAAGCACCGCGGCGTTGCCGGCGGTCGGTCGGACCGCAAGCACCGCGCGCAGGCCGGCGACGAGCAGGAGCGCACCGGGCACTTCGGGATAGAACTGGTCGGCGTAGAGCAGCAGAGGCGCAGAGAACGCGACGGCGGCCCAGGCCACGAGTGATGCGACGCGCTTTCCGGTTGCCTGTAGTGCGAGCAGGTACGTCTGAACCGCAAGCAAGGCCGTCAACGCCATCATGAACACCCTGGCCGGCCCGTGGCCGCCCGGGCCAAAAACGGGCAACAAGAGGACAGGTAGGCCGAGCCCGTGCTTCGAATAGAGCCGTCCGCCCCGCCCGTAGAGCGCGTGCATGTCTTCCGGGTCACGCGCGTCGCCGAGGTGGTACGGATAGAACGGATGGTAGTCCTTATCGCGGTAGTTATTCAGGATGTCCAGGTCGTGGTCCCGCCAGAGGCTCGTCGCGATGATCAGATAGTGCGGCTCGTCGCCGGTAATCGAGTAGATCGGCCGTTCGCCGTAGATCCACTGCCCCTGGAAGTACGCCCCGTACAGCCCGAAGGCGAAGAGCCACATGGCGATGAGCGCCGCACGCGACGCGCGCGCCTTCGGCGCACGCTCGTCGCGCCGCAGGTCGCCGGTTGGGACGAACTCTTTCTGCCTACCAGACATCACACGCGCTTACAGTTGGACGGTCGGGGCGATTCCGAGCCGCTTGCGCCAGCGGGCAAACGTGCTGCCGAAGTGGACGAGCGGTGGGCTGAGCCGTCCGCCGATTCGTCCCGCACAGATCTGCTCGAGGAACGCCTTTGGCTCGCGCGCGGGCGGCGCGTCGATCTCTACGTAGGCGAAGCCAACCTCGCGCGCGGTGTGCGCGTCGCTCCCGGCCACGACCGCCAGGTGATGGCGGCGCGCAAAGTCGAGCGCTCGGGTGTTGTCGGCGGCCAGCGTGGTGCGCGCGTTGAACACCTCGATCGCATCGACGAGCGGCGCGATCCGGTCGAGCGCCGGAGCGGCGATGCGCGAGCCGCGCAACCGGTCAAACGGATGCGGCACCAGCACCAGTCCACCCTGCGCGCGGATGCGCCCGATCGTCTCCTCGGGCGTCAGACCGCGCGGTATCGGCTCGCAGAGGAAGAGGCCAATGATCTCGCCCTCGACCGTCTTCACCTCCTCGCCGGGTATGACCACGAGATTCCCGAAGCGCTCCGGGCTGCGTTCTACCAGTGAGCACGCCTGCAGCGCACCCCCCAACGAATTGTGATCGGTCACGGCGATGGCGGCCAGCCCGGCACGCACGGCGGCCTCGAGCAACACCTCCGCCGGCAGCAACGAGTCAGAGGAGTGCCCCGTATGGCTGTGCAGATCAACCCGATGCGACACGAGATCCAAGCTCACAACCACTTCTTCAAGAGTTTCAGCGCCCCCTGGTCCCAGGCGACTCGGTGGGTGACGCCGGTGCCGGTGCCGAGCCGGTCGCGGTGGGCGAGGTACCACGCGTAGGCCCGGATCAGCGCCTCGGCGTTGCTGTAGCGCGGCTGCCAGCCGAGCGCGCGCTGGAGGCGCGCGGTCGAGACGAAGCTGTCCTTGTCGGCGGTGCCGTACACCCAGCGGTACAGCGGCGAGAGGTTGACCGTCTCGAGCGCGCGAAGCGCCAGCTTCGCCGGCCAGGCCGGGACCGGCAGCACGCGGGCGCCCGAGCCGGCGAACGCGCACAGCGCGCCGACATCCTCCCTCACCGTGCCGAAGCGCGTCGCGCCAACGTTGAACACGCCGTTCGCCAGCGCCGGCGGCGCCGTCAGCGCCCGCCAGATCGCATCGCACAGGTCCTCGACCTCGAGCAGTTGGTAGCGGTTGGTGCCCGCGCCGAGCACGGGGATGCGCTTGCCGGCGTGCACCCAGTCGTAGAGGATCTGGAAGACGCCCAGCCGGCCGGTGCCCACAAACGTCTTCGGGCGCAGCACGGGCACGCAGTACCCGGCGGCGCGGAACTCGGTGCAGATGCGCTCGGCGGCGATCTTGCTCTCGCCGTAGGCGCCGACGCCGACGAGCGGGTCGTCCTCGACCAGCGGATGCTTCTCGGGGACGCCGTACACCGCGGTGGACGAGATGTAGACGACGCGCGGCACGCCCGCGGCGCGCGCGCGCTCGAGCACGGTGCGCGTCCCGACGACGTTGGTGCTGCGGATGTCACCCGGCTTCCACAGCGGCAGCGCGGCGGCGGCGTGGACCACCGCGTCGACACGCGCCCCCGATGCCGGCTGGAGCACGCGCGCCAGCACCCCCGGCTCGCGCACGTCGCCGCGGTGAAACTCCGTGCCGGGCGGGTATTCCTTTGGGTCGGCGGCCGCGACGTCGAGAATCACCGGCGCGGCGCCGCGCGCAACACACGTCGCCGCGAGGTGCAGTCCCAAAAAGCCGGCGCCGCCGGTGATCAACACACGCACCATCGTTCTGCTCCCACCGCGGCTCAGGCCGCGGGTGCTACGTAGAGGATAACCACGGCGGTGGCGACCCACAGGAGCACACAGATCGTCGTCGGCCGGTCACGCAGGAGCACCTCTTCCGGCGACCCGCCCTCGCCACGCCCGTGGACGAGGTACAGGTACCGGAAGAGCCCGTACAACACGAACGGGATGGTCAGCATCATCGCGTGGTTCTTCGGCACGTTGTCCGCGAAGAACGTGTAGAGCATGTACGCGACGAGCAACGACGTGGTCACCACTTGGAGCAACTCGTCGAGCATCGCCACCGAGTACTGCTCCAACGCCGGCCGGTGGTCGCCCGCCCCATCGGTGAGCGTGATGAGCTCCTGCCGGCGCTTGCTCAGCGCCAGGAAGAGCGCGAGCAGCAGTGTACAGACGTAGAGCCACGGCGAAATCGGTACGGCGATCACGACCGCGCCGGCGACCGCACGCAGGACGAATCCGCCGGCGAGCGCCAGGACGTCAAGAATGACCGCGTGCTTGAGCACCCCGATGTAGACTGCCTGCAGCACGAGATAGCCCAGCGCGATGAGCGCGAACGCCGGCGCCAGCGCGACCGCCGTGCCCAGGCCGGCCAGCGCGAGCGCGACGGCCGCGATCGCGGCGACGTTCGCCGGCAGCCGCCCGGACGCGAGCGGACGCAAGCGCTTGACGGGGTGCAGCCGGTCCTTCTCGACGTCGACCAGGTCGTTGGCCAGGTACACCGCGCCGGAAAGCACACAGAACACGAGGATTGCGCCGACGACGCGCAGCACTTGACCCGGATCCGCCAGTTGCCGGGCGAAGATCAGGCCCACCAGGAGCACGCCGTTCTTCGTCCACTGCCGCGGGCGCATGCCGCGCAGCAGCAGGCGCAGCGTCTCGAGTGTGCCCGCGGCCGGACGCACGGCAGCGGTGGTCGTCGCGGCGGTCCCGGTGGTCGCGG
>JACQGX010000410.1 GCA_016199265.1 Chloroflexota bacterium | reverse complement strand
CGCCGGCCGGCACCAACCAGTAGGCACCCCTCACCCCCTCCCAGGGCCCGGCCCTCTGCGCTCCGCGCATTCACCCGCCTCTCCCACGTTGGGGAGAGGGGGAACGCGACGCCGCGGCCGGACATTCGTGGGGAGCATTCGGTGGATGGGCCACCTGATCCTTCGCTGCGCTCAGGATGACGCATATGGTTGCTTATAGTGTTGCTCCCGCCCTGCCTAAGCTCTCGCCGGGGGCGCTGGTGCGCGCGCGAGGGCGGGATTGGGTGGTGCTGCCGTCGGCGGAGCCGGAGATGGCGATGTTGCGGCCGCTAACGGGCGGCGAGGAGGACACGATCGGCGTGTTCTTGCCGTTGGAGGGGCGGGCGATCGCGCCCAGCGCGTTTCCGCTGCCTAATCCGGCGCAGACGGGGGACGCCACCGGGTCGCTGCTGCTCTACGATGCGGCGCGGCTGAGCCTGCGCAGCGGCGCGGCGCCGTTCCGCTCGCTGGGCCGCATCTCGGTGCGGCCGCGACCGTATCAGTTTGTGCCGCTGATCATGGCGCTGCACCTTGACCCGGTGCGGTTGCTGATCGCCGACGACGTAGGCGTGGGGAAAACGATAGAGGCCGCGATGATCGCCCGCGAGCTGCTCGACCGCGGCCTGGCACGCCGGCTGGCGGTGCTCTGTCCGGCGCACCTATGCGACCAGTGGGAGCGCGAACTGCGGGAGAAGTTCGCGCTGGACGCCAAGGTGGTGCAGCCGGCCAGGATCGCCCGCCTGGAGCGCGAGCTGCCCCGCGCCGATCTGAGCATCTACCAGTACTACCAACATCTGGTGGCGAGCATCGACTTCGTCAAGTCCGACCGCCATCGCGGCCACTTCCTGCAAAATGCGCCCGACCTGATCATCATGGATGAGGCGCACACGGCGGCGCGTCCCGGCACAGATGCTCAACGCGCGGAGCAGCAACGGTACGAATTGTTACGCGAGCTGGCGGCCGATGGCGCGCGGCACCTGATTCTGGTGACGGCAACGCCGCACAGCGGAATCGAAGAGAGCTTTCGTTCGCTGCTCGGGCTGCTCAAGCCGGAGTTTGACGTAACGCCGGGCCAGCAGGCGCGCGAGAATGAGCTGGACCGCCGCCGGCTGCTGCCGTACGTCGTGCAGCGCCGGCGGCACGATATCGCCAAGTGTCTGGGGACGGAGACGCCGTTCCCCGAGCGCGACGCGGCGGAACACACTTACTCGCTGAGCGCAGCGTACCAGGCGCTGTTCGGCGACGTGCTGGCGTACTGCAAAGAGACTGTCCAACCCGTGCCGGGCGCGCGCGCACACCAGCAGCGCGTGCGCTACTGGGCGGCGATCGCGCTGCTGCGCTGCCTGCTCTCGAGTCCCGAAGCGGCGGTGGCGGTACTGAGCGAGCGTGCCAGGCGCCAGATGGAGCGCGCGTTGGGTACGGCGGGCGAAGAGAGCGATAGCCCGGCGTGGGATGAGAGCACGGAGGCAGCGTTCGGCGCACAAGTGCTCGATCCGTCCGACCAGGAGAACGCCGGCGACTACGTGCCGAGCGCGCCGCTCGACGCGGCGGCGGTGACGATGGGCGAGGCCGAGCAGCGGCGGCTGGCCGGGTTCTTGCGTCGCGCGCGCGAGCTCGCCACGCCGCGGGCGGACGCCAAGCTGGCGAAGGCCGCGGAGATTGTCGGCGGCATGCTGCGCGAGGGCTATCACCCAATCGTCTTCTGCCGCTTTATCCCAACGGCGAAGTATCTGGAAAACGAGCTGCCCAGGCTGCTGCGGGACAGGTATCCGGAACTCCGGGCGGTCGCCGTGACCGGCGAGATCGGCGACGAAGAGCGGCGGGCGAAGATCGAAGAGTTGGGGCAGGACCTGGTACGCGTGCTCGTCGCCACCGACTGCTTGAGCGAGGGCATCAACCTGCAAGAGCACTTCGACGCGGTGCTGCACTACGACTTGCCGTGGAACCCCAATCGCCTCGACCAACGCGAGGGGCGGGTCGATCGGTTCGGCCAGCTGAAGCCGGTGGTCAAGGTGGCGCTGCTCTACGGCGCCGACAACCCCGTCGACCTGGTGGTGCTCAACGTGCTGGTGCGCAAGGCGCGCACGATCCGGCAGCGGTTGGGTGTATCGGTGCCGGTGCCGGTAGACGCGGAGCAGGTCGTGCAGGCGGTGGTGAACAGTTTGCTGCTGCAAGGCCCGACCCGGACACGCAGCCAGGCGCCGGCGGTGCAGTTACAGCTCGGGCTGGCCGATGCGGAAGTCAGCCGGCTGCACAGCGCGTGGGACGCGGCGGCAGCGCGCGAGAGCCGCCAGCGTGCCTTCTTCTCGCAGCATGGCATCAAGCCGGACGAAGTGGCGCGCGAGCTGGAGGCGGCCGAGCCGGTGCTTGGCGACCCGGCGGCGGTGCGCCGCTTCGTGGCCAACGCGGCGCAGCGCTTCGGCGGCGAGCTGCAGGAGACGAGGCAGCCAGGGGTCTTCGCGTTGTCCCCAGGGGAGCTTCAGCCGGCGCTGGCGGCGCGCGGATTCGGTGCGGTTCCGCTGCGTGTGGGGTTTGACGTCGGTCCCCTCACCCCCCGACCCTTTCTGGGGTAGGTTTTTAGGCGGCACGAGGGAGTTCCTCCTGGGTGGCGGGGGTCACGTGGGCGAGACGGGGCACGGCGGGCCAGGGTTCGGGCACGAACCGGCCAGTGGGGAGGGGCTGCCGGTGCAGCAGGGCGACCCAGATCAGGGTCAGCCCCCGCCGGAAGACGCTGACCAGCCGCAAGCGGGTGGCCTGTCGCTGGCGGCGGCCCTGCGCCAGCGCCGCGGTCACGTCGACAAGCGTGCTCTCGGGAAT
>JACQGX010000409.1 GCA_016199265.1 Chloroflexota bacterium | reverse complement strand
CTGCTCGGCACCGACTACACCGGCGTGCTGGGCAGTGACCGCTACGTCGGCGATGCCTGGCTGGACGTCGCCTGGCGCCAGGTCTGCTGGGCCCACCTGAAACGAGACTTCCAGGGATTGGTCGATCGGGGTGGGGCCGCCCAGGCGGTCGGCACGGCCGCGTTGACGCTGGTGCGCGACCTCTTCACCGCCTGGTACCAGTTCCGAGAGGGGATGCTCGACCGGGCCGGGCTCCAGGCAGCGATGCAGCCGGTGCTGGAGGGCTTCGACACGCTGCTGGACGAAGGGGGCCAGTGCCCCGACCCCGCGGCGGCCACCCTGTGTCGCAGCCTGGACCGGCTGTGGCCCGCGCTGTGGACGTTCGTGGACGAGGCCGACGTGGAGCCGACCAACAACGCCGCCGAGCGGGCGCTCCGTCCGGCGGTGCGGTGGCGCACGGGCAGCTTCGGCACGCACTCCGACGGCGGCGCCCGCTTCGTGGCGCGCCTGCTCACCGTGACGGCCACCTGTAAGCAGCAAAGCCGCTCCGCGCTCGACTACCCCACCGCCGTCTGCACCGCGGCTCAGTCGGGTCAACCCATTCCCTCCTTGCTGCCTGTCACACCCTGACGCCAGGGCCGTGTACGCATACCATACCGGGTTGTCAAAAGCAGCCATCCATTCCACCATCAGGCGAGCGCGCACAACAAGCCGGGCAAGCGGCGCGGTATGCGGGATCAAAATGATGCCGGCGTGCGCGCGTCCTTCCCGCAGAAAGCGCCGATGCAGGCGGCGGAAGTGCAACTGGTTGCGCGCGAGCAGGAGACAGCCGAAGCCGGGGGCGTGAAGCAGTTGTTCCTCATCGGTCGCCGCTCTGGTCTGCGATTCGTGGACGGTGAGCACATCACAGCCCGCGGCGCGCAGCGGCGCCACGATGCGATGGTCGACATCCTCGTCCAGGAAAACCGGCAAGCCGGGCGGCGAGCCAGACATTAGAGGGCAGACTGATGGAGGCGAATAAGCTGGTCGATCTCCGCACGGTTAGCGTCATAGTAGGCCAGCGCCTGCGCCACATCTGGCGCGGTCAAGCGGGGATACGCGGCTAGCACCGCGGTGAGGTCGTGCTCTGCGTGCCAAGTGGCCACAATCGCACTCACCGGCACGCGCGTCCCGGCGACCACAGGTTCGCCACCGTGGATACGCTCGTCACGTACGATTCGCGAATACGTTACCGCCGCCGGCGTCGCCATCCACCTTGCCCAGAGACAGTGTAGCAGGCAGTGCCATTTCGTGTGCCGGGAGGAACGCGTGTCTACACCGCCCACGTCGACATCAGCGAGGCCTGATCTTCCAGCGCGGTCGAGCAGGCCTGCGCCAGCGACATCGCTCGTCCCTCGGCCCAGGCCCGCGCGGCCACTTCGGGAGCGATGGTTTGCCGGATACGCTCCAGCTCGCTGGGGTAGTGCCGGCGCAGCAGACGATGACACCGAACGTCCCGCAGAACAGCACACGCGTTGCGCTGGCGAGCGCCGAAGAGCGCCACCCGCGCTTCTTTGAGGCACCGGAGTTCTGGATATCCGGCTATCACGAGGTCTGCGCCTTCCTGGACACGCTCACGCGTGGCTGTGTCTGGGAGATCGGCCGCTCCTACGGCGGGCACGCCATCCGCGCGGTCGCCTACGGGGACAAAGAGCCGATCGAGCGCACCGCCACGTACTCGTCGGCCATCGCCGCCGGCCACCCGGCAAGTTTCTTCGACCGGTCCAGGCGAGCGAAGCCGGTGCTGGTCATTCTCTCCAGCATTCACGGCGCCGAGATCGAGGGATGCGTCGCCTGCATCAATCAAATGCACGTGCTGGAGACCGGCGCCGATCTGCGGGGACGCCGGTGGGATGATCTCCGAGAGATGGTGGCGGCGACGCGGCTGGTGCTCGTCCCCCTGGCCCAACCGGACGGGCGCATCCGGAGCGCCTGTTTTGAAACCCGCCCTGGCACCTCGACACCCGGTGGGATGCCAGGGCGACGGCCGCCGCGGGCCGAAGCCGCATAGCGCCCCCAGAAAACGTGCCGCGCGCCGCCGGAACGCCGGAGACGGTGGCCGGCTCTGCCGGACAGCGGTCGCAGGCAGGCCGCCGGCCAGACTCAGACACGGCCCGGGAGCGGCGGATAACCTGGGCTAACGGCGCAGCGCTTCGCTTTGTCCTACGCCCCTATTCCTCACTGCTGGTAAGGTTCTGCTGCCAGATCGGCTCGAAGCCGCGAGAAGG
>JACQGX010000408.1 GCA_016199265.1 Chloroflexota bacterium | reverse complement strand
GTCGCCCTCAGTGACGACGCAGTTCTTGGCGGACAGATGGGAGGCTGATGATGAACGGGTTGGAGAGGGTGGCGATGCAGGAGGCGGCGGCAGTGGATGGGGCGGCTCCGCCGGAGGCTGAAGCCGCCCGGCTACGTGAACGAAGCCAGCTCAAGCAGGCTGACCCCCCGCGGACGACCTCCAGGGCGCTTGAGCGTCCTGGAGAAGGAGCGCGCATCCAGCGCGCTTTGCTTCACTCAGCCGGCGGGCACCCCCTCGCTGCGCTCTCAGGCCCCCGGCGGCCGCGGCCGGGAGACAACGTTACTGACTTTGAGACTGTCTCCGCCCCAGGTGGCCGCGCACTGCGGGTACGTTGTTCATCCACCGTTGCGCACCCCGGCGCAGCCTCCGCCCCCTGCGCTCGGCGCGGTCACGCCGCGGGGCGCACGTCGGAGGGCGTTTCGGCGTACCGCGGGCGCAGCGTGATCGCGCCGAGCGCCCCGAGCGCCTGCACCGCGAGACGGGCAGTCCGCGAATCACGATCGGCGGGCGGGTAGAGCTCGACGACATCTGCCCCGACGAAGAAGCCGCTCGCACGCAGACGGCGGAGCAGCTCAAAGAGGCTGTCGGGACGCGCGCCGTGGCGCACCGGGACGGCGACGCCGGGCGCGTACGTCGGGTCGACGACGTCGAGGTCGAGGCTGACGTACAGCCGCCCGCCGGCACCTTCGACGCGCGCGAGCAGCTCGCCGGCCCGCTTGCTCCACTCGTGGGTGCGCAGCGCGCGCACGTCCCAGCACGCCATCTCCGGACGCGCCTGGAGAAAGGCGAACTCGCCGGGATCGAACGACCGCACGCCGGCGAGGACAATGCGATCCGGCGGCAGCGGACTGGCGAGCGCGAGCGGTCCCTGTCCCAGCAGGCCGGAGAGCACCATGCCGTGCAGGTTTCCGGTCGGCGACGTCTCTGCGGTGTTCACATCCGGATGCGCGTCGAGCCAGAGCAGGAACAGCGGCACGTCCCGGCCGCGCCGCCGGCGCAGGCCGTCGCGCACCCCCACGATACCGCCGAGCGCAACGGTATGATCGCCTCCGACGACGACCGGGACGTAGCCGCTGCTCGCCGCACGCGCGGCTGTCGCCGCGACGGCATCCTTGACAGCCGGAACCGAGTCATCGGCTGGCTCGATGTGCTGGATTTCCGGCAAGGGCGAGGCGAGGCGATGGAGCTGCGCCAGGATGTGCTCCGGGCCGAGGCGCAGGCCCGCAGCACCGGGGTAGCCGGCGGCGGTCGGGACGACGATGAGCTTGGTATTGCCGGTGGCTTGAGCGGTGACTTGAGCGGTGATTTGAGGTGAGCGCATCTACCAAGATTACGGCGCAAGGGGCATGCCAAGACTTGCGCTGTCTGTCGCGGGTGCAGGCCAGTGCCGGGGACCGCCACGGGCGGTAGGGGCGTATCGAGATACGCCCGGCCGCCGCCCCTGGGCGTATATCTATACGCCCCTACCGGAACGCTACCCCTCCGGAACTGTTGCCTGCACCCTCTATCGCCGTGCAGTTGACACTGCGCTACCCGTTGAGGCGTGGCAGAATCGCTATGGGAGGCGAGAGCGCCATGGACAAACAGAGAAAGCTGACGGAGAAACGCACGGCTATCGTCGCCGGGGCAACGGCACGAACGGGCGAGGTGGTGCTGCGCACGTTTCTGGGTGCCGGCTACGCCATCACGGCGACGACACGCCGGCCGGAGCGATTGCACGCGCTCCTGCCGCAACTGCCGGGAAGCGATGCGGTGCAGGTGGTACAAGCCGAACTGATCGACCCGGCGCAGGTCGAGCGCGTGGTGCAGACGACGCTCGACCGCTTCGGCCGGGTTGATGCGGTGACGACGCTGGCGCAGGCCGGCTTTCTCCAGAAGCCGTTCGCCGAGACGCAGCTCGACGACCTCCGCCGGCTGATCGACGGCAACCTCTACACGACGTACAACCTGTGCCGGGCGGTGCTGCCGCCGATGCTCCAGCAGGGCGCCGGGCACATCGTCACGGTCGCCGGTGGCAGTGCGCTCGATCCGGGCTATGGCCGGTCATTGTTCGGCGCGAGCAAAGCGGCAATCGTCACCATGACGAAAGGGATCGCGCGCGACTACAAGGCGCAAGGGATCGTCGCCAACTGCCTGGTGGCAGGCACGATCGCGACCGACGAGGCACGCCGGTACCTCGACGAAGAAGCGCTACGCGCCGCCGCGACGATGGAGGAGTTCGCCAGCGCGCTCCTCTACCTCTGCTCGGCCGAATCCTCGGGCATCAACGGCACGGCCGTAGAGCTGAACGCGCGGGAGGTCAATTAAGAAACGGAACCGCCGATGAACGCCGATAGACGCCGATGCAGTTACCCCAAAGGAGCGATTGCCGGGGCACGGCGGCTGTCGGGGACGGAGTCCATGATGGCGGCGACGAAGCCGAGCAGGAGGCCCTCTTCCCACGGGCGGCCGCCGAGTTGGATCGCGAGCGGCAGGCCGTCTGCGCTGAGGCCGCACGGTGCGATGGCGGCCGGCACGCCGGTAAGGCTGAACAGGCGCTGCAACTGGAACGCCACGGGCTCGGTGCCCCACGGGGCGTCGCCGGGCACGTACGCGCCCGCCTGGACTGGCGGCGCCGGTGCGGGCGTGCCGGGCGCGATAAGCACGTCGACGGCGCGCAGCGCGTCGATCAGCTCTGCCGTCACCGCCCCCCTGATCGTCTGAGCGCGGGCGTACTCGGCGGCGCCGAGCGCCCGGCCGGCGAAGAGGCGGGCGAGCACGTCGGCGCCGTAGTCGCGCGGTTGCTCATCGAGCCAGCGGGCGTGGACCGCGGCCGCTTCGGCGTGCATCGTGATCGACGACGCCAGCGCCGTCCAGCGCCCGCCGAACGGCAGCTCGACGTCGACCACCTCCACACCGTGCGCACGCAACCCATCGAGCACCGCCTCGAAAGCCCGCTCGACCTCCGGATCGAGCCCAGTGAGCAACGCCCGCGGCACGCCGGCGCACCGGCCGCGCAGGCCGGCCACCGGCGCGAGTGCGGCCGCCGGGTCTGCCTGCGCGGGCGGCGGGCGGCGGCTGCCGGGATCAGACGGATCAAAGCCGCAGAGTGGCGCGGTGAGCAACGCGGCGTCGGCGGCGGTGCGGGCGAAGACGCCGACGTGGTCGAGCGTCCACGCCAGCGGGAAGACGCCGCGCCGGCTGACGCGGCCAAACGTCGGCTTGAGCCCGACGACGCCGCAGAAGCTGGCCGGCCGGCGGATCGAGTTCCCCGTCTCGCTGCCAAAGGCGCCGTAGGCGAAACCAGCGGCGACGGCGGCGGCCGAGCCGCCGCTCGAGCCGCCGCAGATACGCTCGGGGTTCCAGGGATTGCGCGGTGTGCCGGTGTGCTCGTTCACGCTCGTCCCGCCAAAGGCGAACTCGTGCAGCGTATTCTTCCCGATAAGGACCGCACCGGCCTCCCGCCAGGTCGCAATCGACGCCGCATCTTCGTTCGGCACCCAGTCACGGAGAATGGCCGAACCGCAGGTGGTGCGCACCCCGGCCGTCTGGTACAGATCCTTCGCCGCCACCGGCACGCCATGCAACGGCCCACGGTAGCTCCCTGCCGCGATCTCCCGCTCAGCCCGGCGCGCGTCCTCGAGCGCCTGCTCAGCCGTCACGGTAATGAAGGTGTGTAAGCTACCATCGTGCGACTCGATCCGGTCGAGCACCGCCCGCGTCGCCTCAACCGGCGATACCTCGCGCCGGCGGATGCGAGCGGCAAGCTCAGCGACGGAGAGCGCGCAGAGATCTGAGGCGCGCTTCTTCCCCTCTCCCCCTGGGAGAGGGCTAGGGTGAGGGCTCCTCGTCCCCTCTCCCAGGGGGAGAGGGCTAGGGTGAGGGCCGCCCTTGCCTTCGGAACCACCATTCGTCACTAGACCAGCGCCGCCCTCACCCGCCCTTCGGGCGGCCTCTCCCATAGGGAGAGGCGGATTCGCGCCCCCTCCCTGCGGCCCCGTGTCTCCGCGGTGGCCTGCCTGGCCGGACCCACCGGCGGCTAGCGGCCCCGGATCACCCACCAGCGGCACCACATCCACCAGCTCCGCCAACCCGGCCAACATGCCCGCGAGCTGCCGCTGCGCATCCTCGAGCACGGCATCCGATACACCGCCGATGCGCCCGGTTTCCCGCAAGGCTTCGAACCGTCTCTGTGCTTCTCTGTCTACGTTCATCTGCTCTGTTCACCTGCGGCGTAGTTCATCTGAGTGCGGCGTCGTTCGCCCCAGTTCAGTACGGCAGCTTCGTATCCGGATGCTCCCGGATGTAGTGTGCCATCCGGACGGCGAAGTTCTCCTGGAGCTGGATCGAGAGACCGCCGTCGACGACGAGCGCCTGGCCGGTGATGAACGACGCCTCGTCGGAGCAGAGAAAAACGATGGCATTGGCGATGTCGACCGGCCGGCCACAACGGCGCACGGGATATTGTTCTTCGAAGAACCGGAATCCTGATGGATTATCGTTCCACATGCGCTCCTGGATGCGCTCGGTGACGATGTGTCCCGGACAGATGGCGTTGACCCGGATGCCGAGTGGACCGAACTCAACCGCCATTTGCTTGGTGACGCCGATCACCGCCGACTTGCCGGCCTCGTAGACGAGCGCGCCGGGCGCCATGAGCAGCCCGTGGACCGACGAGATGTTGACAATCGAGCCCGCGCCGCGCCTGCCCATCTCCGGTACGGCGTATCTGGCGGCGAGGAACATCGACTTCACGAGCACGTCGACGCCCCGGTCCCAGGCGTCCTCGGAGACTTCGAGCGCGCCGCCGCGACCTTCCCCACCGAGCGGTGCGTAGGCGTTGTTGACCAGGATGTCGAGCCGCCCCCACCGGCTGACCGCCTGCTCGACCATTGCCCGGACGTCTTCGTGCTTGCCGACGTCGGCCGCGAGCGCTTCGGCGGTGCCGCCCGCCTCGCGGATGGTGGCGGCGTTCTTGGCCGCCGTCTCCTGGTCGACGTCGGCGATGAGCACGCGGGCGCCTTCTTCGGCCAGCCGCCGCGCCGTCGCGCCGCCGATCCCCTGCGCCCCACCGGTGACAATCGCCACCTGTTCTACCAACCGCTGCATCGTTCCGCTCCTTCGATTCTTCTACGCCGATCACTCTCGTGCGCTGACTCTCGTGCGCCCACCCATTCTTGTACGCTGACCACTCTTGTTCGCCGACGGCTTCTTGTTCGCCAATCACCTTTGTAGGGGCGTATGGACATACGCCCAAGCGACGTTGCCTGGGCGTATGTCTATACGCCCCTACTGAATCTACGCCTGCGACTCTTCCTTTCGCATGCCGCCACAACACGGTGTAGAGTGGCACAGCGGACCGAGAACGTGCAACCCTTTGCGCCACAACCTGCGATCTGAGGAGACCAAGAAGAATGCGCGACATACCAATCCGGCGGAAGCTCCACGAGGGCAAGGCGGTCGGCGTCGTCAGCGGGCTGCACAACGTCGACATGGTCGACTACCTGGGGCAGTTCGGCGTTGACGGCGTCTGGATCGAGTGCGAGCACGGCCCGGTGAGCTGGGAGCAGATCGGCGACTTCTCGCGGGCGTGTGATCTCTGGAACACGGCGTCGATCGTGCGGGTCAACGCCAACGAGCCGTGGCTGATCACGCGCACGCTCGATCGGGGCGCGAGCGGCATCGTCGTGCCCCACGTCTCGACCAAGGCCGAGGCCGAGCGTGTCGTCGAGGCTGCCAAGTTCGGGCCGATCGGCCTGCGGGGGATGTACGCCGGCCGGCGGTCGTACGGCGTCTCCGACTACTACCAAAAGGCGAACGAGGAAACGCTCGTCGTCGTCCTGATCGAGGAGGTCGAGGCGCTGCGCAACCTGGCCGAGATCCTGACGGTCGAGCACGTCGACGTGTTCTACGTCGCCCCGTCCGACCTGGCGCAGACGATGGGACACACCGGCAACCCCGGCCATCCCGAAGTACAGGCGGCGATCGACCGCGCGCTCAAACAGATCGTCGACGCCGGCCGCATCGCCGGGACGCTGGTGACCGACGAGACGCGCGAGCGCTACATGAACCTCGGTGTGCGCTTCGTCTACACAAGCTGGCTCCAGTGGGTGGCGAAGGGAGCGAGGGCGTTTCGCGAGGCAGTGGGGACACGGTGACCCCTCACCCCCTGGCCCCCTCTCCCACAAGGGGAGAGGGGGAACGGTGGTCGGACGGGGAACGGTGCGCCGTCGTAGGCCCCTCTCCCCTTCTCCCCCGAGTGGGAGAAGGGGCCGGGGAATGAGGGGGCGCGGTTGCTCTTCGAGGCGTGTGGGGCTATAGTGTGCTGTACACGGACTGCCGCAACGCGCACAGAAACGCGCACAGAAACGAAGGAGGGAGTAACTGGCATGGCAGTGGCAAGCCCGGTGAGAGTGGACGTGGAGCGGTTCGAGGAGGAAGGGTATCTGGTGGCCGAGGGGCTCCTCGACCCGGCGCAGGACCTCGATCCGGTGATCGACGAGTACATGGCATTGCTCGATACGCTGACGGCGCAGTGGCTGGCGGAGGGGAAGATCACGTCGACGCACGCCGATCTGCCGTTCGCGCAGCGGATGGCGCAGGTGCTGAGCGAGACGAGCTCGGCAGGGTACAGGCCGTTCGACATCTCGCTGCCGTTCAGCGGGGTGACCGAGGAGACGCCGATCCACCTGGGGCCGGCGGTGTTCCAGCTCCTGACCAGCCCGCGGTTGATCGACGCGGTCGAGCAGTTGATTGGGTCGGAGATCCTGTCGAACCCCATCCAGCACGTGCGGATCAAGCCGCCGCAGGCGCTGCTGCCGCCGGAGTTTCAGAGCTCGCTGGTCGGACAGACCGACTGGCACCAGGACCAGGGCGTGGCGCTGCCGGAGGTCGATGAGACGACTATGCTGACGGTGTGGCTGCCGATCACCGACGCGACCGAAGAGAACGGCTGCCTGTGCGTCGTGCCGTACAGCCACCAGCGCGGGCTGGTGACGCACTGCCCGGGGCGAGGGCAGCGGAAGGGGCTGCACATCCCGGATGAGGTGCGGGGGCGAGCGTACACGCCGGTGCCGATCAAGCGCGGCGGCGCGCTCTTCCTGCATTGCCGCACGATGCACGCCTCGCTCAAGAACGAGAGCGACGGCGTGCGGTGGAGCTTCGACCTGCGCTACCAACCGATCGGCCAGCCGACCGGGCGGCCCTGGTTCCCCGCGTTCGTCGTGCGCAGCCGCCACAATCCTGTGAGCGAAGTGACCGACTGGCGGGTGTGGGCCGACCTGTGGCGGCAGACGCGCACCCGCCTGGCAGCAGAGCCGCCGGCCGGCAAGTTCAACCGCTGGACGGGCGAAGAAGCGGTGTGCGAAGTCGCGTGAGGACGGTTCTCACCACGGAGACACGGAGACACGGAGAGGGTTTTGGGTTATTGGCCATTGGTAGAGCCTGCCGCTTGGCGGCAGGCAGCTGGCGGGAGTCAGGTCGTAAGGAGAGGACAGGAGAGCACGAAGGGGTTACGACAAGGTGGTCTCGTCTCTTGACTCTTCATGTGTCTCCGTGTCTCCGTGGTGAACAACAATGCTCTGGGTTACTGGGGGCGGGGAGGGAAGACCTTGAGGGGGAGGACGCTGAGGACGTGGTCGGCGATGGCGAGGTGGAAATAGAGGGTGGCCGGCTGTGGAGGCGCGGGGATGCCGACCAACTGGACGACGAACTGGATGAAAAGCTCGTCGCCCGGTCGGGCGCCGGGCGGGCGGCCGGTTTCGGCAGTGAACGAGGAGATGGGATCGTGGACGACGGGGCGGCGGTCGGCGTCGAGCAAGCGGACGCTTACTTGATGGGGCTCTGACGAACGGTGCCACGGCACCCGGATGCGGACGGCGAGGCAGAGGGGTGGGAGCTGTCCCGGCGGTTGCGCCATGACCGAGACGATACCGCCGCCGTTGATGTAGAGCTTCCCGTCGGGCGGGATCGCCGCGTGATCGGCGACGGTGAAGATGCGGACCTCGAACTGCTCCTGCTCCATGAAGGGCACCTTGCCGACGGCTATTGGGTAGCAATGATACGACAAGGACGAACCTCACCCCCTCCCACGGTACGGAATAGCGTACAGACGGGCGCTAGTTCTGCGCAGTCCCAGATAGGGAGGGAGTTTGTTCGGCAGTTTTTGGGTTTTTGTGGAGCCCTCACCCCCCGGCCCCCTCTCCCACCAGGGGAGAGGGGGAGTTGATCTCGAGGCGGGCGAGGGGGGCGGGGTGGCCTTGGCGGCGGGATTGGAGGGCTTCGAGCTCGTGGAGGGCGGCGTAGAGCTGGCAGGAGAGGTGGGCTTCGTAACGCGTGACACGATCGAGCACGGGAGCTGCGGGGAGGAGGCGCTCGCGGCGCAGACGTTCCGCTTCTACTTCTTCGCGGCGCAGATCGGCCTCGGCGCGGCGCAGCTCGGCGGCGGCCTTTTCGACCGAGTTACGTAGGCTGCTGAGCGCGGCGGGGATGAAGTCATCGGGTTGCTGAGGGAGAGGCACGTCGTCGCCAGGGCGCCAATCGGGGGCGAGGAACTCGCCGCCGGCCTGGCGGCGGCTCTCGGCCGCGATGAGGGCAATCACACGCCGGACGAGGCCGGCGGTCCAACCGGCGAACTCGTCGAAGGGCACGTCGTCGGGAATGCCCGGGACGGTGAGCGCGTCGGGATCGACGGCGACGGATTCGTTGGCGATGGCTTCGACAATGGCGGCCGCGTCCTTTGCCGGCAAGGGGGCATCGTCGGGGATCGACGGCAAGCGTTCGACGAGGGTGTAGCGGCGGCGCAACCGGTCAAGAGACCGGCGGACGTCGTGAGGATCGCGCCTTGGCTGCGCCTCCGCCTTCTCCTTCTTCTCCGTCTTCTCCATCCGCGAGCCGACAGGTTCCGACGAACCGGAGCGCTGTCCGGCGGCGACGTCTTCGACGACGCGCTCCTGCCCGAGCAGTGCCATTTCGTTCTCGTAGCGGGCGACGCGGCGCAAGCGCCAAAGCAAGAGGGCAGCGCGTTGGGCGAGGGCGCGTTCGAGGTCGCCGACGGGGGCGAGGCTCCGGACGAGGCCGTCGCGGTGGGCTTCCCACTCGTCGGCGGTTTCCCAGCCGGGCAGAACGGGGAAGTCGGACCGGATGCCGTGGACGATGGCGTTCTGCGCGACGATGGCTTTGCCGCGGCTGGTCTTGGGGCCGCCCGAGGATTTGCTCATGGTGGTGGACCTCCTGCGGGAGCGAGTATTGAACATTAGTTCTACTTCGGCAACGCGGGTGACTGGAGAGGGCGCCCCCTCATCCCCCGACCCCTTCTCCCACTCGGGGGAGAAGGGGAGTAGGCGTTCCATGGCGCCTACACCAAGTGCAAAGTGCAAAGTGCAAAGTGCAAAGTGAGGATGCCTG
>JACQGX010000428.1 GCA_016199265.1 Chloroflexota bacterium | reverse complement strand
TGCTTTCCCACGTCGATGCCACTGGTGAGGGTGAGGTGGTGCCGGACGCCGATCTCATCATCGACGAGCGGAACACGTATATCTCGCCGGACGTCATGTACTTTGCCGGCGACCGGTACGCGCTCATCAACCCAAACGAGCAGATCCGCATCATCCCTGACCTGGTCGTAGAGGTGCTCTCTCCCAGCACCGACCGGCACGATCTGATCACGAAGCGCCGGCTCTACGCCGAACTGGGCGTGCCGCACTACTGGATCGCGGATGCCGACCGGAACACAGTGCGCGAGTGCGTGCTCGGTGCGGATGGGCAGTACGCGGAGCGCGTCTTCACCGAAGGCGACGTGTTCGAACCATCCCTGTTTCCGGGCATGAGGATCGACTTGCGCCGCACGTTCGCCTGACCTTGCGACCTCGCGCAGCCGACCGCCTAGCGGCCGTGGGTCGCGCGATACGCTTCGATCACCGCCTGGATCACGTCCTCGGCCAGCACCGAGCAGTGCAGCTTGTTGCGCGGCAGCCCGCCGAGTGCGGCGGCGACGTCCTCATCGCGAATGGCGGCCGCCTCGGCCAGCGACTTGCCGAGCAGCAGCTCGGTCGTCATCGAGCTCGCGGCAATCGCCGCCGGACACCCCTCCGCGCGAAACCGTGCCTCGGCGATTCGGCCATCGCGCAAGCGCACCGAGAGCCGCGTCCGGTCGCCACAGGCGGGATTCTCCACCTCCGCCACCGCATCCGGCGACTCGAGGTCACCGAGATTCCGGGGGCGCTGGAAGTGATCCAGAACGGTGGCGCTGTAGTCGGGCATGGCTGGCGGCCAGCAATCAGCGGTCAGCGTTCAGCACTCAATCGTCAGGGAAACAGTACGCCCGTTAAGCGGTGCTCAGGCCAAAAGCTGAACGCTGAACGCTGACCGCTGACCGCTAAAAGATCCCCAGTTCGTCCTTCGCCTCTTCGGACATCATGTCCTTGTCCCAGGGTGGGTTGAACGTGAACTGCACGTCAACCTTGACGACGCCTTCGAGGTCGCGCTTGAGGATCTGTGTGATCTGCTGCTTGACACTCGGGCCAATCGGACAGAACGGGGTCGTCAGCGTCATCACGACCAGAACGTTCTTCTCGTCGTGGACGTGGATCTCGTAAACGAGTCCCAGGTCGACGATATTGATGCCCAGCTCGGGGTCGTCGACCTGCTTGAGAGACTTCCTGACGTTCTCCTCGGTCAGCGGCGCCTTGATTTCGATCGTCTCAGCCAATAGTGCCTCCCTTGTCGGTGCGCTTGCGCTCCGCGGTGCTCAGCGCCTCTTCGAGCGCCTCCCAGGCGAGCAGCGCGCATTTGATTCTAACCGGGTACTGCTTGACCCCCTCGAGCGACTCGACGTCGCCAAGATCGATCGACGGATCGACGTCTGCCGGCCGGTTGGTGACCATGCCTCGCACCGTCTTGACCCAGCGATGCGCCGCCCCCGAATCGCCACCTTTGACCACTTCGGTCATCATCGACGCCGATGCCTCGCCGATGGCGCAGGCGTGCCCGCCCCAGGCGATATCTTCGACGCAGCACGCGCTGTCGTCGAGTTTTAGCGAGATCAATAGATCGTCGCCGCACATGGCGTTGGCGCCGCGTGACGTGGCGTCTGGCTGCTCGACGAGCCCCTTGTTGCGCGGGTACTCGTAGTGCTCGAGGATGATGTCGTGATAGAGTGGATTGCCGTTGGCCATGTCTCTAGTAAACCACGGAGACACCGAACACAGCGAGTAGATGAAGCGCCAATCTCTGTGTCTCCGTGTCCCCGTGGTGAGCCGTTATCTCCGGCCGAAGATGCGTTTGACGACGTGGAGCCCGCGGGAGAGGGCGTCGACCTCGTCGGGCGTGTTGTAGACGTAGAAGCTGGCGCGCGCGCTTTCGGGCGCTCCCAGGAGCGTGTGCAACGGCTTGCAGCAGTGGTGGCCCGTGCGGATGGCGATTCCTTGGTCGTCCAGGATCTGGCCGACGTCGTGGGAGTGAATAGTGCCCTCGCCGCGGCCGCGCAGGTTAAAGGCGACGATTCCGCCGCGCCACTCCACGTCGTTGGGACCATAGATGATCAGGTCCGGGTGGTCGCGACGGAGGACCGTCAGGGCATACTTGGTCAGCCCCTTCTCGTGCTCGCGCACCGTGTCCATGCCCAGGTTGCCTAGGTACTCTAGAGCGGCGCTGAAGGCCACCACGTCCGCGATGTTCGGCACTCCTGCCTCGAACTTCTGCGGCACCGGCGCCCAGGTAGATTTGGTCCACTGGACTTCGCTAATCATGCTGCCGCCACCGAGAAACGGTGGCATACTCTCGAGCAGTTCCAGCCGGCCCCACAGCGCACCGACCCCCGTCGGCCCAAGCATCTTGTGGGCGGATAGCGCGAAGAAGTCGCAACCCAAGTGCTTGATGTCGATGGGCATGTGCGGGGCGCTTTGCGCCCCGTCGATCAGGACCACGGCCCCGACCTCGTGGGCCAGTCTGGAGATCTCCGACACCGGAGTAATGGTCCCGAGCACGTTGGACATATGGGTGACCGCCACCAACTTGACACGCGGGTTGAGCAGTCCCCTGAAGGCTGCCAAGTCGAACCGGTGCGTCGGCGTCAACGGCGCGAACCGGAGGTGCGCTCCCCTTGCCTCTGCCAGCAACTGCCACGGTACCAGATTGGAGTGGTGCTCCATCTGGGAGACGATGATCTCGTCGCCCTTGCCGATATGCTGCTGGCCCCAGGTGTACGCCACCAGGTTGATGGCTTCCGTCGTGTTGCGGGTGAACACGATCTCCCGCGGATCGGTCGCGCCGATGAACTCCGCCAGCCGCGCACGCGTGCCTTCGTAGAGATCGGTGGCGCGTGCCGCCAAGGTGTGGGCACTGCGGTGGACGCCGGCGTTCTGCTCCTCGTAGTAGCGGACGAGCGCCTCGATCACCTGACGCGGCTTCTGCGAGGTCGCGGCGTTGTCGAGGTAGACCAGCGGATGGCCGTTGACTTCGCGGCTGAGAATGGGGAAGTCGTGCCTGATCGCGGTCACATCCAGCGGTGAGTGACCCGGGCGAACAGTCCCCACCGATTCCAGTATTGCCATCTCGCGTGTCTCCTCTCCTCTACTCCAGCGTGGTGCTGACGTACACCTCGTCGCCTTCAATCTTGACTGAATATGTCGCCACCGGCATGACGGCCGGCATGAGCGTTGCCTCGCCGGTGCGCACGTCGAAGCGTGCGCCGTGGCGCGGGCATTCGATCTCGTCGCCCTCGAGCTGCCCTTGGTCGAGCGGGCCGCCGTCGTGCGTGCAGACGTCTTCGATGGCATAGAACTGCCCGTCGACGTTGCACACCGCGATACGCAGATCGCCCGACTCGACCAGCTTGACGCGGCCGGCGGGAATGTCTTCGACGTGGCCGGCCTTCAACCAAGTATCCGTTGTATCAGCCATCTAGCGGTCCCCAATCCGGCGGTCGACCGCGTCGCGAATCGTGTCCTTGAGCTCTTCAACCGCAATCCGCCCGATCACCGGCTCGAAGTGGCCCTGAATCACCATGCGCTCGGCCTGGGGGCGCGGCAGACCGCGCGTCATCAGGTAGTGCACGTGGTGCTCGTCGACCGGTCCCGTCGCCGAGCTGTGCGTGCAGCGCACGTCGTTGTCGTGAATCTGCAGCATGGGGATCGAGTCGGCCTTCGCCGTGTCGTCGAGCAAGAGGTTCTTGTTCGCCTGGTAGCCGTTCGAGCCGTAGGAGCCCGGCCGGATGTAGATCAGCCCCTCGTAGGCGAGGCGGGCGCGATCGCGCAGTGCCGTCTTGAAGAGCTGATCGCTGTCGGTATACGGCGAGAGGTGATCCTGCAGCGTGTGAATATCGAACACCTGCGTCCGCTCGCCAAAGGCGAGTCCCAGGAGGTCGGCTTTGGTGCCTTTGCCCTGAAGCAGCACGTCGGCCGTCAGGCGCGAGCAGAGCCCTCCTAAGGCAACGACGACCCAGTTGACGTAGGCGTCACGGCCCAGCGTGACACGCTGCGTCAGGAAGCCGCCCGTCGAGGGCGACCACTCCTGAGTTGTCACGTAGTCGAGCCGCGCCCCATCTTTGATGTACAGCTCGACGACGCCGCTGCCGAACACGGCCGGCGCACCCTCCGGCGCTTCGACCGAGCGGTACTCGTCGAGGTACACCAGGCGTGCGCCCCGATCGACGATCACCACGCTGCGCGGAAAGAACCCGGCCGCCGGATCAGATGCCCAGAAGATCGAGCGCACCGGCAGCGTCACCGTCGTGTTCGGCGGCACGTAAACGAAGCTGCCGCCGTTGAAAAACGCGGCGTTGAGCGCCTCGAACTTGCCGGCGTTGCTCGGTGGTCCCGGCTGCCAGCGGGCCGGCACGAGCTGCATGAAGTGCGCCTCGAGCAGATCGCGGTGTTCGCGCAGCGCGGTGTGCAAGTCGGTAAAGATCACCCCCTGCTCGCGCAAGTCGTCGACGATCTCGCCGTAGGCCGTGCCACCGTCGCGCTGGACGAGCACGCCGCCGGCCGCGAAGCTCATGTCGACCTGCTCGGTCAGCGCGCGCGGCAGCGCGTCGAAGCCGGCGGCGCGCTCGGGCAGCGCGGTAGCCGGGCGGACGCGATCGAGCGCCAGGAAACGCAGATCGCTACGGCGCCAACCTTCAGTCGTCTTGCCCGGCATGGGGATGTCCTCCCAGGCTTCCCAGCCGTGCGCCCGCAGCGCGCGGACCCAGTCCGGATCGTCCCGCCACTCGCCGAGCGCACGCGACGCCGCCTCAGAAAACCCGGCCTCCAGCAACGTTGCGGGAAGCTCGGTGGTTCGAACTAGTGTAGTCACGGATTCTTGTCCAAAGTCCAGAGTCCAGAGTCCAAAGTCCAAGGTCCAAGGCGCTAAGTCCCACGACTGTGGAGACTTTGGACTTTGGACTCTGGACTGCGTTCTTAGCCGACGGCTGCGTCCATCTGGAGCGCGATCAGCTTGTTGAGCTCGACGGCATACTCCATCGGCAGCTCCTTGGTGAACGGCTCGATGAACCCGTTCACGATCTGCGTGATGGCCTCGCGCTCGGTCAAGCCGCGGCTCATGAGATAGAAGAGCTCTTCTTCGCCGACCTTGGAGACGGTCGCCTCGTGGCCGAGCGCCACCTTCTCCTCGTCGACCTCGATCACCGGCGTCGTGCCCGAGTAGCACTCTTTGTCGAGCAGCATCGCGTCGCAGCGCATCGCCGAGACCGAGTCCCTGCAGCCCTTGTAGATCTTGATCCACCCTCGGAACTCGGCCCTGCCGGTGCCTTTGGTGACCGACTTCGACGTGATCGTCGACGTCGTCTCCGGCGCGCAGTGCCACACCTTGCCGCCGGCGTCCTGCGTCTGGCCGCTGTTGGCGAACGCCGCCGAGACGATCTCGGCCTTGGCGCCCTTCCCCAGCAGGTAGATTGACGGGTACTTCATCGTGACCTTGCTGCCCAGGTTGCCGTCGATCCAGGCCACCGTCGCGCCCTCGTAGGCGATGGCGCGCTTGGTGACCAGGTTGTAGACGTTGTTCGACCAGTTCTGCACCGTCGTGTAGCGGATCGTCGCGTCCTTCATCGCGATGAGCTCGACCACCGCGGAGTGCAGGCTGTCCTCCGACCAGATCGGCGCGGTGCAGCCTTCGATGTAGTGAACGAAGCTGCCTTCTTCGGCGATGATCAGCGTCCGCTCGAACTGGCCGGCGTTCTTGGCGTTGATCCGGAAGTACGCTTGCAGCGGAATCTGCACGTGGACACCCTTCGGCACGTACACGAAGCTCCCGCCGGACCAGACCGCAGTATTGAGCGCCGCGAGCTTGTTGTCCTTGTACGGGATGACCTTGCCAAAGTACTTCTTCACGATCTCCGGGTGCTCGCGCAGGCCCGAATCCATGTCGGTGAAGATGACACCTTGCTTCTCGAGGTCTTCACGGATCGAGTGATAGACGACCTCCGATTCGTACTGGGCGGAGACGCCGGCCAGGAACTTCCGCTCGGCCTCCGGGATGCCCAGCTTGTCGAAGGTGTTCTTGATCTCTTCCGGCACCTCTTCCCACGTCTTGCCTTGCGCCTCGGTCGGCTTGATGTAGTAGTAGATGTCGTCGAAGTTGATCTGCGCGAGGTCGGCGCCCCACGCCGGCAACTTCCGTTCGAGGAAGTGCTCGTACGCCTTGACGCGAATCTCCGTCATCCACTCGAGCTCGCCCTTCATCTTGGAGATCGTCTCGACGATGTCGCGGTCGAGCCCCTTGCCGGTCGTGAAGATCGGCTTCAGCTCGTCGTGCCAGCCGGCACGATACTCGAGCGGGAGCTCCTTTTCCGCCTCACGAAGCATGCGCTCGCGATTGGGATCGACACTGACCGCCGGGGGCAGTTCTCTGATGTCAATGGTAGTTGCCATAACTTCTCCTTTTAGTTCCTGGTTCCGCGTTCCGCGTTCCTGGTTGGAGGTTCAAGCCAAAGGAACGAAAACGAGGAACGCGGAACCGGGAACTAGGAACTAAATCGCGGTGCGGCCGTGCGAGCGGAACGGATCGTGGTGGCGCGCCGCCGGCTCTTCGCGGGCGTAGGTCGCGCCGCCCTCCTCGGGCAGCTCGACTTCCTCGCCGCGCGCCCGCACCTCCTCAATTATCGGGCCATACCCGTGCTGATCGACCTGCACCGCCAACTCGGGCCCGTCCTCCTTGACGATCTTGCCGCCGATGAGGACGTGGACGAAGTCCGGCTTGATGTATTCGAGCATGCGGTTGTAGTGCGTGATCACGACGAATCCCCGATCAGCGCCGCGCATCGCGTTCACGCCGTCGGCGACGACCTTGAAGGCATCAACGTCGAGGCCAGAGTCGGTCTCGTCCATGATGGCGATCTCCGGCTTGAGCATCGCCATCTGGAGGATCTCGGCCTTCTTCTTCTCACCGCCGGAGAATCCCTCGTTGAGGTACCGCTGCATGTAGCTCTGGTCCATCTTGAGCAGACGCAGCTTCTCCTGCAGCTCGCGCCGGAACGTCTTGACCGCCTTGTCGCCGAAGCGCGCCTTGACCGCCAGGCGCAAAAAGTTCCCCATCTGGACGCCGGGGATCGACGTCGGATACTGGAAGCACAGGAACAGACCGGCGCGGGCGCGCTCGTCCGGCTCCATCTCCAGCACGTCTTCACCGTTGAACGTCACCGTTCCCTCGGTGATTTCGTACCGCGGGTTGCCCATGAGGGCATACGCGAGGGTGCTCTTGCCGGACCCGTTGGGGCCCAAAATGGCGTGTACCTCGCCCTTGTTGACGGCCAGATCGATCCCGTGGATGATCTCGTGGCCGTCGATGGCCACGTGAAGACCTTCAATCTGAAGCGTCGGCACGCGTCCGTCAGTTCCAACCGGTCTCTCGAGTGTTTCAGCGGCCGCCATGCGGCTGTCATTCCTCCTCGCCACACATGTGGCGCAACGTGACTTCGTACTATTAAGTATACCCGCCGTCATAAAAAAGATTGGGCGGATACAAAGAGATGGCAGCGCGCCGCGAAAGGTGTGCTAGCGGCAAACGGTCGCCCTCATCCGCCGCTACCTGCGCGGCGGTCGCGGCCCTTGGCGCAGACTTTGTGAATAACTTCACTATAGCAGCCGCGGCTGCTACGGCGTTTCTTCGGTGAGGGTGATGAGGTCCCGCAGTGCAAAGGACTCGAGGTCGCTGGGCACACTAAGCGGGCCATGGAAATAGCGCCGCGCTTCCTCTTCGATCGCACGGACGATCGCCTCATTCGGCATGTGGTAGAGGAACAGCCGCCGGACGCCGGCCTCGGCAGCAACGCGCGCCGCCTCACCCGCGGTCGAGTGTCCGGCGATGTGGACCCGCTCGGCATTGGCGTCGAGACCGCCGGCCTCGTGGATGAGGACGTCGGCGCCTTGGGTGTAGTGGAGGATCTCAAGTGTCGGTCGCGTGTCGCCGCTGTAGACGATGCGCCATGGGCCGGCACCGTAGTCGAGCTCGACGCGGCAGCCCAGGTTGCTCCCATCGCGCGGCTCGTGGTCGACCGCGAACGGCGTGAGGGTGAGGCCGGGTCGCAGCCTTACCGTCTCCCCCGCCGTGAGCGGGACCCACTCGACGTCCCCCTGCGTCATCTCAATGAGCGATGGCGCAAACGACGCCATCGCCTCGAGCACCGTCTGGCCGGCATCGAGCACGATGGGGTGGCCGTAGATCGTGACGCGTCCCGACGGCTGACCGGTACCGATCGCATGGAGGCCAATGTGCAGCAGCAGCGGCTCGAGACCCGCGAGATGATCGGAGTGGCGGTGGCTGAGGAACACGCGCTTGATTGCCGGCAGATCGATGTGGGCGAGCTTGAGCGCGCGTACGATCTGGAAGCCGCCGGCGGTATCGAGCAAAAGCGCCTCGGTCTGGGACAACGCCAAGCAGACGGACGCGTGGCACCGCTCGACATGCGCCCCGCCACCGGTGCCGAGGAACACCAGCCGCGCATCGAGTACGCCATAGGGATCGACGTGCTGCATGATTTGCACGGTGTACCACTTTCATGCCATCCGCGCCAGTCCTATCCGACGAATGGGTCAGAACTGGATCAGGACATCGGCTCAGGCGCGACGACGGGAGCGTCTGCCGGCACGCTCTCCTCGACCAGAAGCACCGGATCGCCGCCGATGAAGTAGTACCCCTCAGGATCGAGCGGGCTCTGCGCCGTCGCCGGCCCCAGTTTGATCAGCCACCGCTCGCCGTCGGCTTCCAGGGGCTGTACCCGTCCGTATTTGTCCACCAGCGCGGCGCGCGCCGAGTTCCGTGGCAGCGACACTACCCGCTCGACGGGATCGCCGTTCCACAACACGCTCACCCGTTGCGGATGTGCCGCCGAGCCATCGTGCGCGGCGCCGGCAGCGACCGCCGCCGCGGTGGGTGTGCCGGTGGCAGCCGGTGGTGACGGTGGCGCCGGGGCACCGGCGCTGCGCTCGACCACCACCAGGTAGATTTCCCAATTCGGCACGTAGCCGTCCCTGGCCCACCGCCAGCCGGCGCGCTCGCGCGGGGCAAAGACGGCACGTTGTGCGCCGCCGAGATAGCGCGCCGCGGTTTGGTACGCGACGAACGACGGCCGCAGACTGCCGTCGTTGCGGATCAATCCCCAGAGCTCGTCTTGCGTGTCGCGGTCGGTCATCGAGTGGATGGCGATACGCTCGTACCCCGCGCTCAAGCCGAGCGCGAGCGCCTGAACGACGAACGACGCCTGCTGGTCGAGCGTGACCCGCATGCCGTTCTGCTCGCGCCGCAGCCCTTTCATGGGGTCGTCGTACGGCATGGCGTTGGTTTCGGTCAGCCACAGTGGGGTGTCGAGACCGTTGCGGCCGAGTACGTCACGGTAGACGCCGGCGATGCGCCGGAGATCGTCGGGGGACGAATAGAGATTGAGAGCGACGGCATCGAAGAAGTAGCCGTGGCGCGCCGCCTCGGGATCGTCGTCGAGCGCCGCCAGCGTGCGCTCGAGAAAGAGCGGCTCGCCGGCGTTCACGTCCGACCAGTACGTCGTCGCGCCGAACAGCACGCGGGCCTTCGCGTTGCCCTGCTTGGCGGCGAGGTAGGCAACCTTGATCAGTTGGGCGTAATCGCGCGCGTCTCCCGCCCACGTCATATAGTGCGCGTTCGGCCCGCCGGGGCGGATGTCCTGCTCGTTCCAGATGATCCAGGTGTCGATGCGGCCGCGGTACTCGGCGGCCATGCGGCGGACAAAGGTGGCC
Source organism: Chloroflexota bacterium (assembly GCA_016199265.1). Lineage (GTDB taxonomy): Bacteria > Chloroflexota > UBA11872 > UBA12225 > UBA12225 > JACQGX01. The sequence goes on along the minus strand of JACQGX010000428.1, from coordinate 18,270 downwards.
CAGACATTCTGTGGATCGTCGACCGGGAGGTAGAGCCCGGCCGGCACGCTGCGCGGGCCATCCTGCGGTCGAGCGGCCGCCCAAGGTGGCGTATTCATCAGCAGGCCGACCAATTCGATCCCGTTTGCGCGCTCTTTGCGGATGATGTTGTCGCGCAGGTAGTAGCCGGCGCGCCACTCGCGCGCGCTCCGAGGCTGGATGTCCGCCCAGGAGAAGACGACGCGCGACCACTGCGCGCCCGAGAGCTTGGCGCGGCGCGGCTGCCAGAGCGTTTCGGTCGCACCGATGACGCGCTGCCCGTCGACCGGCATCCATGCGGCCAACGGCACGATGCCGCCATCTGTCCCATCGGCCGCGAACACGGCGTCGACGCGATCTCGCTGCTCACCGAGCCATTCCAACACCCAATCAATGAAGCTGGTGATGGGATTGGCCGGACCCGTGCGGACGCCACGGCGGGCAGCGTCGAGCGTCGTGCCGGGGTCCGTCAACGCCGTGCGTGACGCTTCCGGCAGGAGACGCCACGCGCCCCAGGCCGCCCCTCCGAGAAGCGCGACGAGCGCGGCGGTTACGACGATGTTGGAGAGGATGAGCGCGATGCGTTTGATCGTGGCCATCGACGATAGTATCGCGCCATTCGCTACCATCGCGCCGGACGAGCACAAGGAGGTGTACGCAGATGTTCCGGACACTCACCGCTCACCGTGAGCGGTGAGTGTCCGGAAGTGCTGCCTGCACCTGGCACAAGGAGAGCCGCGATGACCACCGGAAAACTGACCCCGGTACGACCGGATGAGCTCCACACCGGTGGTGGGCCGCCGCCGCCGCCGCCGACCGCACGCGAAACCCGTCTACGGGCGCTCGATCAGAAGTGGAATCAGTTCGCGGCCGAATACAAGTCGGCCCGCGACCGCAACGACCAGGAAACGATGACCAACTTGCGTGGGCTGATGATCCTGATCAAGAAGGAAATCGTCAAGCTCGGGGGGACGCCGCCGGAGTTCCCCAGCCACGGGGAACATCACCTGGCGGATTTGTGACGTGAAACGTGAAACGTGAACTACGAAGCTCACGTTTCACGCTTCACGCTTCACGCTGCCGGCGCCGGTGGCTCCGAGCGGCCTTCGTCGGGCCCTTGCTCGACGGGTTCCTCATCGAGCGGGAACTCGCGGACCTCCCAGTGGCCGAAGTTGTACTGGCGCATCACCAGCGGAAGCACGCGATGCGCCTCGTCGCGCGTCGCGAAGTAGGGCTTGCGCGTCCCCGGATTCCACCATTCACCAAGGGTCCCGTTCCATAGGCCCCACACTACCGGTCGGTCTTCGTCTGCCATGCCCCAGCATCCCCTTCTTCGGTCCTCGTTCGTCGTTGCGCCGGCAGTATAGCCAATTGCCTCACGCGCGACGTTGCCGAGCACGAAGAGCACGTTCGCCGGTCGCTCGGCCAGGCGGCGCGTGAGGTACGGGTACCACGCCGTGCCAGTTGCGCCGGCACGTCGCGACGAACCGCAAGTCGATGCCGCGGGCGGCCGCGTCCGTGGTGATGAAGCCCGTTACGCGGGGAATATCGGCGACGTCGAGCAGCAGCTTACGGAACATGTGCCGCCGTACCTATGCCGCACGTCCCGCGCCACGCACGTATTCCTGCGGCCGCCCGGACCCTGCCATGGTGATGGCACTCGCCAATCGCGGCCGCCGTCAGGCCAACTGGTACTCCGGCGAGGCCATCAACAGATAGACCATGCCGCGTACCTTGCGGTCGGCAAACGCCGTACGTGACGGCGGCGGCGGGAGCGCGCGCGGCGCGGCCGGAACGCCCCGCGGCGAAGCAGTCGTAGCCTGGCGGTCGCTCATGTAGTCGAGTAGTGCCTGGCGCATCGCCGGGCTGAGCTGGCCGTCGAGCACGAGGTCGCCGAAAAACTCTACGGTAGCTTCCATCGTCTTCAACCCGTGCCGCTCGATCATCTTGTCGACGGCCGGCACGATGGTGCGGCTGTCGTTGCGCGCGGTGAGCAGCGCGTTGCAGAAGTTGACCCGCTGCAGCCAGGTCGAGCTGTTGATCCAATGGCTGCCGCCCGGCCACCCGGCGACGTTCGGCGGATTGAAGAGCGCCTGCCCCATGCGCGTGGTCACGCCGGGCAGCGAATTCCCGTCGGTGACGATGCTCAGGCTGCGCAGCCCGCCGACCACCAGCTCGACGGGACTCTTGATCAGCGCGCGGTAGGCCTTGGGTGAGTAGAACGCCGGTGACGTAAACAGCGCGTGCAGCATCACCTTGACGCTGCCCTTGCTGGCGACGTAGGCGCGTACGAGCGGTTCGAGGTCGCGCTCGCTCGGGCCGGGGTAGGCAAAGAACTCAAAGAGCCGGCGCGACAAGTAGCGCGCGGCGGCGGGGTGCTCGACGGCCAGCTTGACGACATCCTTGCCGTCGAGGGGGCCCGTCTTGCCGAGCACCGTCTTCGAGTCGGAGTCGTGGTTGTTCGAGCGAAAGGCGAACTTGCCGTTGAGGATGCCCCAACCGGTAAATGCCCGCGCCGCCTCCCGCACGTCGGTCTCGGTGTAGTTGCCGATTCCCAGGGTAAACAGCTCAAACAGCTCGCGGGCGTAGTTTTCGTTTGGCTTCCCCTTGTTGTTCGTGCGCGAGTCGAGGTAGATCAGCATCGCCGGATCGCGCGAGATGCCGAGCACGATCGTCTCGAAGTCGGCGAGCGCGTGCTCGCGGAAGAAGTTGTGCTGGTCGAGCATGTAGTGCGGCGGATTGGGGTTCTGGGGCGTGGGGTTCGGTAGGCCCACCGTCGAGGACGCGCTCACCAGCAGCCCGTGCCAGAAAAGCACCATCTTTTCCTGGAGCGGGCGCTTGGTATAGACCATGCGCCAGAGCCACCACCGCTGCAGGTCCGCCAGCCGCCGCAGATTGAGGCCCAGCTTGCCGACCCGCTCCTCGACGTCGTCGGGCACCTGCTCGTAGTCGAGCAGTCGGTCGACCGCGCGGGTGATACCCAGCGCCTCGTACTCGTCGAGCAGCTCCTTGCTCGCGCCGAAGCCTGCCCGACGCAGCAGATGGGCGATCTGCGTGCGGCGCGACGTCAGCGGGTGGGGCTTCGCGCGATCGTAGGAGCAAGCCGCGGCGGCGACCGCCGCCTGGAGCGCCATCGTCAGGGAAAGAAAGCTCGCTCGTCGCATCGGTTGCGTCTGCATCGTTCTCGTCCTCCCACACCTTACTCTGCCTGCCCGGGGCCGAGGAACCCCAGCGTCGGAAAGCGCGCGCCCAAGAGCTTCTCCGCCGGCGCGCCGAGCCAGCCGTCCATGACGGTGCTGTACACTGAGCGGAAGTCCGTCGTGAATCTGAGGTTCCCCTTGTCGAGGTTGGCCAGGCCCGCCGGCTCGCCCCAGTGCCCACCGCGGATGCTGTTGCCGATGATGAACTGCGGCCCGGCGGTGCCGTGATCGGTCCCGTTCGAGCCGTTTTCCGAGACGCGGCGTCCGAACTCGCTCCACGTCATGATCATGACGTCGTCGGCCTTGCCCTGCGCGCTGAGGTCGTCCCAGAACGCCTTCAACCCGTCCGACAGCGTCTGCAGCAGCCGCGCGTGCTGATTCTGCTGACCCGAGTGCGTGTCAAAGCCGCCGATGGTGATGTAGCCGACCTTCACCCCCAGCCCGCCCACGATCGTCTCGGCTAGCAGCTTCAACCCGGCGGCGAACCCGTTCTGCGGGTACTCCACCGCCGGCGTGTAAGCGGCGTGCGCCCGCTGCAGTTGGTCCACGCTGTCCAACGTCCCCTGCTGCGTCGATTTCAGCACCTGCGCGAACGGTGCGCCTCCCGGGTACGTGTTGTACAGTTGCACCAGCGCATTTTGCCGCGCCGGTGCGTCCACGGCGTACCGCGGGTCGGGCAGCAGCTTGAAGGTGTTCGCGTTGTCCACCGCCGGCACCGGGTAATCGGGCGACATCAGCGCCGGTGGCAGCGTGCCCCCCGCCGCGAAGCCGGCGAACGGGTGGCCTCGCTTGTCCACCACTCCCTTCACTAGCTTCGCCAGCCAGCCCTCGTCCGCCTTGCCGTCGGGATTCGCCGTCTGCCAGATATCCATCGACTTGAAGTGCGAGAAGCTCGGGTTGGGGTACCCCACTCCGTGTACCACCGCCAGCATCCCCGCGTCCCACAGCGCCTTCATTGCCCCCATTGCCGGGTGGAAGCCGAAATGGTCATCGAGCCTGAGCACGTCCTCTTCGGCGACCCGTAGGTTCTTCCGGTGCTGATAGTAGAGGCTTTCCCCGTAGGGCACCACCGTGTTCAACCCGTCGTTCCCACCGGCCATCTGCACCACGATCAGCGTCCGCCCGGCATAGGGGTCGCCTGTCGCCTCGCCTTGGACTCCGAGCACGCCTGGCTCGCGTCCCGCCTCCTCAGCCGCGGCCTGCACCGCCCGCGTGAAGATGTGGGGCAGTGCCAGCCCCAGCGAAACGACCTTGAAGCCGTCCTGAATGAAGATCCGGCGGGATAGTATCGACATCGTCATTCTCCTTGCGCTCGCGGGCCCTTGTGCCGTAGCTGTCAGGCGCGCTTGCCCCTGCACGAACGTGCAGGTGACGCCATCTCCTTTGCCCGGGCCGCGGCGTCCCTTTCGCCGCGGGCCGTGACGGGCCAGAACGGAGGCTCGAGCCCGGCGGGCCGACCGCAGAACCCGAACATATCGTACGTCCTGTCGGTTAACGTTTGGTAAAGAACGACGGCGCGCATCCCCCGCCGCCGGTGCCGGGTACGCCATTGCCCACGCGAGGCAATCGCACACGAGCGTCGGGACGCCGATGCGGGCGCCGCACGCCGGCGCGTGGCGAAACGCCCCTGCGCTTAACCAAACGCGAACCGCACGCCAACGTTCGCTCAATGCGAGTCGTGGCTCCGGCGCCACTCGATCCGGCCGCCACTTGGTCGCTAGCGATCACCAGGGCATGAAGCGAACGCCAATCCAAGCCGCAGAACAAGCAGAATATAATGAGCGTACCCTACGATGCTTGCCAATGGCGTACGAGCGGGAGGTGCAGCAGGTCGCAGCCCGTGGCGTCCCACGCTGGGCGTATGTGTGCTCGTCCTGATCTTAGGCATTTGCGTCGGCGGCGTGACGCTCGCCGGCCTCGCCTCGCTGGCAGCCGCCGAGCAGCGGGCGATGGAGCTCGCGCGGGGCAGGATAGATAGGGGGCTGACGGCCATTCAGCGCGTGCTGGCCGAACGTCAGGCCAGGTTGGGCGACCAGGCGCAACTGTTGGCGCAGCAGCCGCGACTGCTTGAAGCGTTCGCAGCACGAGACCAACAAGCGCTCAGCGAGATTCTCGCGGCGGCGCGGACCCAGTTTGGGTCCACGAGCGCGGCTGCGGTCGTGGATGAGAAGGGCCGATCGATCGCGGACCACCCGCCGCGGCAGCCCTACGACTACAGGAAGCTCGCAATCATGCGGGCGGCGCTGTCGCCGGGCCAGCCGGTGGTGATTCGGCCGCGAGTCGGCGTCGAGGCGCGGCCGGCCACCACCGCGCCGCTCGCCGACCTGGGCCTTGCCGGGGCGTACCCGCTGCTGGTCGACGGTCAACCTGCCGGCGCGGTGGTGTTGCTTCAGGCGTTCAACGATGCGTTTTTGCAGACCTTGGCCGACGCGACGGGCCTTGACGTGGCGGTCTTGACGCCGGAGAGCCTTCTGGCCGGCTCGCGTGAGCTGCGCGCGCTGTTCCCGGCAACGGAAGCGCGTCCCCACGGCCAGCGGCTGACGCCTGTCACGCCCAATCACTCGATCGCGGGCGTCGGCTACGTCGCCGCCGGCAGCGCCATCCGATCCTGGACAACGATTCCCGGCATCGCAGCGGCCCCTGCGGGTCGAGGCGCGCCGACGGTGGCGACGCTATTTGTCGGGCTGAAGCGAGACCACGTGATCGGCGGTCTGGAGCGGCTGCGCGTCCTGCTCGCCGGTCTGGTAGCCGCCGCCGCCGTGGCGGCCGTCGCCGGCGCGGTGCTCCTGGAGCGCTTATTGTGGCGCCCGGTTGAGCGTGCGGTGGCCGGGCTGATGGCGCTGGTGGAGGGGAGGCCGGCGTCGCCGGTGAAGGCAGGCATTCTGCGCGAGACGGCGGCGCTCGCCGGTGCGTTTAACGCGGCGAACGCCGCCACCTCCTGCCGGCTCCAGGCGCTGAGTGGCGAGGTGCGCAAGCTGGAGGCGGTCATCGATAGCGTGACCGAGGGTATCATCGTGCTCGACGAGCGCTCCGGCCTCGTCACGCTCAACGGCGCGGCCGAGCGCCTGCTGGGGTTGCCGGGCGGCCTGCCGGCGGGGATCGATCTCGCCGCGGTGCTCACGCCCGGCCAGTGGGAAGCGCTCCGGCCCGCTCTGCTGCGGCGCGACCGGCTCCCGTCCGAGGTCAGTCTGCCGGAGCCGCGCCAGGCAATTCTGCGGGTCACGGTCGTGCCGGTGCACGACGACTTCGCGCGCTCGGTGGGGTGGGCGATCGTCCTCCAGGATGTGACCGAGGAGCGGCTGCTCGACAACGTCAAGGCCGACTTCTTCACGGCGATGTCGCACGAATTGCGCACGCCGCTGACCGCCATCAAGGGGGCCGCTGAAGTGCTCCTGGACGGCGATCTGCCGCCGACGCAAGCCCGATTCCTCCAGAAGATCTATCAGAATGCGGACCGGCTCAGCCGCCTGGTGACAGACCTGCTGGACATCTCGAAGCTCGAGAGCGGTCGGTTCGATCTGCGCCTGGTGCGGGTGGATCTGAACGAAGTCGTCGCCGATGTCGTCGCGGCGCTTGAGCCGGTGGCAAAGCGGGAGAATCAGCGGCTGATCGTTCGCACGAAGGGGCCGTCGCTCCCTCTGGTCGCCGACCACGATCGGCTCGAGCAGATCGTGACGAACCTCGTGTCCAACGCGTGCCAGTACACGCAAGAGGACGGCGATATCGTGGTCAGCACATGGCGCGAGGGCGACGAGGCCTGCCTTACCATTGCCGACAACGGCGCCGGCATCAGCAGCGTCGACCAACTGCACCTTTTCGACAAGTTCTACCAGGGCGTGAACGCGCTCACGCGCAGACGCGGCGGCTCTGGATTGGGGCTGACCATCGTGAAACACCTGACGGAGCTGCACGGCGGGCACATCTCGGTCCAGAGCAGGCCCGGCGTGGGCAGCACGTTTGCCGTACGGCTGCCGCTCACGCCGGCCAAACCGACGGATGGTCCAGACGGTACAGAGGTCGTCCCCCACAGCGCCTCATTGGCGCTTCACAGCGCCTCTCTGACTGCGCCACTGCAAGCCCGAGCGGCTGGGGGTGCCCAACGGAAACGGACACAAGCGACATGAAGATTCTGGTCGTAGACGATGATCCCGACATTGCGGAGATCATTGCCTTCGCGCTGGGGAAGGACCACCACAGCGCGAGCATCGTGCATACCGGCGCGAGTGCGCTGGCGCTGATGGAGCGCGAGCGGTTCGACCTCATGATCCTCGATGTGATGATGCCCCGCGTCGATGGCTACGAGGTCTGCCAGCGGGTCCGGAGACAGGACGCGGCGATGCCGATCATCATGCTTACCGCCAAGGACAGCGAGGCCGATAAGGTGCGGGGCCTCGACCTCGGCGCGGACGATTACGTCACGAAGCCCTTTTCGCCGCGCGAGTTGTTGGCCCGCGTGCGGGCGCTCGGCCGTCGCGCGGCCCAGCCGGTGGCGGGGGGCGCCGAACCGGTGATTGCCGGCGGCCGGCTGGCCATCAATCTGGATGCGTATGAGGTGCTCAAGGAAGGCCAGCCGGTCCAACTCACGCCGCTGGAGTTCGAGCTGATTCGGTGCCTGACGCTGAATATCGGTCGGGTCGTGCCACACGACAAGCTGCTTTCCTTTGCCTGGGGCCCGAACTATGGGAGCGAGACCGAGCTGCTCAAGGTCCACATCCGTCACCTACGCGAGAAGTTGGAGCGCGATCCCAGCACACCGGAGCACATCGTCACGGTGAGGGGCATTGGCTATAAGCTCAACAAGTAGACCGAAAGAGGACGACATGGACTCGTTTCTGAACCAGATACGTGACTTGCAGTGTGAGGCGCCGCTGCCGCGGATGTTGCGGGTGCGGCAGCGTTTCGACGCGCCGGTGGTAGATGACGTGGCAGGGGCAGTCAAGGAGCAGCTCGAGGTACTCGAAGGCAAAGTGACGCCTGGCATGCGCGTCGGCATTACCGCCGGCAGCCGGGGCATCGCCAACATCGCGGCGATCCTCCGCGCCGCCGGCGAGGTCGTGCGGCGTCTCGGCGGCGAGCCGTTCATCCTCCCCGCCATGGGCTCGCACGGCGGCGCGACGGCCGACGGGCAGCGGAAGGTGCTCGAAGGGTACGGGGTCACGCCCGACACCACGGGCATGGAGATCGTCTCCTCGATGGACGTGCGGCAGGTCGGCCAGTTGGGCGACGATTCCGATCCGGGCCCGGCGGTGTACATGAGCGTCACCGCGCTCGACGCCGGCGCGCTGATCATCTGCAACCGCGTCAAAGCCCACACCGACTTCCGAGGCACAATCGAGAGCGGCCTGGCGAAGATCACGGCGATTGGGCTGGGCAAGCACCAGGGTGCCAAGACGATCCACTCGTTCGGCACGCGCGGCCTGGCGTACTGGATGCCTCGCGCCGCGAAGCTGATGGTGAAGCAGGCACACGTGCTGTGCGGGATCGGGATTCTAGAGAACGCTTACGACCAGACCGCCGGGATCGTCGCCGTGCCGCCCGATGACATCGGCGGCGCGGGCGAGGCGCGCCTGCTCGAGGAGGCCAAGCGGCTCATGGCCTCGCTGCCGTTCGACGATATCGACGTACTGGTTGTCGACGAGATCGGGAAAAACGTCAGCGGTACGGGGATGGACACCAACATCATCGGCCGCATGATGATCCGCGGCGTGCCCGAGTTCGAGCGCCCCAACGTGCGGATCATCGTCGTGCGTGACTTGACCGAAGAGTCGCACGGCAACGGCGCCGGGATCGGGCTGGCCGACGTGCTCACACTACGCGCCGCCCGCAAGCTCGACCTGCGCTCGACGTACATCAACGGGCTGACGTCCGGGATCGGCGGCGTGCAGCGGGTCAAGCTGCCGCTGTTTCTGCCGTCCGACGTCGACGCGATCTGCGCCGGCATCCTGATGTGCGGCCGGGGTGACCCGGACAACGCCCGCGTCGTGCGGATCAAGAACACGCTCGAGCTCAGCGAGCTCTGGGTCTCCGAAACGCTGCTCGATCAGGTGCGAGCTCATCCGCGCCTGGAGATCCTCTCCGAGCCGCGCCGATGGGAATTCGACGCCGACGGCAACGTGGTTGAAGCCGAGGCAGGCGTTTCCGCGGGGCGCTAAGGAGATGCGAAATGGGTTACGGACCACCTCCGTGGGACGCACCTGAGATCGTGGGTGGCCGAGTCTGCTAGCCGGCGACGACCGGTGCCGGAGATGCCGTAGCGGCCGTTGGCAGGCCGGCGTCCACGCGCGGGCTGCCCTCGGGCACGAAGTCGGGCTCAAGCTCTCGGAGCACCGCGCCGGTATTCGCGCTCGTCACTAGGCTGCGGTAACGGCGCAGCCAGCGACTGGTGATGCTCCGCTTCGGCGGCACCGCGGTGCGGATGCGCTCGGCGATCTCCTCGGGTGTGAGCTCGACGTCGACGATCCCGGCGTGGAGATCGATGCGGATGACGTCGCCGTCGCGCAGCGCCGCGATCGGGCCACCGGCGGCTGCCTCCGGCGAGACGTGGCCGATGCAGCCGCCCTTGCTCGCGCCGGAGAAGCGTCCGTCGGTGATCAAGGCGCACGTGTCGCCCAGGCCCATGCCGCCGATGGCGCTGGTGGGCGAGAGCATTTCCTGCATGCCGGGACCGCCGCGCGGCCCCTCGTACCGCACGACGACACAGTCGCCCGCCCGCACGTGGCCGGAGAGGATTGCCTCGGATGCCGCCTCTTCGCTCTCGAAGACGCGGGCGGGACCGCGGAAGCGCCACATCTTGGGGTCGACGCCGGCCGTCTTGACGATCGCCCCGTCCGGCGCCAGGGTGCCGGCGAGCACCTTAAGGCCGCCCTGCGGCAGGAAGACGTTCTCCAGCGGCCGGATCACGTCGGCGTCCCGGACGGCCGCGCCCGCGATCGTCTCGCCGATCGTCTCGCCGGTGACGGTCAAGCAGTCGAGGTGCAGCGTGCCCTCGCGCCGCGTCAGCTCGCACAGGATGGCGCTGATCCCGCCGGCGCGGTGCACGTCCTCGATGTGGACGTCGGGGCGCGACGGCGAGACCTTGCAGATCAGCGGCGTGCGGGCCGCCACGTCGTTGATGCGGTCCTGCGGGTACAGCACGCCGGCTTCACGGGCGATCGCCAGCGTGTGCAGCACGGTGTTTGTCGAGCCCCCCATCGCCATGTCGAGCGCGAAGGCATTGTCGATCGATTCGTGCGTCACGATCTGGCGAGGCGTGGGTCCGCCCTGCTCCACCAGGCGCATCACCGCCTGCGCGGCTTGCCGGTAGAGCGCGACGCGCTCCGGCGTTTGCGCCAGGATGGTGCCGTTCCCCGGCAGCGCCAGGCCGATCGCCTCGCACAGGCAATTCATGCTGTTCGCGGTGAACATGCCGGAGCACGAGCCGCAACTGGGGCAGGCCAGCTTCTCGATCTCCAGCAGCTCGTCGTCGGACATTGTCCCGGCGGCGTGGGCGCCCACGCCCTCGAAGACGGTGAGCAGGTCGATCGACTCGCCGCTGGGCAGCCGGCCGGCGGCCATCGGACCGCCCGAGACGAACACGGTAGGGATGTCGACGCGCACCGCGCCCATCATCATCCCGGGCACGATCTTGTCGCAATTGGGGATGCAGATCATGCCGTCGAAGCCGTGGGCGCGGATGCAGGTCTCGACCGAGTCGGCGATGATCTCGCGCGACGGCAGCGAGAACTTCATCCCCTCGTGTCCCATGGCGATGCCATCGTCGACGCCGATCGTGTTGAACTCAAACGGCACGCCGCCCGCCTCGCGGACGAACTCTTTGACGACGCGCCCAACTTCGTGCAGGTGCGCGTGGCCGGGGATGATGTCGACGTACGAGTTCATGATGGCGATGAACGGCTTGCGGAAGTCCGACTCGTCGTGGATGGCGCCGGTGGCGCGCAGCAGTGAGCGGTGCGGGGCGCGCTGCCACCCACGCTTGACGATGTCGGAGCGCATCGGCCGCCCGTTCTCGCTTCCTACCCTGCCGTTTGAGCCGTTTCTGCCTGGCATGCCACTAATGGTACGTCATCTCCGCCTCGGTTCAGGCATGTGGGATGCTGTGCAGACGATGAAGAGACAAGGGGGCCGCTCGGCTGGTTTGGCGGTGGGGTATCTACGGGGCGCGGTAGACCTGTTGGCCGGCGACGAAAGTGGCGAGGCAGGTGAGGCCGGCGTCGTACGCAGCGAAATCGGCGTCGGCGCCGGGGGTGAGGCCACCCTTGGTTGCCAGTTCGAGAAGGTCGGCCGGGACGGCGGCGGCCATCGTGAAAAGATCCTCGAGAGGGACGCCAAGCTCGTCCCGGAGAAGACACAAGTTGCGGTTGAGCGGCGAGACGCTGCCGGCGATAGTGCCGTCGTCGGTGATGGCGACGCCGTTGCCGATCCTGAGCCGGCCACGACCTGGGCGCTCGTAGATGCCCTCGGGCAAGCCGGCGTAGCGTACGCCGTCGGTGACGAGCACCGTACGCCGCACACCTTTGGCATTGAGCAAGACCTTCATTGCGCCGGCGTGGACGTGGACGCCGTCGGCGATCAGCTCGGCGAAGACGCGGTCGTCGGCCAGGATGCCGCCCACGGTCCCGGGATCGCGGTGCAGCAGCGGGCGCATGGCGTTGTAGGTGTGCGTCGACTTGCGTACGCCACTGGTGACCGCGTCGATCACCTGCTCGTAGCTGGCGTCGGAGTGTCCGACCGACGGGACGATGCCCAGCGTGACCATTCTCTCGATGACGGGAAACGCGCCGGGCAGCTCGGGCGCGACGGTCATCATCTTGATCGCGCCGCCGGCGGCGTCGTGCAGGCGGCGGAGGTCGTCGACGCTGGGCAGGCGCATCGTCTCCGGACTGATGGCGCCCTTGCGTACGGGATTGACGAATGGACCCTCGACGTGGATGCCGAGCAGGGCAGCCCCATCAACCGGTTGCTCCGCCAATCGGCGCAGCTTGGGTAGCGCCGCCATGAGCTCGTCCCAGGTGCCGGTGATCGTCGCCAACAGCCCCGTCGTGCCGGTCGAGGCGCGGTACCGGCAAATCTGCCGGGTGTCGTCTTCCGGGCCGGCGGAGAAGCTGCAGCCCGCGCCGCCGTGCGTATGGACGTCGATCGTCCCCGGCGCGAGGGTATGGGGCCGGAAGTCGAGGACGCCGTCATCAGGCGCAATGGCGTCGCCGACGTGCAGGAGCCGCTCGATGCGGGCGCCGTGCAGGACGAAGCCAATTGCCGTGCCGTCCCCCGCACCGACGACGCCGCCGGCAACGACGTAGCGCCGCCGAGCCGGCGTGCTAGCCACGCTTGCGGGCGCCGGCGAGGCCCTCAACGGCACGGACGATATCGTCGCTGGTCAAGCCGTACTTCTCCATCAACGCCTCCGGTGTGCCCGATTCGGCGTAGGTATCGTCGATGTTGACGAAGGCCATCGGGCAGGCGTGGCGGCGCGCAGCGGCCATCGCGACGACGCTGCCCAACCCGCCGTAGGCGAGGTGTTCCTCGACGACGACGATTCCGCCGGTCTCCCGCGCTGCCGCTTCGATGGCAGCTTCGTCGAGCGGCTTGACCGTGGCGACGTCGAGCACGCGGGCGCTGATCCCCCGTTCGGCGAGCGCGTCGTGCGCCTGGAGCGCGGCCGAAACCATCAGGCCATTGGCGACGATCGTCACGTCTCGACCGTCGCGCAACCGGTTGGCCTTGCCGATCTCGAAGCCGGCGTCGGCCTCGGAGCGGTAGACAACCGGCACCTTGGGACGGCCGACCCGGAGATAGACCGGTCCATGGTGCTCCATCATCGCGCGGACCGCCGCGCGCGTCGCCGCTTCGTCGGCGGGTACGACTACCGTAAACCCCGGCAGCGCGCATGCGAGCGCGACGTCCTCGATCGCCATCTGGGATGGCCCATCTTCGCCGATGGAGATACCGGCGTGCGTACCGACGACCTTGACGTTGAGGTGCGGGAAGGCAACGGACATGCGGAGCTGATCGAAGCCGTTGCACAAGATGAAGCAAGCGAAGCTCGAGACAACGGGAATCTTGCCGCTGGCGGCGAGGCCGCCGGCGATACCGATCATGTTGCTTTCGGCGATGCCGGCGTTGAAAAAGCGATCGGGGTTATCGGCGGCGAACCACTCCGTGCGTGTTGAATTGTTGACGTCGCCGTCGACGACGACGATGCGCTCGTCTTGGCCGCCCAGCTCGCGCAGTGCCTCGCCGAAGGCGTCGCGCGTCGCCTTGCCCAGCTTGATCTCGTACTTCTCAGCTAGCGCAACCATGTCGTGTGCTCCTGCGGCTAGTTTTTCAATTCTTCGAGCGCTCGGGCGAGCTCATCTTCGGCCAGGGGCTTCCCGTGGTAGCTCCAGTCGGCTTCGACGAACGAGATGCCCTTGCCCTTGACCGTGTGGGCGACGATCGCCTGTGGCCGGCCGCCCACTTCCTGCGCCCGCGACAGCGCACTTTGGATGGCGCGCAGATCGTGCCCGTCGATCTCCTCGACGTGCCAGTGGAACACGCGCAGCTTCTCGGCGAGCGGCCGGTAGTCGAGCACGCGCTCGACGAGGTTCGACTGCTGCGCTTTGTTGTGGTCTACGATGAGCGTGAGGTTCGCGGTGCGGAACTGCGCCGCCGCCATCAGCGCCTCCCAGACCTGTCCTTCCTCCATCTCGCCGTCGCCGGTCATGACGTACGTGCGATAGCCGCGGCCGTCGATGCGCGCCGCCAGGGCGTGTCCGAGGCCGATGGAAAGCCCCTGCCCGAGCGAGCCGGTGGATGCTTCGACACCCGGCAGGCGGCGCATGTTGGGGTGGCCCTCGAGCGGACTGCCGATGCGGCGCAGCGTATCGAACAGTGTGCGCGGGAAGTAGTCGGACTCGCCGAGCACGGCGTACAGCGCGGGCGCAGCGTGCCCTTTGGACAAGATGAACCGATCGCGGTCCGGCCAGTCGGGTCGCTTGGGGTCGTGACGAAGGAACCCGCCGAAGTACAGGACGGTCATGACGTCGATCGCCGAGAGCGAGCTTGACGGATGGCCCGAGCCGGCTTTGGTCGTCATGCGCACGATGTCTTCGCGCAGGCGCCGAGCAATGGCCTCGAGCTCCTCAATCGATCGCGTGCCGCCGGTGCCAACCGGCGCTCCGCTCTCCGGCGCGACACCTGCCGATGTTGCTGTCGTTGCCATGGCGTTTCCTCTACAGTTTCCTCTCCGCGAGTATATCGTTCGAGGACATCCCCTCACCCCCTGACTCCGTCTCCCCTGGTGGGAGGAGGGAACGGCGCCGGGCTGGAGGGGCATAACGCCGGGCCAACTGACGTAAGACGAGCTGCTCGACCTCGGTGGGAGTGAGGCCGTCGGTGCGCACGCGTGTGTGGGCGGCACGTCGCGCGCCGGCCAGGCGCCGGCGCTGGGCGGTCAGCTCGGAGACGGACATCGAGCGTCCACGACGGCGCACCGAGCGAAGCGAGGCGCTCAAGTACACCAGGAAATCGGGCTTGACTTCGTGGCGCCAGAGGTCGGGCACGTGTGAGTGCTCCTGGGCAACGGTGCGCGCCTCGATGCCTCGCGCCGCGAGGCGGCGTGCCAGCTCAGACTTGCCCGCGCCACAAACGCCCACCACGGTAACGCGCATGCCGAAACTTGTGCTTCATCGAGAGTGTACGCGCCACGTCGGGGGAAAACACGCACAGTCGCGCGCAAAAGTCACCAAGACCGGTTGACGGAACGAGATCCTGCCGGCACACTACGGGCGGCCCCTCGTGCAGAGGCCGCCCGTTGATGACATAACGGCAGTCGCAACGGACCAGAACGAACGAAGCCGAGCAAGTGAGGAATGAGCGTGAGCGTGAACGAGGGTCAGAGGCCAGGGCGTCGTCCCTGGGGGTGGTTGATTGTCTCCGTGCTGGGTCTTCTGGCGGCGCTGGCCCTCTCGCTGCCGGCATCCACGCCTGCCGAGGCGCAGGAGCAAGCGCCCACGGCGACCCCGACGTCAACGCCGTACGTCTTCCAGGACAACGATCCGGCGGTGCGCTATACCGGCGTTGATTGGAACCTGATGCAAGACACCAGGGCGTTGGGTGGTACGGTGACGCAGGCCCGTTTCGCCGGCTCGATCATGCGCCTGCAGTTCAACGGGCCGCACTTCAAGTGGTACGGTGTCCGCGGCCCGAACCGCGGGTTTGCTCGGGTGAGCGTCGACGGTGTCGAGATCGAGACGTTCGACCTCTACAAGCTAGGCGAGCCGTCGTATGACTTGATCAAATGGCAGGGTGGCTTCGACAGCGAGCGGTCCCACACGCTGGTGATCGAGGTCCTTGGCCAGCGCAATGGCGCATCGACCGACACGCTGGTCGCCATCGACGCGATCGAGGTGCAGGGCGCCGATCGCTCGCCGATTACGCCGACACCGTCGATCACCCCGAGTCCGGCGGCGACGGCCACACCGCAATTCAGCCCGACCCCAACGCCGGGTCCCGAGCGGACGGTCGGGTCGTGGCCGATCGACAGCCGGTTCCTGCGCTACTACGTCGAGCACGATGGGCTGCGCATCCTGGGCAACACGATCTCGCCGCCGACGTTCTTCGCCGGGCGATTCACCCAGTACTTCGAGAAGGGCCGCATGGAGGATCACACCGGCGAGAGCCCCGACCCCAACTGGCAGTTCCAGTACGGCCTCTTGGTCGACGAGCTCCAGATCGGGCGGGCGGAGCTTTCCGTGGGCGGCGAACAGTCGACGATTAAGTACGCCATCATCAACGATCTGGCGCAAGAGTCGCGGCGCGTGCCGCCGCCGGCGGACTTCCGGGGTGGGACGGTGACGAACAGCGACGGTTCGGTGTTCGTGCCGTACTCGCAGGCGCTCCAGCCGGCGCCGGGACATAGCATCTCGCCGATCTTCTGGCCGTATATCAACCGCACCGACATCTTCCCGGGTGGCTGGCTGCACGACATCGGCCTGCCGATGACCGAGGCCATCCCGGCGGTGGTGACCAAGGGGACGCTCGCCAACCGGTCGATCTTCGTCCAGGTGTTCCAGCGGACCATCCTGACCTACGATCCGCTCAACCCGGCTGAGTTCCAGGTCGAACGGGCCAACGTCGGCACCGACTACCGCCGCGTCTTCCCCGACCGCGTCCCGCAGTAGTTTCTCACCGCAGAGACGCAGAGACGCAGAGACGCGCAGAGAGGGCGCAGAGAGATCAACCACAGAGTACAGAAAGCGCAGAGAGCACATCTTTGCCCTCAGCCGCGCTCAACTCGTGAACTCTTTGCTCTCTATGGCCAGAACGCTCTCTGCGTCTCTGCGTCTCTGCGTCTCTGCGGTTAAGCTCTTATCCGACTCGATGTGTGAGCAGCAGTTGCCGAATTGAGCGAACCGAAGCTGGTGGTGGGACAGTCGGGGGGACCGACGCCGGTGATCAATGCGAGCCTGGCCGGGGTGCTCGACGAGGCCGTGACCGGCAGGCGGTTTCCCGAGGTGTACGGGCTGCGCCACGGCATCGAGGGCGCGCTCGGGGATCAACTGATCCCACTCGATGGCCTCAGCCGGGAGCAGATCGACACGCTGGCGCGCACGCCGGCGGCTGCGCTCGGGAGTTGCCGGCGCAAACTGGGCCCAGAAGACTACGGTCGTGTTCTGGACACGTTCCGCCGGCACGACGTGCATTGGCTGTGCTACACCGGCGGCAACGACTCGATGGACACGTGCGAAAGGCTGCGGGCGGCCGCCCAGCAGGCCGGCTATGACCTGGCCGTTTATGGCGTACCGAAGACGATCGACAACGATCTCGTCGAGACCGATCACAGCCCCGGCTACGGCAGCGCCGCGCGCTACTGGGCGATTGTGACGCAGGAAGTGACGCTCGACGTCGCGTCGATGCGCACGTACGACCGCGTCGTCGTGCTCGAGTGCATGGGGCGCGACGCCGGGTGGCTCACCGCCGCGACGGCGCTGCTCAAGCGCGACGAGCGCGATGGGCCGCACGTGCTCCTGACGCCCGAACGGCCGTTTGATGCCGGCGCGTTCCTGAAGGCCGTCGAGGCCGCGCTGTCGCGTACCGGCTACTGCGTCGTCGCCACGGCGGAAACGATCCGCGATACGTCCGGGCAGTTCGTCGCCGGGGCCACTTCCGGCGCCGACCATTTTGGCCACCCGATCGTCACCGCGGTGGGGGAGACGCTGGCGCGGATGGTGTCCCAGTGTCTCTCCGTCAAGGCGCGGGCGGTCAAGCCGGGCACGCTTCAGCGCTCGAGCGCGCTGCACGTCTCTCCGGTCGATCGTGAAGAAGCGCGCGAGGCCGGGCGCACCGCCGCCCGGCGGCTGGCCGGCGGCCGCTCGGGCGAGATGGTGGCGCTCCTCCGGCCGGAGATGGGGCCCTACCGCTGCGAATATGGGGGAGTTCCCCTGCCGGCGGTGGCCAACAGGGAGCGGCGGCTGCCGTCCGAGTTTCTTGCGCCGGGCTACGCTGGGGTGACCGCACCGTTTTTGGCGTACGGCACACCGCTGATCGGCCCGAAACCCGAGCCGTACTTCCGCCTCGTGTAGCAGCCTCGTGTAGCAGCGGCTTGAAGCAGGCGTCCTTCGTTGCCCATAATGATGGGTGCATTTGTGAAGCTTTTCACGTGCGGCCCGCCGGGCGCTGGGCGTAGCCCTGGCTTGGGCCGGGCGAAGGAGCAATGGAGGAGAATTAGTGGCAAGACGAATGGCCACGCCGGCGCTGCGTTTACCGTATCCGGGCGAGGTGCTGCAGTTTATCCGGCAGAGTCGCGTCTGGAAGTCGGTCTTCCGGTACGGCTACCCATCGGACCGGCGCACGCGCATCATGACGGTGGGGAAGAACGTGTTTCTCCACCTCCATCCGGACCTGGTCCCTCGCGGCGCCATCCGGGTGACGTACACCTGGTGCCTGGGCGGACTGTCGTTCATGATGTTTCTCATCTTGACCGTCACCGGCGTGCTGCTGATGTACTACTACGTACCGTCGGTGACGCGGGCGTAACAGGACATGAAGGATTTGGAGACGGTCATCTCGTTCGGCA
>JACQGX010000415.1 GCA_016199265.1 Chloroflexota bacterium | reverse complement strand
GCTGGATGCCGGCAAGCAAGGGAAGCTCAGCGCTGCCGAACGGCACGAGCTTCAGCGACTCCTGGACACGGCTGAAGAAGGCGCCATGCGCAACGTCCTTGCGCTCGTGCGGGCGCACGCGCCCGACTCGGACGTCTATGCACGCGCGCTGCGCGCCTACAAACGGAGCTTCGCGCGCTTTCGTACTTCGGTGTCAAGGGCCAAGATGCAAAAGAGGGCGACCGATTTGTCCAGCACACGAGCGAACGGCTGATGCCGCATCCGCTCTACGAGATGGTCGCGGAGCGTGCACGAGGCCTCTGCGAGTACTGCAAAACGCCGGAGCGACTGGCCGGGTACGCCTTCGAGGTCGAGCACATCGTTCCAGTAGCACGAGGCGGAGGCGATACGCTTGGCAATCTGGCTCTTGCATGCGGGCCATGCAATAAAGCCAAGGGGGCCTGGCAGCGTGCGCGTGATCCAGAAAGCGGCGACTTGGTCCCGCTGTTCAATCCACGCCAGGACGAGTGGGATGCGCACTTTACTTGGCACGATGATTTCACGGTCATATGCGGAGAAACGCCTGGGGGAAGAGCGACCACCGTAGCTCTCCGGCTGAATAGCGTTCGCCGCCGCGATTCCCGCATTCTATGGCGTGCCCTCGCCACGTTGGCAATCGGAGATCCGCCCTTTCGATGGCCGTAATTGCTGGCCTTGTGGCGACGTATCACCACTCGGAGGCGTTGACGAATGACGATGAGCACGATCGCCGCGGCGTTGGCCGTGCATCGGGTCGTTTCCGATCTCAACGCCAATCTGGCCACCATCGAGCGGATGGCGCATGAGGCGGCGGATGCTGGGGCCGAACTTGTGGTGTTCTCTGAGACGGCGCTCACCGGGTTCATCGCCAACGGCGATCCGGCCCACGACTTGCCGCTCGGCCAGCCGATCCCCGCACCGGCAACCGAACGCTTGGCAGCAGTCGCCCGCAAGCGCCGCCTCTGGCTTGCGCTTGGAATGTATGAGCGCGTAGCAGAGGGAGAGCAGGCCCATCTCTACGACGTGGCGGTACTGCTCGGGCCGGACGGCGCCATCCACCTGAAATACCGGCGCATTACGCCCCAGTGGCACCGGCGGAACGCCGACCCGGCCATCTACCGGCAAGGTAGCGAAATCCCGACCGCGACAACGCCGCTCGGTACCTGCGCCTTCCTCCTCTGCGGCGACCTCTTTTGCGATCCGCTCGTCGACCGCCTGCGTGAACTGCGGCCTAATTGCTTGCTCTTTTGTTGCTGATGGCCGGCACGTCAGTTTGCCTGGTCTGCCTGGTCCATCTGGGCGAAGCGCTCCAGCTCTTCCACCTCGCGGCGCATCTCCTCCGCATCAACCGGGCCGGAGAGGATCTGGTGCTGGGCCATCAGATCGAGCATGGCCCACCGATCAATGCCGAGCACATGGGCTGCTTTCCCCTGACTGATGTGTCCTTGACGGAGCAACTCCAGCACCAGGGCCTCTTTGGCCCGTGCGGCGGCTTCTTCCGGCGAGCCGAGGAGCGTAACCAAGTCCTCGGGGAGCTCAAGTGGAAGGGTCTGCGTGGCCATCTCGCATTTCCGATCTTAAGCGGTGCTCACAGCGTGTATGGCGCCATATGCCGCTCTCGCCAATATGATGCCACCTACGAGCCCACCTCTGATGATAGCAGCGCCACGCCGTGCTACGACCGATGGTCTCCAGGTTCTGGAATTCTTCCGGTTCTCCCACGAGGGGGATCACCATCGTCTGCGTGTTGGCATCGCGGAAGTAATCGGCCGCCGGCAAGCTGCGGCTTGAGCCGGTTTATCCGCATATCGCCGGCCTTTGCGCGCCAAGGGTACCATCTCATCTATACCTGCCATGAGTTCCTGGACATTCGTGTTCGCGACCGACATCCACGTCGGTTCCCCACGCTTGTACCGCTTTCGCCCGGCCTGCAACGACAACTGGCAGACGGCACGGCGCCAGATGGTGGCGCTCGAACCCGATCTGTTGCTGTTGGGCGGGGATATCACGCGCGATGGGAATATCCACCGCTACGAGTTGGAGGCGGTCAAGGCCGACCTCGACGCGCTGCCCTTTCCCGCCTACGTCGTGCCGGGCAACATGGACACCGGCAATAAGCGGACGGCGATCGCGAGCGGCCGTCGCGACGACGTTCGCCTGAACCTGGACTCGGCGTCGCTCGCGCAGTTCCGTTCGGTGTTTGGGCCCACGGAGTGGACGTTCGTCCACAAGGACGTGCGGTTCTCCGGGTTCTGCAGCATGCTCGCCGGATCCGGATTGCCGGATGAGGCGGCATTCTGGGACTGGCTGGAGGCCCAACGGCAGCAGCCACGCGCCAGGTATCACGTCTGGGTGACGCACTACCCTCTCTTTGTGGATGACCGGCACGAGCCCAACTTCGACCTGCGCGATCCCCAGCAGTACCAGTCGTGGTACTTCTCGACCGACGAACCGCACCGCAGCTGCCTGCTCGACGTGTTCCGTGCGACTAGCGCGACGCTCGTGCTCAGCGGCCACGTGCACTGCCGCAAGACCCATCGTGCCGATGGGATCCGCTTCGACATCGGGCCCTCGACCGCGTTTCCGCAGTGGGCGACCCACTGGCCGGACGGCGATACCACGCTGGGCTTCCCCCCTGCGTTACGACGTCACCGACCGGGGGATCGCCTCGCAGTTCGTGCCCCTGGAGCGCGACTCCACCCGAGAAGGCTACGGCCCCGGCGGCCATCCCACACCGGAACAGCGCGATTACTCGCTCGCGTGGGAGAAGTGAGCGGCCAGGCGCCCGCAGGTACTATCTCTGCCATGCCTTCGATCGCCGCCATGGCCGCCACTGCCGCCACGCCTGATACGCCTGCCATGCCGCGCGTCGCCTGCATCGTGACCGAATACCGGCCCCGTTCCCATGCCGACGTGTTCGTCACCATGCTGCTGGCCGGCTATATCTATCCGGCGCCCCATGAGCCCGACCGCTTCGACTTCCATCGTGCCGCTCGTGAACTCAGCGAAGCCCCGCTGCCGCTCGATGCACGTGGGCGCCTGCGGCGGCCGCGCGTCCGCGTGGCCTCGCTGTACACCGATCAGGTCCCGGCCAACGACATCAGCCGCGCGTTGGCAGAGCGCGCCGGGGTGCCCATCTTGCCGACCATCCGCGAGGCGCTGACCCTGGGTGGCCCGCAGTTGGCGGTCGATGGCGTGCTGTTGTTCGCCGAGCACGGCGACTACCCGTTCAACGAGAAGGGGCAGCATCTCTACCCCCGCCGCCGCTTCTTCGAGGAAACGGTGGTGGTGTTCCGCAAAAGCGGCCGCGTCGTGCCGGTCTTCAACGATAAACACCTGGCGTACAACTGGGCCGACGCCAAATGGATGTACGACACCGCCAAGGAACTCGACATCCCCTTCATGGCGGGATCGTCGATGCCTGCGCTGCCGCTCGGTTGGCGCAAACCGCCGCTGGAGCTGCCGCTGGGCACCCGCGTGCACGAAGCCCTCGTGCTGGCCCACGGTGGCCTCGAGTCATACGGCTTTCACGCGCTGGAGACGCTCCAATGCATGGTCGAGCGCCGCGCCGGCGGCGAGACGGGCGTGGCGGCGGTGCAGTGCATCGGCGGTCCCGAAGTGTGGGACGCCGGCGCGAACGGGCGCTGGGACCTGTCGCTCTTGGCAGCGGCCCTGCAGACGCTGGCCGAGCCGCGAACCGGTGAGCCGCGCACCCTGGCGCGTGAGCCGGTCGTGTTCCTGCTGGACTATCGCGATGGCCTGCGGGCGGCCGTGTGCATGTTCAACGGCGTGACGGCGGAACGCGCCTTTGCCGCCCGCGTGACCTTGCCTGGGCACACCCAGCCGCAGGTCGTCGCCACGTGCTGGGCACACCACAGCCAGGAGCCGTACGGCCAGGGCGCCTACCTCCTGGAAGCCATCCAGGACTTGGTCTGCACCGGCCACCCGCCGCACCCGGTCGAGCGTACGCTGCTCACTACCGGTGTGCTGGACGCCGCCATGACCTCCCGCTACGAAGGCGGCCGCCGCCTGGAGACGCCCCATTTGGCGATTACCTACCGTGCGGATCGTGCCGATGAGCGGGCGAGTTGACGACCTCCTTCGACCTCTCCCGGCCCTGAAGTGGCCTCCGAGGTAGCCCCGAAGAGCCGCCGGTATGCCGTGCGGCCCACGTCACAGCAAGTAGCGCGGCACGCTCTTTGCCCAATGTCGGCGGAAGTAAGAGAGACCGTCCATCGTGATTTCGGCCTGCAGCGTCACGTGGAAGGTCGTCGCGTCGCTCTCAATCTGGCCACGGCTGCGCATCTCGATTGTTCGGTCGGGCCAGTGGTAGCGAATCATCTGCGTGCCGCGCACCGAGGCGCGCGCCGGATCGTCTTCGTCGACACGGGCGGTGGCTTCCGATTGCGTCTCGTGTACGATGTGCTCCTCGATGTGGGACGTGCCGCCTCCCTCGATACGCACCT
The DNA here is from genome assembly GCA_016199265.1 of Chloroflexota bacterium. Classification (GTDB taxonomy): domain Bacteria; phylum Chloroflexota; class UBA11872; order UBA12225; family UBA12225; genus JACQGX01. The sequence goes on along the minus strand of JACQGX010000415.1, from coordinate 33,251 downwards.
CGGCCAGGTGCCGCAGCGGGTCGCGGATCATCTGCCACGCCGGCCGGACCGGTGGCCCGCTGGAATCGAGCGGCACCGGCTCGAATGCTGGGGCGGGCAAGGTCTGTTCCTGCGGGCCCACAACGGGGAGGATCAGGCGCGACGGCCTCTCGGCGCCGAAGTAGACGCGACTCGTCGCCGGTTTGGGCGACGGCCACGTGTTTGGAAAGTCGGCATTGGAGACCGAGAGGCGTATCCGATGCCTCGGCTCGAAACACCAGCTCGTCGCGTCGAGGTCGATCTCGAGCTCGTAGACCCGGCCGGGCACAATCAGCGAGGGATCGCGATGCGACTCACGGTGAGTCGCGTTCAGCACACCCTTCGTCACCAGCGCCGAGCTGCCGTCTGGGGCGACGTCGCAGAGGCGTACGACGAACGTCACCACGTCGACGTCCGAGTCGACGTAGAGGATCACCTTCGGGTACCCGAGGATCTCCAGCAGCGCCTCGAGCGGCGGCGTCGTGTACACCGCCGAGTACGCTTCCTCCATCCGCTGGTCACCCGGCAAGACGTGGGGGCCGCCTGCCGAGAAGAGGCCAAATGTCGCGCCGAGCGATGGCACGTAGCGGACGGTATCCGTTCCTACGTCGAGCGGGTCAGGTTCCCGTTCCTGGTTCATCGTTCCTGGTTGATCGACTCGAACGAAGAGTTCCGCGTCGAGTGCGCCCGGGCCGAGCGATAACGTCAGCTCGCGGCCACGGGCGAGCGGCCATTCGGTCTCGTAACGCCAGAGGCCCGATGTCCAGCGGCGGTCGGCATGGGGTGGGTCGTAACACTGGACGTAAATGGCGATCGGCGGTTCGTCCATCATGCCAGTATCGTGACCCTCGAGCCAGTACGCGAAGAAGCGCGCCATCTCCCGCCAGTGATTGATGCGCGGCCCCGGTACGCCTTCGTGGGGGCGGGTGTGCAGCCAGGGACCGATGAGCAGTTTCTTCGGACACGTCAGGCGCTCGAACGTGCGCAGGTTGCAGTTGGTGTAACCATCGCGCCAGCCGCCGATCAGGAAGGTGGCGCACTGGATCGCGTCGTATGCCTCGCAGAGCGAACCATGCCTCCACTGTTCGTCTTCGGTCTGGTGGTCGATCCAGCGCAGCAACCACGGCTCGTTCTGGAGATGCTCTTCCCAGATCGCCGCCCACCGCTCGCCCACCAGATCTGGCCGCGGCGGCAGGAGATTCCGCCCGACCATCGAGAGGCCATACGTGCCGACATCGTAGAGCATCTGCATCGCCCCGCCTTTGTAGTGGCAGTCGTCGGTGTAACGCCGGTCGGTGAAGTACATTGGACAGATGGCCTTCAACGCCGGCGGTCGGTGCATTGCCACGTGGAGCGAATTGAACCCGCCGTAGGAGGTGCCGAACATCCCGACGTTGTCGGTACACCACGGCTGCGCGGCGAACCAGGCAATGGCAGCCACACCGTCGAGCTGCTCCTGCGGACAGTACTCGTCGAGGGCGACACCCTCGGAATCGCCGGTGCCGCGCACGTCGAGCCGGGCGACGGCGAAGCCCCGCTCGGCCAGGTACCGGTGCCCCCAATAGCCCTGCCACGCGACGTCGTTCTTGCGATACGGCAGGTATTCCAGCAGCAGCGGGAATCGCGCCTCAACAGGTTCGGTGTATCCCGTGTGTCGAGATGGTTGGCGGTCTGATCGCTGGGCGGTCGCCGGCAGTTTGGGCATAAACAGGTCTGCCGCCAGCGTGATGCCGTCGGGCATGGGCACGCGCACGTTCCGCACGCGACGCACGCCATACCGCCGCTTGAGGGCCGCCTGCATGCGCGGCGTGTGTTGCGTATCCGGTATGTCCATTGTGTCCATCGGCTGGCCCTTCTCCCTCCGCAGACCTGCACCTGTCGCGCTGCAACTACTTCTTCAGCGTCTGCATCGCGCCGCGCAATTGCTGCTCTGCGTCACGCAGCGCGTCCCGGGCACCCATCGTTCCTGAGAACGCCGCGACGAGCGACTTGTTTACCGCCTGTGACACGACACCAGTATTCCACGCTGGGCTGGGGCCAGAAATGGAGGCCAGGTAGGGAATCCGCTCGTTGGCCGGCACCTCCGCCACGATCTTCTTCCAGACGGCACTCTCGTAGGAGTCCTTCCGAGGGTGCGTCCGGTTCGTGTACTCCAGCCAGAGCGATGCCCCCTCCTTACCGTTGTCGAAGGCAACGAACGCAAAGGCGGCGTCTGGCACCTTGGACTGCGCCGCCACCGCGTCGACGTGGTACCACGCCTGACTCGCCGGCCGTTTGCCCTGGGGCCCCTTGGGCAGCGGGGCGACGTCCCAGGCGAAGTCGCGCTGCCGGGCCGTCTCCGCCCAGTGAGAGAAGTCACCGTGGTAGATCGAGATCTGTCCGCTGAGGAGGCCGTTCCACGGCCGGGGCGTGAACGTGACGTCGGGTGGCACCAACACCCGATGCGCGTTGCGCAGGTCGGCGTTGAATTGCAGCGCCTGCAGCCCCCGTTCGCTATTGAAGGTGGGCTCGCTCCCCTCCACGTCCCCCTTCCAGAACGTCCCGCCGTTCGTGTAGAGCCAGGTCACGAACTGCCAGAACCCGAAGGGACTCCACAAAGCGTACTGCGGTGTCGCCGCCGTAGGCTGGTGCAGCTTCTGGGCGATCTTGACCAGATCTTCCCACATCCAGTTGCGCACCGCCGCCTGGCTCGGATCGATGCCGGCGGCGCGAAGATGGTTGACGTTGTACGTCAGGTTGTACGCGGCCGGCCCGTCCGCGGGAAGGGCGAACGTTTTCCCGTCACGCTTGGTGTAGTACAGCGAGCCCTGCAGGAACTGCTGGTCTTGCGCTTCGCGGGTGCGCGCGATGTACCGGTCGAGCGCCAGACAGTAGCCCTTATCGTAAGAGTCCATCGTCCAGCCTGAGTTGACGCCGAATGCGTCCGGCGGATCGCCCGCTGCAAAGCTCGTCACCAACTTGTCGCGCAACTCCCCGCCCGGCCGCTCGGCTTGCAGCGTAATCGCCTGCGTCCCACGCACGCGATCGGCCACCGCGGCGAACAGCTCTGCCGTTCTCGGGATGGCTGCGAGGCTGTGCATGCCCCAGTAGGTCACCGTCGCGGGCTTGCGGCTCGGTGCCGCTCCTGGAGCGCCGCCAAACAACGGAGTGCACGCGACGGCGGCCATCACGCCGATGAGCGAGGTGATGGCCCTCATCAGCCGTCGCTTCGATATGCTGGATACGCCGGACCCGCCCGTGCTGCGTTGACGAGCTACCTCCTGGACCAGACACCTGTTCCCTGCGCTACTCATGTGACACCTCCCAATCGCAATATCACTGATCAATACCTGCGTCGATCCATGCCTGCGTCCTTGCGTGTTCTCACCTCCCTCATTCGTTCACTCGTTGTCGTCGGTCGATGTACGCGTCCGGCTACCCCGGCCGGATGGTGGCCGGCTTCAGTGTCCACGTCTGCAGCTTGCCGTGCCGGTAGAGCGCGTCGACGTCGAGATTGGGATCGAGCACGTGCCCCTCGGCCGCTTGCAGGAACCGCAGGCCAATGGGAACGGCGAGTTGCGGGTAGCGCGGCATCGGCCGGAGGCGCACTTCGGGCGGCGTGGTGCCGGCGCGGATCGCGACATAGGCCTCCGCGAGCGCTCGATAGAGGTGGTTGGCGCCAACCCGTTCGCCGCCATCACCGAGCATGGCCGGCAGGTGGCCCGTCGCATCGACGTGCGCCAGCAACTCGCGGCCCCGTCGGACGATCATGTCCCAGGTGTAGCCCTGTGCTTCTGGCTGGACGATCAGGTTGCGCACCGGGCCAAGCGCATCCAAGCGCGGCACGGTCGCCGGCAGTGCGCCTTCGGTCGCGAACGCCGCGACGGCGCGGGCCAGGGCAACGAGGACTTCCGCCGGGCTGAACGGCGTGTGCAGCAGGATCTCGTCGGCCGCGCAGATCGACTGGGCCGCCTCGAGCAGATCATCGCGGGTGACGGTGTCTGGCTGTGAGCCGTACCGCCGCACGGCCTCCGTTACGGTCATTGGGTCCAGGCGGGGATCGTTGCGGATCCAGCGTGCCAGGCGGCGGAAGTTGGCCAGCGAGGTCGCTACCTGGCTCGGCGTGTAGCGCGACGGCGTTCCGTAACGGCCCCACTGCTCTGGCGGGTAGTTGACGCCGTTGGGTGACCAGTAGCGGTCGATGAACTCGGCCAACCGGAGTCGTTGCGGATGGTAGAGAAACAAGGAAAGGAATCGCTGTCCTTCGTTCAGGCACGTGTCAATATGCTGGTCCAGGCGCACGAGATGAGCATCGAAGGCCGGCGTGTCCGGGTACCGATCGTCGAACCCGGCGAAGTAGGCTCGGAATGGCTGGCCGCCGAGTGTGGGGCTGGCCCAGGGAAAGCCGAGTGCCCCGGCGTACCAGCTCACGCTGTAGTATGGTGGGGCCGCCGGGTACGCATAGACGTAGGGCAGCCCCAAGATGGCCGCCGCTCGCTGGCTGTGCGGTGTCGCAAAGACGTTGTGGGTGCTCAGAGCGCACGCCGGTTTACCGAAGACGTCGCGGATGATCTCGACGCCCTCCCTCTCATGGCGGAGTGCTTCCACCAGCCCCTGATCCCAATCGTTTCGCTGCACGTACTCGGGAGAACAGAGGTGTCGCGCGCTACGGGTATGCAGTCCAACCTCATGCGGCGCCATAGCCGCGATCACGTCGTCGCGGCGCCGCTCGCGCAGGAGCAGCGCCCGGTCGCCGATGTAGAGGAACGTGCCGCGCAGCCCTTCTTCCACCAGGATCGTGGCCAGCTCCTTGATGCTGTCGTCGTTGCCGACCTCCGGCGGGCTGAAGATGTCTTCGACGTCGAAGAGCAGGATGACGTCGAGCGGTTGGGCTGGCAGGATGACAGACCGTAAAGCTGTCTGGAGCGGCCGTGCCCGGCTCATGCGGCAACCTCCACCCACACCGGACTGCTCCACGCCCGGGTGCCGTCGTGTTGCACTACTCGCAAGTAGTAGTAGTGCGTGCCGGGGGAAAGGTCGCCCGGCGTCTCCCCAACCGTCGTCGAGACATCCCACGGCGCGTGCGCGAGCGAATAGCTCCACTCTCGCCAATCTTGGTTATCGCGGACGACCGTCAGGTGCGCCAGCGGTCCGGTGCCGAGCACGCGGGCCGTGATCTGCAGCATCGCCGACCGACGATCGACGTGGACTTCGCTGCCCATCATCGCGCCGGCAACGGCGAACTCGACGACGACGCGTGCACCGGTCGTGCCGTAACACCGCCGCGCCCACAGCGCCGCCCAGATGTCGGCGCGGTTGAGCGAGTGGGCGTACACGCCCACGAGGCCGCCGGGGTACCACCGCGCCTGGGCGTGCCACGTGGCCAGGCCGGGATGCCCGGAGTGGTCATCGCTGGAGGCGACCAGGCCGACGCGGAACCCGCGAGCCAGGGCGTCCTGCACGTAGTGGCCGGAGAAGTCAGCATAGAGTGCCGGCATCACCGGCCGCGCGGCGGCGGCCGTCTCGCGGCGCTCCGAGTTGCCCCAACACGAGTAGACTTCGACCAACCGGAGGAGTTCGGGGTCATAGAACGAGGCGACGTTACGCGCGTGCGTGTGGGCCATCATCAGCGCACCCACTTCCTTGAGCGCGGCGGCGATCTCCTCGATGACCTGCGGTGGGTTCTCATAGACGCGCGGCCCGCGAATCGGCGGAAACAGCAGGCCAGCCTCACCCGGGAAGTACACGTTCTTGTCCCCGTGCAGGTAGGTTCGCGGCCAGTCGGGCGAGTACTCGTAGCCGACGAGCGTGACGAACCGGCCGGCAGCGTTGTGCCGGGCGGCGGCCTCGCACAGGTGGTCCCAGTCGCGGTCTGTCAAATCTTCGACGTGGTCGTGCACCGCGACGAAGTCGAGGAGCGCGCGATCGCGGGCGAAGATGCAGATGTCGTCGGGCGTGCCCCTCCCGTCTGCCAGGTTGGTGTGCGTGTGCAGGTCTCCCCAAAACACCTGATACGAGCCAGCCGTCTCAGGCGAAAGGTCGACTGGGTTGCCGGCGACGTCGACCTGGCCAAACGGCGCAGGCGGTGCGGCGTCCTCCGGCAAGAGCAGCCCCGCAGGGCCGCCCTGGGCCGCGACCTCCGGCGGCGGGCCCAAGAATGTGATGCGTGCTCGCGGCCGCCAGACGCTGCCGCTACCGCTGCCGGCTCCTGTGGTTCCGTTGGCGCCGTTGGTGCCGTTGGCGCCGTTGTCCCCGGCGACCGGACGCGCAACGTGCCCGATCTCATGGGGTTCAAGCGAAAGGGTCGGCCCCGTTGCGCCGACATCCCAGATGCGGCGTTCGCGGCCGGCGTTACCGGTATTCCCGCCGCTCTCCGCCGGCGCGACCAGAAGTGTGCCGGCGGCGGCCGGATTCTCGTGCCGGTCGAGTGCGATCAAGGTGGGCGGCGAAGCCGATGCGGTTGGATGGCTGCCCCCCGATGGGCGTCCCGGTGCGCCTCGCGACACCAACAGCACCCGGTGAGGCAGTCCCCCGGTGACGCGCAGGGGCAGCGGCGCTCCCACCAGTGTATAGCCCGTGTAGCGGCCGGCGTGCGAGCCATCGGGATCGACGGCGACGGTGAATTCGGCCAGCCCGCTGAAGCACTGCGCCCGCGCGCCCAAGCCCGCGCGGGAAGCCACGTGGCCGTAGTGTAGCGTGAGCTGTTCGCCGGACCTGAGGCCGCCGGAGGTGATCAGGACGTAGACCGGCTGGCCAGAGCGGAGAAAGGCATGGGAATCCGGACGAGGGAACGGCGGCCGCAGCCGGACGTCGAAGGTGACGTCTTCCTGGGAGGTGGACGCCTGGACGAGGCCAAGAACCCGCCCGGGATGGTCCACCTGAGGCGCGCTGAACCCGTGCGGGATCTCGACGCGGACGCTACCGCCGGCCCCAATCGGACGTTCGCCGACGGTGTACACGAATGTCCATGCGCCGCGCGCACCGGCCCACACCGGCGAGTCCGGCACGAGCAAGGCATGTCCAAGCCGGGGATCTATGTCTTCACCACGCACGCAAACGGCTCCTGCACTGCCCACTCACACGGCGATCGGCGCCGCGCCTGGGGCACGTGCGCCGCGCCGCTCCCAGTTGTACTCGGTCTCGCTCATCGGCGCATCGGGATCGAACTTCCAGACCCGCTCTTCGCGGTATTTACCGAGCACCTTGGCCATCTCACGAATGTGGCTGCCGATGGCGCCGCAGCACGCGCCGATGTACTGCACCCCCATCGCCTGGGCCTTGCGCGCGAAGTCGGCCATCTCGTAGCGCGTGAGCACCAGCGGATCCATCTTGTCCGGGAAGGCGGGACTGCCGGTAAACCATGGTGTCTCCCAAGTGGTGCGGAACGCGGCCGGCTGCGCCGCCATGAAACCGTCCACCGCGTCGCGCATCTCCTGCAGAATCGGGTAGATCCGCTCTGGGTCGCGCATGCAGTTCACCCCCACGACGTCGGCGCCGGCGTCACGCAGTCGCTTCGCGGCCTCGGCCGCCGAGAGGCCGTCGTCCAGCACGTTGGACGCGCGGAACGAGAGCGTGATCATGGCCGGCACCGTCGACTTCGCCCTGATCCGCTCCAGGCAAAGGCGCGCCTCGCCGAAGTGGAAGAACGTCTCGCCGATGAAGAGATCTACCCCCTCCTGCGCCTCGATCTGCTCGTCGAACATGCCGGCGACGAGCGTGCGGGCCGAAGGGCTATCCGGCGCCCACTTCCAGGTCGTGCTCAGGTCGCCGGCGACGAGTGCCCGGTCGCTGGCGACCTCGCGGGCCATTCGGGTGGCCTGCTGATTGACGGCAAACGTCTGGTCGGCCGCGCCGACGGTGGCGAGCTTTTCCCGGCTGCCATAGAAGGCCATTACTTGTAAGACCTCGGCGCCGGCGTGACGCATCTCCTCGTACATCGAGCGCACGGCGTTGGGGTGGGTGACAACCACCTCCGGCGTGAACGCGCCGGCGACGACGTACCCGCGCTGCTCCAGCTCCACGATGTACCCGCCGTCGCCCAGCACGACGCCTTCTTTGAGCTGCTCCAAGAGTGGTTTCGGCATCGACGATCCTCCTTCAGCTCTGGCTTTGGTGATTCCCGGTCTTGGCTTGCGTGCCGCTCTGCTCACTCGGTCGGTATCCCAGCGCTGCCGACGTTTCGGCGGCGGCTGCCAGCGTGCGGGCACCCAACTCGCCGATGCGCCTGGCATTCAGGCGGAACGACGGTCCGGAGACGACGAGCGTCGCGGCCACGGTACCGTCGTGACCAAAGATCGGCGCCGCTACGGCGTTCAGCCACGGTTCCAGTTCTTCGCGCGTGACGGCGTACCCGCGTCGCCGCGCCTGGTCCAGCTCCTGGAGCAGCGCTGCCGAGTCGACGATCGTGTGCTCGGTGAAGGCCGGGAGCCGTCCCGCTGCGTCTGTCAGCCGGGCGAGCACGTCATCGATCACCGTCGGCGGCTGGGAGGCGAGCCAGGCTTTGCCGATCGCCGTGGCGTGCACCGGCAGCCGGCGCCCGATCCAGTTGACGGCGCGAATGGCGTGGGGACTCTCAATCTGCTCGATACAGACCGACTGCAGGCCGTCCTGGATGGCCAGGTTTACCGTCTCGCGGGTACCATTCGCCAGTTGCCACAGCGCCGGCAGCGCAACGCGGCGGACATCGAGCCGTGAGAGATATTGTCCCGCTAGCTCGAGCACCCCTGAGCCGATCACGTAGCCGGTGGCGGTATCGGCCCGCACCAACCCTTCGGCCTCCAGCGCCTTGAGCAGCCGAATTGCCGTCGTACGCGGCAGATCGACGCGCTGTGTCACCAGCGCGGCGGTGACACCACCCGGCGCGGCCGCCACGGTGCGGAGCACGGCCAGCGCACGTCTGATTGCCTGCGCACCATGCACCGCCACCTGGTCGCTATCGCGATCGGCTGAGTCGGACACCTCTGATACTGCGCGCGGTACCGGCGGCGCCGCCGGTGTATCTGGTGTATCTGGTGTATCTGATGTACGCCGCAAATGCTGTCTCATCTGTGGCCGCTGATCCTCGTCTCTGACCGGCAGGATACCATGTTATGGTCACTGTGTCTACAATGTGGTTTCATTGGGCACAAGGCCGCAGGCACAAGCGAAGGAGGCAGCGATGCGGAAAGATGCGCGGGTCGTAATCGTCGGCGCCGGCATTGTCGGCTGCAGCACGGCATACCATCTGACACGGCTGGGGTGGCGTGACGTGGTCGTGCTCGACCAGGGGCCGCTCTTTGTGAATTGGGGCTCGACGTCACACGCGCCGGGACTGATGTTTCAGCACAATGCCTCGCGGACGATGACCCAATTGGCCAGGCTGAGCCTCGGGCTCTATTCCCAGATGCGCCCCGCGAGCGGGCCGGCCTTCTTCCAAGTCGGCAGCATGGAGATTGCCACCACGCCGGAACGCTTCGCGGAGCTGAAGCGGCGCGTCGGACAGTCCATGTCGTGGGGGTTGGAGGCCGCCTTACTTGGTCCCGACGAGGCGCGTCATCTCCTCCCCCTGCTGCGACCCGATGGCCTGTACGGCGCCTCTTACGTGCCGACCGACGGCGTTGTTACGGCCGCCGCGATCACCGAGGCGCTGGCGCGCGAGGCGGAGCAGGCGGGCGCTGCCTTCTACGCCAACCTATCGGTGACCGGCTTCGAGATCCAGGCTGGCCGTGTACGCGCGGTCCAGACACCGCAGGGCCGCATCGCGGCCGAGATCGTCGTCCTCGCCGCCGGCATCTGGGGACCAGCCGTGGCGAAGCGAGCCGGCATCTCGATTCCACTCAGTCCAGTCCAGCACCCGTTCACCCGGACGGCGCCGCTCCGCGAGTTGGCCGGCGAGACTGCGGAAATCCGCCATCCGATCCTGCGACACCAGGACAAGGACCTCTACTTCCGGCAGTACGGCGACTGTTACGGCTTCGGCTCGTACCGGCACGAGCCGCTGCTGGTCGATGCCGAAGCCATCGCGCACAGCGACCATGCGGCGATCATGCCGTTTACCCTCGAACACTTCGCCGAGTCGCTCGAGGACGCGTGCGACGTCCTGCCGGCGCTGCGCCACGTCGGCCTGACGGATCGGTTCAACGGCCTCTTTTCCTTTACGCCGGATGGGTTCCCAATCCTAGGCGAGACCGAGGTGCGTGGCTTGTGGGCCGCCGAGGCCGTGTGGGTGACCCACGCCGGTGGCGTCGGCAAGGTCGTGGCCGAGTGGATCGTCGATGGCATCCCCACCATCGACCTGCACGAGTGCGACATCACCCGGCTGCAGCCGCACGCGTACACGCGCCCGTACGTCCGTGCGCGCGCCTACCAGCAGTATGCCGAAGTCTATGACGTGATCCATCCCTGGCAGCAGATGGAGCGCCCGCGCGGCCTGCGACGCAGCCCGTTCTACCCGCGGCTGGAGCAGCTCGGCGCCATCTTCTTCGAGAATGTCGGCTGGGAACGTCCGCAGTGGTTCCACGCTAACGCCGGCCTGCTGGCCGGCCCTTACCGGCCGGACTGGCCCGAGCGGTCTGGTTGGACGGCTCGCTACTGGTCGCCAATCATCGGCGCGGAACACAAGGCGGTGCGCGACGGTGTGGCGCTCTTCGATCTGACGCCCTTCGCCAAATTCGAGGTAGCCGGGCCCGGCGCGCTTGCCTTCCTCAACCACGTCGCCGCCAACCAGGTGGATCGGCCGATAGGTCGCGTCACGTACACGTCGATGCTGGACCAGCAGGGCGGAATCGCCTGCGACCTGACGGTGACGCGGCTGGCGGCCGATCGGTTTCTGGTGGTCACGGGCGGCGCCCAGGGCCGGCACGACCTCGCTTGGCTGCGCCGCCATGCACCCGACGACGGGAGCGTCCACCTTCAGGACATCAGCTCGGCCTACTGCTGCGTTGGCGTATGGGGACCGCGGGCACGCGACCTCGTGCAGCGGACGACCGAGGACGATCTATCACCCGATGCGTTTCCCTACTTCACCGCGCGACACATTGCCGTGGGATACGTCTCGACGTTGGCGCTCCGCGTCTCGTACGTCGGCGAGTTGGGCTGGGAGCTCTGTGCGCCAATGGAATACGGTCTGCAGCTTTGGGACACGCTGTGGCAGGCCGGACAGGAACTGACGGAGACCAGGGTAATCGCCGCCGGCGGTGGTGCCTTCGATTCGCTGCGCCTGGAGAAGGGCTACCGCCTGTGGGGTGCCGATATCCACACCGAGTTCAACCCCTACGAGGCGGGGTTGGAGTTCGCGGTCGATCTAAAGAAGGGCGACTTCGTCGGCCGTGACGCGCTGCTGCGCCTCGGGAAGCAGGGCGTGCGGCGCAAGCTCTCCTGCCTCACCCTCGACGATTCCAGTGTGGTGGTGATGGGCAAGGAGCCGATTCTCGATCGCAGAGACGGCGGCCGCGTGCTCGGCTACGTCACCAGCGCTAACTTCGGCTACAGTGTCGGCAAGAGTATCGCTTACGGCTTCCTGCCGGTGGAGTTCACGCAGCCCGGCACCGCCCTCTACGTCCAGTTCTTTGGCGTGTGCTATCCGGCGACGGTCAGCACGGAACCGCTCTACGACCCGAAGCATACGCGGCTGAGGCGGTAGGTGGACGGGCCTTTCGCCGCGTTGCTGAAGAGGCGCATCGGAGCGATCTCGGCGCGGTAAAGCGCCACCTGCTCAGCCTGGTTGGTCGCGTCCCAGCGAAGCAGCTCGCCCATGGCCGCCGCAATCCGCTCGGCGTCGTCCAGCGCCTGATCGGCGTGGAGCCCAAGGTCGCTGCGCCGGAGCAGGAAGTCGGCGAGCGTGAGCGCCCACTCAGATTCCACCGCGCGCACGAGCTCGGCCACAATCGCCGGCTTCTCGGGGCACAGCGGCCGAGCCAGCGTGCCGTCTCGCTCCACCAAATCGAGCACCTCGTGCGCGAGCGAGCCGTAGACCCGGCCCAGGCGCTCGGCCGCGTCACGCGCCAACCCCAACGCCTGCGCCCGCGGCCAGAGGTCGGAGTCGACGAATGACCGCAGGTCGCCCATCGCGCCGCCGGGAAACGGCCGCCGGTCGGTGTAGCTGCGCGTCCGCCGCCCGAGCTTCCTTGAGACCAGGTCGCCCACTTCCTCGGCAATGCTGCGGTACGCGGTGATCTTGCCGCCCACCACCGAGACGACGCCGCGCACGCCGTCGCATGTCTCGTGGTCGAGCACTTTGTGCTTGCGTGAGACCTGTCCCTCTTTCACACCCTCCACGCGCACCAGCGCACGCACGCCGGCCCACGCGTAGTACACCCGGTCGAACGGCGCCCGCGGAAAGACGCGCCTCGCCTCCGTACTGAGGTACTCCACGTCCTCGGCATCCGCCGCCGCCGCCGCCGGGTCGCCGCGGTAGTTGGTATCGGTCGTTCCTATCAACGAATAGCCGAGCCACGGCACCACGAAGAAGAGACGGCCGTCGGTCTGCGAGAAGAGCACGTGTGCGTTGCGCGTCCCGCTCGGTGTGACCAAGTGCACTCCCTTGGTGAGGCGAAGGAGCGGGCGCTTGCCCGGCCTGATCTCGTCGGACGTGACGTCGAGCCACGGCCCGGTCGCATTCACCGTCACGTGCGCCCGGACGTCTACCTCCTGCCTGCCATGCAGGTCTCGCACCGCCGCCCCGGTCACGCGGCCGTCTGGGTCCCGCAAGAACCGCTCGGCGCGCGCGCGGTTCAGCACCAGCGCGCCCTGCCGCGCGGCGTCGAGCGCGCTCTCGACGACCAGCCGCTCGACCAGCGGCACCTGTGCGTCGTAGTAGCGCCACGCGCCCTGCAGCCCCTCGGGGTTGATCGCCGGCTCGGCGACAAGCACCGCCTCGCGGCTCAGCCACCGCCGGCTGGGCAGGCTCTTGCCAAAGGACAGCGCGTCGTAGAGCTGCATGCCCGTGCGCAGCTTGGCCTGGTAGACGGTGCTTCGCCCGTATTGGGGGAGCAGGAACGGCAGCGGAAACACCAGGTGAGGCGCCACCCGCAGCAGGATCTCCCGCTCCCGGAGATCGTCCCGGACGAGACCGAAGTCGTACAGCTCCAGATAGCGCAGGCCACCGTGGATCAGGCGCGTCGGTCGCGAGCTCGTGCCCGAGGCAAGATCGTACTGCTCGACCAGCGCCACCCGGAAGCCACGCAGCGCCGCGTCGCGCGCGATCCCGGCGCCGACGATGCCCCCGCCGATGACGAGCACGTCGACCGGCCGCGCGCGCAGCGCCGTGAGCGCCCGATGACGATCTGTAGACATGGCGTACTCCATGTGCAGGACTTGGAACTGGCGTTAGTCTGAGTTGTGGCCGGCGCCTGCGGCGAGCGGCCGAGTGCGGGCAGATTGGGCGGCTGCCTCGGTACGCCAATCGGCCAGCTCGCCTCCCGCAGCGAAGAGCGCCTCCAGGCCGGGCTCGAGCAGCCCGACCTCCACCGCTAGGTCGAGCACGGTGTAGCGCCGCCGAATCTGGCGCGCAGCGCCGAAGCTCGCCCGCAGCGCGGCCGTGGTGAGCCCGATTTCGTGCGGTTCCGACGGACAGCCGGCAGTGGCCAGCAGGGAGCGCAGCGCTTTGGCCGGTAGGAGCTGCCCACGGAGCCGTTCTGTGAGAGCCGGCCAGCGCTCCCGCAGCCGCTGGAGGCGTACTCGCAGCCCGTCCGCGTCGACGTACTTGGCGCGCACTTCGGCCAGAGCCTGTGCGCGCAGCGCCGGATCGGCGTGCGTTTGCCGCACCGCGGCTTCCCACGTCGCCAGCGCCGGCCAGCGGGCGCACACCGCTTCGACGTCGAGTTGCGCGAGGTCGTGCGCCAGCAAGCGCTCGTATAGCGCCGCCACCGCCACCGTACCGACCCCGACTTTGAAGCCGTGGGAGACCGCGTGTCCGTCGACCGCTAGGCGCCGCATCTCCCACAAGTGACTGAGCTGATGCTCGGCGCCCGACGCCGGACGGGACGAGCGCGCCGCCTGCATGGCGAGACCGCTCATCACGAGACAGCGGAACAGACGGGCCACGGCCGCCGGCTCGCCGCCACCAAGCCTGGCCGCGTCCTGGACCGCCTGCCGCACCGCCGGCTGGACCATCGTCCAAATGGCATCGTCGACCGCTTCGACGCCGAGCGCGTCGGCCACCAACCAGTCCGCGCCGGCGGTGATCTTGCCCACCAGATCGCCGAAGCCCGACGCGGTCAGGGCGGCCGGGGCGGCCGCCAGCACGTCCATATCCGCCACGATCGCGCGCGGCGCGGGGCACAACATCGTCTGCTTGAAGCCGTCGCGCGTGATGGCGGCGCCAAACGCGGCGTAGCCATCCATCGACGCGGCGGTGGCGACCGCCATGTACGGCCTGCCGGCCAGGTGCGCGGCCAGCTTGGTCAGGTCGTTGATTGTCCCTGCCCCCACCGCTACCGGAATCGCCTCGTGCGCGGCGAGCCGATCGCGCAGCCAGGCGGCACGGGCGAAGTCCGCGTGCAGTAGGGGCCGGGACGGAAAGACCAGCGCGTCCGTCACCGGTAGCCTGGCAGAGCGCAGCACACGATGCACCGTGCGTCCCGCGACCTCGTAGGTGGTTTCATCGGCCACCACCACCGCGGTGTGTGAGCCAAAACAGGAGGCAAACGTATCGGCAGCGCCATACAGCGCACCTGCCCCGACCTCCACGATTCGCGTGTCGGTCGCGCGGGCCAGCGCTTCGCCGAGCACCTCGTCCGGTGGCCCACCTGCGATCCCTTCGCGCATACGTTGCTCAACCACGCTCATGGCCAGCCATTTCTGCTTGCCTGATTACGCACATTTGTGCGTGCACATACATGCGCTTAGTATAGCCGGGTGGATCGACCACCGCCCACGTGGTGATCCGGCCCCCTGCGGGCAGGGCGCAATCCCATTGCGCCCTGAATGATCTGTAGTCGAGGGGCTAATGATAGGTATGGCGGTGCTAGGGCTAAAGCAAAGGCAAGGTGGGGCTCGCACCTCTACTCACTTTGCATTTTTCACTTTGCATTCGGTTTAGGACAGCAGCGCCCGCGCGCCGGCATCGTCGATGACGAGCGAGGTGATCAGGCGGCCGCGGATGGCCGCCTGGATCGCCGCCGCTCGTCGGGGGCCGGCGGTGACGCCCACCACCTCGGGGCAGCGCCGCAGCGCATCGAGGTCGACGCTGATCACGCGATCCCGGAACGCGGAGTGGCACTCGCGTCCCGCGCCGTCGAAGAAGCGGCCGCAGATCTCGCCGGCGGTGCCCTCTCGCCGCAGCCTGACCAGATCGCCGGCCGCGAGCACCCCTCGCTCGATGAATGCCGACTCGTCGAGGGAGCCGATGCCGACCAGCGCCAATTGCAGCGAGTCGAAGAGTTGCCAGACGAGGCGGATGTGCTCGTGGGCCAGCAGTACATCCCGCGCCGCCCGGTCCTGCACGATAGCCGGGGCGTTGAGGGTGTAGAACGCGCCGCCAAAGCGGTGGGCGAGCGTGCGGCTCAGCTCCACTGCGTCGATGCTGCTCGCCGCCGCGCCGATGTTGCCCATCAACTGCACGACCGTGACGCCGCGCGCGCCCGGTACCGGCGCCAGGGTGCCGATCAGTTCGGCCAGCGTCCGGCCGCCGGCGACGCCAAGCATCATCCCGGCCCGCACCAACTGCGAGACCGCCGGCGCGGCGAAGTAGCCGACGGCGCGGCGCACGTCCGCCGCGCCGCGCTCGGGCGCCCGCACCACAACGGCGTGGCGCAGGCCGTACCGCGCCACCAGCCGTGCCTCGAGCTCGCCGTCGCGTGGATCGTAGTCGTCGACCGTAATGCGGACGATCCCCAGTTCCCGGGCGCGGGTCAGGAGGCGGGACACTTGCGAGCGCGAGATCCCCAGGATGCCGGCGATCTCGTGCTGTCCTAGATTATCGAGGTAGTACAGCCGTGCGGCCGCGGCCAGCCGTTCGCGTGTCTCGTCCGCCGCCGGCGACCGATCAGTCGCGGATACTCGCGTCATGATGCAAGAATGTGCACGAACAAGTGTGCATCCTCCTGTACAATAGCGCCGTGCGTCGTGGCTGTCAACCGCTCGGCTGCCAACCGCTCGGCTGCCAACCGCTTGGCGGTCAACCGCCGGCAGCCGGGGCGGAATCCGTGGGCGCGGCCGCTCTGTCCGGACGTCCCGACCGATTGTACCGAGGCTACATCTTCGACCTCGACGGTACCGTGTACCTGGGGGACGAACTGCTGCCCGGCGCCCGGCGACTGATCGCCGCCCTCCGCGCCCTGGGCCGGCGCGTCGTGTTCCTCTCGAACAATCCCACAAAGGATCCGGAGGCCTACGCCGCCAAGCTGTCGGCGCTCGGCATCCCCGCGTCGCCCTCGGAAGTGGTCAATACGATCGTGACGATGACCGCGTGGCTCCTCAGATACCACCCGCAGGCGACGGTCTTCCCCGTTGCCGAGGCGCCCCTCAAGCAGGCGCTGCGCGCGGCCGGGATACGCATGTCCGAGGATCCGGCGGCGATCGACTTCGTCATCGCCAGCTACGATCGCACCTTCGACTACCGTAAGCTGCAGATCGCCTTCGACGCCATCCGGTACCACCGGCGGGCGCGCCTGATCACGACGAACCCGGACCGCTACTGTCCTTTGCCGGGTGGGCGGGGCGAGCCCGATGCGGCGGCGATCGTCGCGGCCATCGAGGCCTGCACCGGCGCCCGCTGCGAGGTGAACGTGGGCAAGCCAGGCCCGTTCATGCTGGCCACCGTGCTGGACGTGTTGGGGCTGCCCGCGGCGGAGTGCGTCATGACCGGCGACCGGCTCTACACCGACATCCGCATGGCGCTTGACGCCGGGATGCCGTCCGCGCTGGTGCTCACCGGCGAGACCACGCCCGAGACGCTAGCCGCCGCGCCGCCGAGCGACCGGCCGGCCTACGTGCTGCGGCGGATAGACGAGCTGCTGCCGCCGGCGCTGTGGCGCGAATTGGGGTGGGACGTGACCTATAGCAAGGTTTGACACGGGAGCAAGACAGGATGCTGGTATTCGGCCACCGGGGCGCGCGCGGCGAGGCGCCGGAGAACACACTCGCCGGCTTCGCCTACGCCCGCCGCCTCGGCGTCGCGGCGTTCGAGCTGGACGTGCGGCTTTCCGCCGACGAGCAGTTGGTCGTGATCCACGACACGACGGTCGACCGCACGACCGACGCCAGCGGGCCGGTGTCGGCCTTCACCGCCGCCGAGCTCGCGCGCCTGGACGCGCGCGCCGGCTTCGCCGGCTGGCCGGCGCCGGTGGGCGTGCCGCGGCTGGTCGACGTGCTGGACGTCTATGCCGGCGCGGTGTGCTTCGCCATCGAGGTGAAGACGGATGCGCCGGAACGCCTCGAGCGCGTCTGCGCCCTGCTGGCCGCGGCGATCGAGCGCTACCGTCTGCTCGGGAACGTCACGGTCACGTCCTTCGACCCGGTGGCGCTGGAGATCATGCGCCGCCTGGCGGCGGACGTGCCGCGCGCCTACATCGGCGCCTACGACGCGCCGGCGTTCCTCGAGACGGCGCGGCGGCTGGGCTGCGCGCAGGCCGACGTGCCACTGGCGAGGGGCTCCGCCGCCGTGGTGCGGGCGGCGCAGGCGCACGGCCTGCGCGTCATTGGCTGGCAGGGCAACACGCGCGACGACCTCGAAAAGCTGGTGACGTGGGGAGTAGACGGCCTCACCAGCGACTACCCGAGCCGAGCCTTGGCCTTCCTGCGCGAGCGGCCGCACCTGTCCGGCCGGTAAACGCGGCCGAGATAATCCTATCGGTTGCGCCGCACCGCAGAATCGATGTATGCTAACGGGCAGAAGTGCATGCACAAATGTGCATAGAACAGCGGCCGTACGTGCTGGCCATCGACGGCGGGACCGAAGCGCTGAAAGCGGGCATTTTCGACCTGGAGGGCAACGTGCTCGGGTACGGCACCGCGGCGTACCCGACGGCCTTCCCGCAGCCGGGCTGGGCGGAGCAGTCCCCCGACGACTGGTGGCAGGCGCTCGGTGCCGCCTGCCACCAGAGCTTGGCCAGTGCGGGCGTTTCGGCCGGCCAAGTGGCGGCGATCTGCGCGGATGCGACGACCTGCACGCTGCTGCCGCTCGACGAGCGGGGACGGCCGCTGTCGCGCGCGCTGCTCTGGATGGACGTGCGCGCGGCCGACCAGGCGCGGCGGATCTCGGCGACGGGCCATCCGGCGCTGCGCTACTCGCTGGCCGGCACCAGCGCCGAATGGATGCCCCCCAAGGCGCTGTGGCTCAAAGAGCAGCGACCGGAGGTGTTCCGGCAAGCGCGGTGGCTCGTGGAGTACACGGACTGGCTCGCGTTCCGTCTGACCGGCCGCCTGGCGCTCAACGTCTGCACCGCCACGCAGCGCTGGTACTATGGTGCGGATGGCGCCGGCTGGCCGGCCGACTTCTACGCGGCGATCGGACTCGCCGACCTACAGGAGAAGGTACCGGCGGACGTGCTGCCGCTTGGCGCGCCGGTAGGGGTGCTGACGTCGGAGGCGGCGGAGCACACCGGGCTGCGCGCCGGTACGTTGGTGGTCGCCGGTGGCGGCGACGCACCGGTGGGAGTCCTCGGGGTGAACGTCGTCCGGCCCGGCGCGCTGGCGCTAATCACCGGCTCCTCGAACGTGCTGCTCGGGTTTGCCGAGCGGGAGCTGCACGTGCCGGGCGTGATGGGGAGCTTTCCGGACGCGGTGATCCCCGGCCTGCATCTCGTGGAGGCGGGGCAGGTCTCGACCGGCTCGGTTCTGGCCTGGTTCCGGCGGCAGTTTGCCGGCGACCTGGAGCGCGAATCTGCCGACGGGGCAGCCGGCGTGTATCGCCGGCTGGACGAGGCGGCGGCCCGCCTGCCGCCGGGCGCGGAAGGGCTGGTGGCGTTGGACTGCTTCCAGGGGAATCGCACGCCGTACGCCGATTCCCTGGCGCGTGGCGCCATCTGGGGACTCTCGCTGCACAGCACGCGAGCGCACGTCTATCGCGCCCTGCTCGAAGGCATCGCCTACGGCACGCGGCACATCCTGGACACGCTGGCCCGGCACGGCTACCGGCCAACGGAGGTCGTGGCCGCCGGTGGTGCGACGCGCAGCCGGCTCTTCATGCAGATCTACGCCGACGTGTGCGGCCTGCCGCTGCGCACGACGGACGTACCGGAAGCGTCCTTGCTCGGTGCGGCGATCGTCGCGGCCCTCGGCGCGGGCGCGTACGGTTCGCTCGAGGCGGCGGCGGCACGCATGGTGCGGCAGCGCGTGTCCTTTGAACCGGATGAAGAGCGGCACCGGCGGTATGCCTTCTGGGTGCAGAAGTACGTCCAGACGTACCACCGCCTGAAGGACCTGATGCACGAGGCGGCCGCCGCCTCTGTCGCCGCCGCGCACGCTGAAGGGGCTGCCGAACACGTTCGGCAGCCGGCGGCACGCTAATGTAGGAGAGCTACCATGTCGATTGCTATCGGATCCGACGAAGCCGGGTTCCACCTCAAGGAGGTGCTCCGAGCATTTCTCGTCGAGCTCGGCCACCAGGTCGACGATTACGGCTGCTTCTCGGCCGGCGCCGTGGACTGCGCGGTGGACTATCCCGACGTCGCCGAGCAGGTGGCCCTGGCCATCGCCGCCGGCCGGCACGCACGCGCGGTGCTCGTCTGCGGCACGGGGATCGGCATGGCGATCACGGCGAACAAGGTTCCCGGCGTGCGGGCGGCACAGGCCCACGACACCTACTCCGCGGAGCGGGCGCGTAAGAGCAACGACGCGCAGATCCTCGCGCTTGGCGCCCGCGTGGTCGGGCCCGAGCTGGCCAAGAGCATCGTGCGGGTCTGGCTCGACGCCGAGTTCGGCGGCGAGGCGTCGCCCAGCTACCGCAAGGTACGCAAGATCATCACCATTGACCGTAGGTACCGTGAACTTGCCGGGGCGTCGAGAGCATGATTGAAGGCATGATGGCACCCACGGCACGGACTTCGATACGCCACCAAGAGAAAGGAACAGAGTCGCCAATGAACAGCACAGCACAGGTACCAGCACGCGCCGGCACGACCGCCGGCACGACCCTTGGCACAACACGGCGCCAGGTGGTGCTCGCCGGCACCGCCGCCGTAGTGCTGGCGGCCTGCGGGGAACCGGGCACGCCAGATGGCAGCGCCGGGGAGGCGTCCGCCCGGCTTGGCCCGAACGGCTTCACCTTCAAGCAGCCGGTGCAACTAACCTACTGGAAATCGCTGGAGGGGCCACGGCACGAGGCCCAGGTCAAGCTCACCGACGACTTCAATGCGTCGCGCTCGGACGTGAAGGTCACGCTCGAACACGTGGGCGTCTACGCCCAGGCGGCGGAAAAGCTGACCGCGGTGCTGGCCGCCGACACGCCGCCCGACGTGATGCTGCTGACGGTGGACACGCACATGCCCGGTTTCGCCCGTATGGGCGCGCTCCACCCGCTCGACGAGTTCGCGAAAGTGGACAAGAGCGCCAAGTTCGAGACGTACGCCCCCGGTTTCATCAAAAACGGCACGATCAACGGCAAGCTCTACCAGATCCCGCTGGCGCGCAGCACGCCGGTGCTCTACTTCAACAAGGACCACTTGCGCGCCGCGGGGCTGCCGGAGGCGGCGCCAAACACCTGGGATCAGGTGGTCGACGTGGCGCAGAAGCTGACGCGCGCCGCCGTGATGCAGCCGGACAGCGCCGACGGTTCTAAGGTGGCGTTGCCCGTCGCCGGCTACTGGTGGCCCTTCCAGTCGGCCGTCTGGGCCTTCGGCGGCAAGCTCTCGGACGACAAGTTCACGCCGACGGTGACCCAGCCGGAGACGGTGCAGGCGATGCAATTCTTCGCCGACCTGGTGCAGCGCCACCGCGTCGCGCGGGCGTACCGAACGGTTGGGCCATCCAGTACCGCCTTCCAGCAGGGGCAGTTGTCGTTCCTGGTGGAGTCCACCGCCGTCCTGACGCAGGTCGAGGAGCGCACCTCGGCCCGCGTCGGCGCTGCCTTCATGCCGCAGCAGAAGCAGCGCGCCGTGCCGGGCGGCGGCTCCGGTCTGACCATCATCAACAGCATTCCCGTAGAGAAGAAAGAGGCCGGCTGGGAATTCATGAAGTTCGTCACCAGCACGCCCAACACAGTGTACTTCTCCAAGATGACGGGGTACATGGTGGTGCGCACCGACGCCGAGAAGAACGCCGAGTTCCAGCAGTACCTCAAGGAGCATCCCAACGCGAAGGTGACCTTCGACCAGATGCAGTTCGTCCGCACGCAGGACTCGATCGCCGAAGTCCCGGGTGCGCCGGCGGCCATCGAGGGGGCCATCCGAGAGGTGGCGATGGAGGGCAAGAATGTAAAGACCGTCATGGACGAGCTGCAGCGCAAGCTCACCAGCCTCGCCCAGGAAGCCCGCAAGTAACGCCCGCGGCCAACCGGGCTCCATTGTGGCACCGGCGGGTACGGACGTGGCGCACGCGGACCTGGCCGGGGATGCCCTTCGCCGCGCACGCCGGTGGTCGGGTGATGTGGGGTGTGCTAGCATGATGCGGCGAGAGGCTGGCTACGGAGGTGAGATGGCGATGATCGATTTCCACCAGCACATCGGCAGTCGAGGGCGCACGCTCGAGCACTTGCTGGCGCACCAGGAGGCGCACGGCGTCAAGCAGGCGGTCGTGCTACCCATCGACCGGTCGCTCTCGGAGGAAGGCGGGCACATGCCCACCGAGGCAGCGCTCGAGGCGGCGCGAACGTACCCGGACCGGATGATCGCATTCTGCCACGTCGACCCGCGGCACCCCGACGCGTTGGACCAGATCCGCCGGTTCCACGCCGCCGGTGCGCGCGGCTACGGCGAACACAAGCTGCGCCTCCCGTGCGACTTGCCCGAGGCCAAAGCCGTCTACCGGCTCTGCGGCGAGCTGAGCCTGCCGGTGCTGCTGCACTTCGAGTACCTGAACTACAACCACAACTTTGCCGGCTTCGAGCAGGTGCTGCGGGACCACCCGGAGACGACGTTCATCGGGCACGCCCAGGCGTGGTGGGCTAACGTCAGCGCGGCGGTGCCGCAGCCCGGCGATGCCGGCTTCACCAACTATCCGAAGGGCCCGGTCGTCCGCGGCGGCTTGACCGATCGCTGGCTGTCGGAGTATCCCCATCTCTACGCCGATCTCTCGGCCGGCTCGGGGCTCGGCGCGCTGACGCGCGATCCTGAGTTCGCACGGGAGTTCGTCAATCGCCACCGTAAGAAGCTGCTCTGGGCGACCGATTGCCCCTGCCGCGATGGCCGCGGCGACTGGGGCGAACAGGGGCAGCGTGAGTGCTTCGCGGCGCGCAGCCTTCCCGTCCTGCGCGAGCTGTGCGCCGATCAGGAGACGTTCGACGACGCCACCGGCGGGAACGCCCGCCGGCTGCTGGGATTGAACTAACAGGGGTTCGCCCTTTGCCCAGGTTGGTAAGGCCATCGACGAGCGGTACAACCAGGAGTTCCTGGCCGACAAGTTGGGGGTCAAAGAGTACGCCACGTGGGTGACCAAGTACGTCGACGACAATCTGGGCGCGAAGTAACCCTCCACGACCAACACCCAACAACCAACGTCCAACAGTACGGTGGACGGCTGGCCGGCGGCCGCGGCCTGCCAGGAAGCGTTCGGATGGTCCTATGCGCTGGTGCCCGTGCCCGTGGACGCGTGCACCGTCCAGGAACACCAGGTAACGGTGGAGTGCGGGTGATGGACGAGATTCGCATGGCCGTGGTGGGCCTGGGCAGCCGCGGCACCGGCACCTGGTTCACCCTCCTCCAGCGGATGGCGGGGTACCGCCTCACCGCCATCTGTGATCCCATTGTCGCGCTGCACGAGCGGGCAGTGGTGCGGCTGCACCATCTGGAGGAGGTCAGGGTTTACCGCCGGTACGAGGACGTGCTGGCCGACCCGAACGTGGACGCGGTGGCCCTGACGGTGCGCTGCCGCGAGCAGGGCGCCCTGGCGGCCCAGGCGCTGGAGGCGGGCAAGCACGTCAACGCCGAGGTGCCGGCGGCGCACACGATCGAGGATTGCTGGCGGATCGTCACTGCGGTCGAGCGCACCGGGCGGGTCTACCAGCTCGCCGAGCAGACCCGCTACTGGGGCTTCGTCGAGGCGTGGCGGCAGCTCGTGGCCGAGGGGCGTCTGGGGCACGTCACGCTGTGCGAGGGCCAGTACTTCCACTACTACCCGAACCACAGTTTCCAGGACCCGCAGACCGGGCGCTTCTTCGCCCCGCACGAGGTGGCGGCGCATCCCGAGGCCAAACCCACCTGGCCGTACTTCATGCCGCCGATCCACTACCTGCCGCACGAGCTCAGCCCTATGCTGTACGTATTGAACGACCGCGTGGTGGAAGTCGTCGCCATGAGCACGCGCTCGCCCAGCTACGCGCATCCCGAGCTGGCCCAACCGGACATGCAGGTGGCGCTGATGAAGACGGAGAAGGACGCCATCCTGCGCCTGGCGAAGAGCTCGGCGCAGCCCCACCCGCACCAGAACTACCACTGGTACCAGGTGGTGGGCACCCGCGGCCGCGTCGAGTGGAAGCGGGCGGCGCGGGACCTGCCGAAGCTGTGGCTGGCGGACGCGCAGATGCACGATCTGGCAGACGTCGACTGGCGGTACGAACGGACGGATGCGCCGCCGGAGGCGCGGGGCAGCGGGCACGGCGATGCCGACTACTACGTGCAGGCGGCCTTCCGCGACGCGGTCCTGGGACAGCGCCCGCTGGTGTTCGACGTCTACCAGGCGATGGACACCGCCGCGCCCGCCATTCTGGCCGCGGAGTCGATCGCCCAGGGCAGCAGGCTGCTGCCGGTGCCCGACTTCCGGCCCAGTGCCGCGCGGCCGGCTGGCCAATTGCCCAGGCACGGCAGGGAGTCACCATCGGCGAGGGGAGCCTGATCGGCATCGGGCGCGAAGCCATCGGCGAGGGGTTTTCGGTCGTGTCCTGGAACTACCGCCTCAGCGAATTCCAGGCCGCGCTGCTGCTGGCCGGGTTGGGGCGCCTGGAAGCGCAAACGCAGCGCCGGGCGGCCAACGCCGCCTACCTGACGCAGCGGCTGAATCAAATCGAGGGCATCCGCACCCTGCGGGCGGAGCGGTTCGTGACGCGCAACTCCTATCACCTCTATATCTTTCGTTACATGGGTGCAGGCTTCGCCCGCCTGCCGCGGGCACGCTTCCTCCAGGCGCTGCGGGCGGAGGGAATCCCCACCAGCCCCGGCTACACGCGCGCGTTGCCCGAGCACCCCCTGTTCCGCCACCCGGCGCAGGCCCTGGGAGAGAAAGCGTACGCCGCTTTCAGCCACGCCTACGGCCGGGCGATCGACTTCCGCGGCGTGCGCTGCCCCGTGGCGGAGCGGATATGCCGGGAAGAGACGGTCTGGCTGAGCCAGAGCGTCTTCCTCGGCAAAGCGGACGATATGGACGACGTGGCGGAGGCTATCCTCAAGATCAAGGCGCACGCGGCGGGGGTGCCGTAATCAGGTGGCAATCCCCGCTTGACCGCTACAGAGCTTCCTACCGCCGCTCGACATCGAGGGGGTGACGGCGCTGTCGCGCCGGCTCATCGACGAGAGCGTAGCTGAGTATCACTCGGTGGTGCAGATCTACTTTCATCCCGTCTACAGCCGCCAGCCGCCGGTGAACAACACCTACACCGTGCCGTGGTTGGAGGCCACCCTCCGCCACTGCCGCGACCGCGGCGTGGCGATGCCCAACACCGACGAATGGGCCGCGTTCGTCGTGGCGCGCCACGCCGTCCGCTTGGCGGCGGTGCGATGGGCGCCGGCGGCGGCCGGGCTGGACTGCATCCTGGAGCGGCGCGACTGGTGAGCCGACTGCCGACGGAGAGGAGAGCAGCCTCGGCATCGAGGGTATCTCGGTTGCCATGGCTTCTCAGGGTTTTTCCCTGATGTCTGCATGTTCCAACGTGCTATACTAAGGCGTGCCCAGAACGAAAACGATTTCGTAGAGACAAGATGAAGCGCGTCTCCATCCACGATGTGGCCGCCCGTGCCGGGACCTCTCCAGCCACGGTCTCCAAAGTCCTCACGGCCATGCCGGGCTCCGGCATCCCAGAGGTAACGGCCGAACGGGTGCGGCGAGTGGTCCGCGAACTGGGCTATGCCCCGTGGTCCCCGGCGCGGTCCCTCCGCCGCCGGCGCACCGAGACCATCGGCATCATCACCTACGACCTCTCCCTGTTCTTTGCCGACGTCGTCAAAGGCGTCGAGGCGGCCGCCCTCGAGCACGGGCTGACCACCGTGCTGGCCACGCACGGCGACGACGGCGCGTTGGAGGCGCGGCACCTCCAGCTGGCGCTGCGCGGCCAGGTGGACGGGCTGGTGGTGGTGCCGGCCCGCTCGAACCGCAACCAGCGCGTCTACGACGACCTCAAAGCGCGCGGGGTGCCGTTCGTCTTCGTCGATCGCTACATCCCGGACTACGAGGGCGACTACGTCGGCACCGAGAACGAGACCGCAGCGTACCGGCTCACGCGCGCCCTGATCGTGCAGGGTGCCAGCGTCGTCGGTTGTGTCGCCGGGCGGGGCGGCAATACGGCGCTGGTCGAGCGCGTGGCGGGGTACCGGCGCGCGGTGGCCGAGACGGGGCTGCCACACGACGACGACCTCTGCGTCACCTCCCCGGGGTCGCAGGTCGAGACGGTCGGGCGGCTGCTGGACCGCCGCCCGCGGGTGAATGGCGTCTTTTGGGCCAGCTACGCCTACATGCAGCCTTCCCTCAGCGCGCTGGCGGCGCGGGGCATCCAGGTGCCGCGGGACGTGCGCTTCGCCGGCTTCGACACGGTCAATCTCTCCCTCTCTTGCCTGGAGGATTACGAGGCCCTGCGGGTGATCGGCGCCCCCTGGCCGGCGGCGATCCAGCCCGGCCAGGAGTTGGGGCGGCGCGCGCTGGCGCTCCTGGCGCAAGCCCTCGCCCGGGAGGGCGAAGCCGCGCCGCAGCAGATTCGACTCGAGCCGCACTACGAATGGCTGCCAAGTGGGCTGGAAGGAGATGATCGGTGAGTGCACGAAGCGGAGCACGAAGCGAAGAACGCCTGCCGGCGGCCACGCCAGCGACGATGCCGGCGGCATTCAATGCCGGCCCGGGCCAGTTTGAGTTGCGTCAGGTCGCCGTGCCCCGACCGGCGCCGGATGAGGCGCTGGTGCGCGTGCGCGCCAGCGGCATCTGCGGCAGCGACAAGCACGAGTTTCAGCGCGAGCGGCCGCCGCGCATCGCCGGCCACGAGTTCGCCGGCACCATCGCCGGCTTCGGCAGTGCCTGCGCGGCCGCCGGCGGCCTCCGGCAGGGCGACGCCGTCGTCGTCGCGCCCCTCGTCGGCTGCGGCGCCTGCCCGGCCTGCCGCCGGGGCGAGTTTGCCGACTGCGAAGGTGACCGCGGCGTGCGCGGGACCATCGGCTACAGCCGGCCGGGCGCCTTCGCCGCGTACGCGGCCGTGCCTGTGCGCAACCTGCTGCCGATGTCGCCTGCGCTCTCATTCGAGGAGGCCAGCGTCGTCGAGCCGGCGGCCGTGGGCCTCCACGCCGCGAGCCGCGCCGGCCTACAGGGCCAGCGCTGCCTGGTCGTCGGCGCGGGGGCGATCGGGTTGCTCGTGGCGCAGGCGGCCACCGTGCGCGGCGCGGCCGAGGTGTGGGTGGCCGACACCGACCCGCGGCACTTGGAGGTGGCCGCCTCGCTGGGGCTGCGACCGCTGCAGGTAGGGCGCGATGCCGCCCCGGCCGGCGAGCTGGACGTGGCCTTCGAGTGCGTCGGCGGGAACGACGCGCCGCTGGCGACGGCGGTCGACGCCTTGCACAAGTACGGCGTGCTGGTGCTGGTCGGCTCCGGCCACCCCGGGGGTCTGTCGACGCGCACAGTGGTGAGCAGGCACCTCACCGTCCACGGCTCGACCGGCACAGCGATGGCCGAGCTGCGGGAGGCGCAGGAGTTGGTGGCGGCGGGGCGCATCCGCGTGCAGCCGCTGATCTCCGGGGTCTTCCCGGTGGGACAGATAACGGAGGCGTTCGCTGCGTCCCTGAGCGCACAGAAAGTGATCGTCGAGCCGTGAGGAGCCGCCGCTGATGGAGTATCGCAACCTGGGCCGGACGGGCGTCAAGGTGTCGCCCATCTGTTTGGGTACCGGCTTTCGCGCCCGCCCCGACGACGCCACCTGCCGGGCGACCATCGAGCGCGCCATCGAGCTGGGGGTGAATTTCATCGACTGCGCCAACGTCTATCAGGACGGGCGCTCGGAGCGGCTCGTGGGCGAGGTGCTCAGAGGGCGCCGTGACCAGTTGGTCGCGACCACCAAGGTCTTCAACCCCGTCGGGGAAGGACCCAACGATCGGGGCCTGTCGCGGGTCCACATCCTGCGTGCGATCGACGAGAGCCTGACTCGTCTGCAAACGGACCACATTGACCTCTACCTGCCCCACCTGCCCGCCTTCGTCCGCGCCCTGCGCGAGATCGGCTATGACGGCTATCTCGGCTATGAACTGTGCCACCCCCTGCCCGTGGTGGACGGCCAGACGGTCGGCCGCGACTTCGCGGACAAGAACGCCCGTCTCGCCTGTGAGTATCTGCGAGCAGTGATCAAGGACGCTATGCGATGAAGCCGTCGCCAACGAGGCGTTCGGCGCCGCTCTGCGGGCGCAGAAAGTCGTGGTCAAATCGCAAGGAGGGTGTCTGCGAGCGACGCCGAGAGAGGAGGTGGCTACAGGAGCGAGCGCGGAGGCAGGTGGTTGGTGTGAGCCCACGAAATCGTTTTCCTAGGGAGAGAATCCTAAGAGAGGAGATCGGCGATGGCAACGCAAGATGATCCATGTTCAGGTGGCAGCACGCGTCGGATGGTGATACGGGGCAGCGTCAAGGCCCTAACGGCGGGCCCGCTGGCCGCCGCACTGACGACCACGTGTGGGCCGCTCCGCGGCGGCGAACCGGCGATGCCGGCGGCGGTGCCGGCGGCGGTGCGGATCGCGTTCCACTGGGCGGCGGGCAGTCCCCAGGGCCAGGCCGCGCAACGGATCATCGACGACTACAACGGCACTCAGGGGCGAACGGAGAAGATCACCGTTGGCCTGGAGACGGTGCCGTGGGGCGAGATGCAGGACAAGTTGACGGTGGGCGTAGCAGGCGGCGACCCGCCGGAGGTCTGGAACTACTCGGCGAGTCCGAGGACCTTCACGAAGAGCGGCCTGGCCGTGGCCGTGCCGCGGGAGGACGAACAGTACGTCAAGCAGCAGTATGTCCCCGGCGCTGTGGAAATGGTGACAGCGGCCGGCAAGGTCGTGGGCTATCCCACCGAGTTCCAGCCGCTGGCGCACTTCTACCGCAAGGCCTACTACCAAGAGGATCGCCTGAGCCGGCCGCCGGCCAACACCGACGAGGTGTTCGAGTACGCCACCAAGCTGACCCGCAAAGCCGGCGGCGTCTACAGCCGGTTCGGCTTCGCGTTGGCGGAAGGCATCCCCTTCGCGTGGCAGTTGAACAGCATGATCGGCCGCTTCGGCGGCCAGATGTACACGTTTGCCGGCGATCGGCCGGTCAAGATCGATGTGGCGTCGCCGGAGGCGGTGGCGGCGGTCGGCTGGTGGCGGCGGCTGGTGGAGTCCGGGGTCACGCAGGTGGGCCAGATGGGGTACGCGGGGTCCTGGCAGCAGGGGTTCGCGACGGCGTCCGAGCACCGCATCTGGTTCCCGATCCTGCAACTGCGGGCGCTAGGCTACCGGGAGATCTTCGAAGATCTGGGGGCGACGGTCCCGCCCCCCAAGCAGGGGCTCAAGCCGTTCACGTCTTCGTACGGCCTGGCGCTGATGGCGCCCAAGGGAGCGAAGCAGCCGGAGGCGCGCTGGCGGCTGGTGCGTTGGCTGATGCACAAGCCGGCGATGCCGTTCTCGCGCTTCATCGTGGAGGTGATCGGCTCTGCGCCGGCGCCCAAGGACTACCCGGCGCAGATCCCCGGCTGGACGGACGATCTGATCAAGGCCTTCGCCGTGGACAGCCCGCGCATCGCCCGGGCGGACCCGACGGACGATGTGCTGAGCACGACCGAGCTCAACGCCGTGGCACGGGAGTTCCTACTGCCCATCGTGCGGGGCGACCTCGGGCTTCTGACCGGGCTGCAGCAGGTCAACGCCAAGCTGAACGAGATTCTGAAGCGCAACTATCCAGCCTCTTGAAGTGCCGCGTGCCAGTGCTGGCACCACCGGCCACGACAATACAGCCATGTTCGATGCGCACAAGGAGGAGGTGCAGCAAGATGCGAGGTCTCCGTGTGGTGTTTGCGGCGCCCCGGCAGGTGGCGCTGGAGGAATACGAGGTGGGGGAGCCGGGCCCCGGCCAGGTGCTGGTGAAGGCCGAGAAGACCCTGATCAGCACGGGGACGGAGCTGACCGGGCTGTCCGGGGAGTTCTCGGCGGGGTCCGCCTGGGCCGACTATGTGCGCTACCCCTGGCGGCCGGGTTACAGCCACGTGGGCCGCGTGCTGGCGACCGGCGAGGGCGTACAGGGGGTCCAGCCCGGGATGCTCGTCGCAGGCGGGGCCTCCCACGCCAGCCCGGTCGTCGTCGAGCAGGGGCGCGTCCGGCCGTTGCCGCCGGCCATCAGCGCGGAGGAGGCCACCTTTGTCACGCTGGCGGTCACCGTGCTGAACGGTGTGCGCCGGGCACGGATCGAGCTGGGCGAGGTGGTCGTGCTCGTCGGCGTCGGGTTGCTGGGGCAACTGGCGGCTCAGTTCGCCCGCCTATCCGGCGGCCTCCCCGTGATCGTCGTCGACCTAGCTCCGGGGCGGCTCGAGCTGGCCGCCCGCCTGGGCGCCACCCACACGCTGTGCCTGCCGGTGGCGGACGCGCTGCCCGAGGTACGCCGGTTGAGCCGGGGGCGCGGCGCCGACGCGGCGTTCGAGGTGACGGGTCACCCGGCGGTGGTGGCGCCACTGCTGCGGCTGCTGCGGCGGGAGGGACGCGCCATCCTGCTGGGCTCAACGCGCGGGCTCAGCCAGGTGGACTTCCACGACGAGGTGCACCGGCTTGGCCTGTACGTGATCGGCGCCCACGCCAGCACCCACCCGCCCGCCGAGACGCCGCACCACCCCTGGACCCAAGGCCGGCATCGGGAGCTGTTCTTCGATCTGCTGGCGGCCGGGCTGGTGAACGTGCGGGACCTGATCACCCACCGGTATCCCGCGGCCGAGGCGGCGGCCGCCTACGGCATGCTGCTGGAGGACCGCACGCGGGCGGTGGGCGTGATCCTGGACTGGACCGGCGTGGGGTAAGGGCGACGCGAGACACACACGGAGGGCCATCGCCCTGGCCAAGGAGGATGTACCTTGGCGAACGCATACCGTCCGATGTCGATGACGGACAGGAGGTGAATCATGGGTTCTGAGACGGGTAAGAGCGTGGTCGAGCTACTGGGGCTCGATGCCCAGGCCAAGGCGCTGATCGTCACCTGCGACGAGTTTGGCCTCTGCCATTCTCATAATGCGGCCACCATGGACACGTTGGAGCACGGGCTGGCGACGTCGGCGACCCTGACGATGCCCTGTCCCTGGGTGATGGAGGCTGTCGAGTATGCCCGGTCGCACCCCCAAGGCGATTTCGGCGTGCACCTGGTGCTGACCTGCGAGTCGCGGCGGATGCGCTGGCGGCCGCTGAGCTCCCGCGCGGAGGCCCCCGGGCTGTACGACCCCGAGGGGTACATGTGGCGGACCGGCGCGCAGGTCTGGGAGCACGCCACTGAGGACGAAGTGGAACGGGAGTGCCGGGCGCAGATCGAGATGGCGCTGGGGTTGGGGATCGACGTCACGCACCTCGACCCGCACGACGGGATCTTCCCTGGGGACGTGGAACGCTTCGGCAGGCTCTACCTGCGGTTGGGTGAGCGCTATGACCTGCCGCTGCGGATGAACAGCCAGGCGGGGGTGGAAGCCTGGGGACATCCCGAACTGCGGCGGCGGGTAGCAGCGAAGGGCATCCTGCAGTCGGACGACTGGATCGGCAGCAAGCGTCCGGACGAGAGCCAGAAGGACTTCTACGTGCGGCGGCTACGCGAGCTGCAGCCGGGCGTGACCGACTTCTGGATCCATCCGACCCTGCAGTCGGAGGAGTTCAGAGCCAAAGGCGGGCCCGCCGCCTACGTGGAGGATCACCGGCTGTTCACGGCCGATCCGGACATCGCAAGGACCGTCGAGGAGCAGGGCATCGTGCGGATCGGCTGGAGAGCGATTCGGGACGCGCAGCGGGCGCGAACGCCGAGGTAGCGGCGGGCAGCTTCTCGGCCGAGACGTCGAGGAGGAACGCATACCAGGGGGTCTACGGGTGAGGGGGTGTGCACATCAGGCTGGCCGAGGCGGGACACCGCGCTCGCGAGGGAGAACGTACCTGATGATGACCAAGGATCTCGTCGAACTGACCAAGAAGCACACCTTCTTTTCGTGGTCGACACAGGGCACCGTCGTGCCGCTCACGATGGCGAAGGCCAAGGGCGTCTATTTCTGGGACGCAAGCGGCAAGCGCTATCTGGACCTCAACTCGCAGCTGATGTGCGTGAACGTCGGGCACGGCGACCGGCGGGTCCTGGACGCGATCAAGGCGCAGGCCGACGAGCTGGTGTACGCCGGCCCGAGCATGGCGACGAAGGTGCGCGCTGAGATCGGCCAGGAGCTGGCCGAGGTGACTCCCGGCGACCTCGACAAGTTCTTCTTCACCCTCGGTGGGGCGGAGGCCAACGAGCACGCGATTCGGATGGCGCGGCAGTTCACCGGACGGCAGAAGGTGGTCGCCCGCTACCGCTCCTATCACGGGGCGACCGCCGGCGCCATCTCCCTCACCGGCGACCACCGCCGCTGGGCCAGCGAGCCGGGCATCCCTGGCGTCGTCCACATCTTCGACCCCGACAAGTACCGCAGCCAGTTGTACCGGGAAGGTGACGGCGACGAGGTGTTCGCCCGCAGGTGCCTCGACCAGCTCGAAGAAGTGCTGATGTACGAAGGCCCACACACGGTGGCCGCGGTGTTCGTCGAGACGGTGACCGGCACGAACGGCATCATCGTCCCGCCCGACGGCTACCTGCAGGGCCTACGCCGGATCTGCGACAGGTATGGCATCCTGCTGATCTGCGACGAGGTGATGGCCGGGCTCGGACGA
The DNA here is from genome assembly GCA_016199265.1 of Chloroflexota bacterium. Classification (GTDB taxonomy): domain Bacteria; phylum Chloroflexota; class UBA11872; order UBA12225; family UBA12225; genus JACQGX01. The sequence continues at coordinate 1,101 of JACQGX010000415.1, read as the reverse complement.
ACCGGGGAGTGGTTCGCCGTGGATCACTGGCAGGTGACGCCCGACCTGATGACCATGGCCAAGGGCCTCACCTCGGCCTACCTGCCGCTGGGGGGCGTGGCGATCAGCGGGAGGATCGCCGACTACTTCGAGCACGAGGTCTACTACGGCGGCCTCACCTACAGCGCGCACCCGATGAGCCTCGCCGCGGCCGTCGCCGTCCTGCGCGTGAAGAAGGCAGACGACCTTGTGGGGAATGCCAGGCGCATGGGCAACGTGATGGCCCGCCTGCTGGACGACCTGAAGGCCGCGCACCCCTCGGTGGGGGACGTGCGCAGCATCGGGCTGTTCGGGTGCATCGAACTGGTGAAGAACCGGACGACGAAAGAGCCGATGGCGCCCTACGTTGGCACCAGCCCGGAGATGACGGAACTCGGCGCGTACCTGGCAGGCAACGGCGTGTACGCCTTCACGTGGCGCAACCTGCTCCACACCAACCCGCCGCTCACCATCACCGAGTCCGAGCTGCGAGACGTGTTCGCGGTCATCGACAAGGCGCTGGCTATCACGGACGCGGCGAGCTCAGGATGAGGTGACCGCTGGAACTGGAGGAGCTAACGCCTGGTGGCTCTGAGCAGCGAGTCGACGCGCGGCTTGATCGCCGCCATCGTTTCGCGGGCGCTGCGCTCGCCCCGCCAGAGTTGGCCCAATTCCTCGTTCATCGCGCGTTCGACGTCGGCCCAGTTGGCCGTGAACGAGTCGGGGCGCACGTAGGCCAAACCATCCAGGAACACCCGCGCGTGCGCGGGCGGCTGGGTCGACTGCCGGTAGACGGTCTCGGCGACGGACCTGCGACCGACCAGCGCTGCGCCGCCCTGGGCCAGCCGCTGTTGCGACTCAGGACTGGTCAGGTGCTTGGCCAGCGCCCACGCTTCCTCCTGTGCCCTCGAGGCAGCGCCGAGCGCCCAGGCCGGGCCGCTCGCCTGCATTGCCGGGCCGGCCTTGCCTCTGGGCAGGGCAGCGGCATCCCAGCCGAAGTCGGTAATGCGCCGGCCGTCCACGATGTTGGCGCTGTGTACTTGAATCGTGACTACTCAGCCGGCAAGGCTGGGGACGAGGGGC